>NZ_CAXRBQ010000122.1:0-62065 GCF_964228735.1 Pontibacterium sp. | reverse complement strand
TTAAGAGAGTAGAAGCCGGGGCCTTATCTACATGGCAGTCTTTACGACTTAGCAGCCCGTCAGGCTCACCGGCTCCTTGCGATGGACGGTAGCTAACCACCCATCACCGAGAGATACAAGCAGCCCGCTCCGAGGGCGACATGGTTCGGAGTGTTGGATATGTCGCGGTCGGAGACCACTGCTACAGAAGTGGTGTTGGGTGTCGCTTGCGCTCGACCCAACCAACGATTGTATCCCGGTAGGTTGGGTCGAGCCGTAGGCGACACCCAACACATACCAGGCGATCAGATCAAAACTCGAAGCTATAGCTCAACGCGATTGCACCGTAGTTATGGCCTTCGGGCTGGCCTTTAAATACGCGGCTGCGGTGTACTCGGGAGAAGGAGAACTTTACGCCACGGTACAACACGGCCCAACCCACGGTAACTTCTCCCACCCAGTGCTCTTTGTCGATGGAGTGGCTGTCGGAGAAGGTGTTGCCGTCGAGAAAGATGTCGTGCAACACGTATCGGCCATCGGCAGCAACGAACAGATGGGCACCCAGGCTATTGTTACGGCTGGAGCTGGCGTAGCGGGCATCTTTCGGACCGGGGGCACTGTTGTCACCACCTGGACGCAAGGCGGAGGAACCGAAGTCGTCCGGCAAGCGCCAGCCAAGTCGGAATTCGGCACCAGCGTTGGCGTAAGTCGCCACGTTACCCAAGCTACCCCCCATATGGAAGATAGTGTCGTAGGCGAGTACGCCGGTGAGCGGTTCTGGTGCAAAGCGGTACTTCATCTCATGCACCAGCTGCAGGCCCAACTCGTTTTCCAGCTGGTTATCCCAGCCCTGGACTTTGTCAAAGCCACGTAGGTCGTGGATAAAGTCCTGTGCTTCCTGGCCCAATGCTGCCGGACCCACAATACCCAGGTTCAGCTGCGTGGTACGCAGTACTTCTTCATTACGACTCTGGTATGCCAGACCGGTATATAACCAGCCCGCGTAAGGGCGGTCGTTGGGGTCTACCGTGGTACGGTTCAGGTCTGTTGGTGTGTAGATCTGCTGGCCAAAGGTGATAACAACGTTACGCTGAATACCGTCCTCACCGCTGGCGTCGGCATCCAGAAACGGCAGGTATTGGTTCACACCCAGTACCCACTCGGGCAAACAGTCGTCGGTCAGAAAGTTATCTACGTTTGGGGAGACCAATGAAACACGAATACCGTTGGTGTAGTTACGGTCGGTATTCGTAAACAGGTCGTTATCGAGGTAGAAGTTGGCTGTCCAGGGATCTTTGTCCGCGTCCAGTCCTTCGCGGCATACGGTGTCGTTAGCGTAAGTAGGCAGGGCGCTGCCGAGCAGCAGCGCCGCAATCAGCGGAACAGATCGCGTGGTTGGCGACGTTTTCTGATCAGCTTCCATGTAATGATCAGCAGGATTGAGAACAGAATCAGCGCCTGTTCTGGAATGCTTAGTCCCAAAAAGGTCCATTGGCTTACGTGGCACTCGCTGGCTCCTTGAAAGATTGCGGACAGTGTTTCAACTGTTGGCATTGTATCAAAGACCTGGCTGACGTTAACTTCGCAATTTGCGACGGTGGAGCTGTTGATCAGCTGTGCCTGAATCCAGACATGTTTCAACGTGGCAGAGATGCCGGTGAGGGTAAGCAGGAAGCCGACAAATCCGTAGATGCGTTGGCCGATGGAGCCGGGGTTGTGCAGAAATGCGAGAAGGAAGATCGAGGCGATGGTCAGGGTGATTAAACGGGTGAGAGCACAAAGAAGGCAGGGCTCTTGAGCCAGGTGCTCCTGTAGATACGCTGTAGTGAAGGCTATTGCCCCAGCGCAGACAATAAACCCCAAGCCATTCAGGCGTCGATAGTTGTACTTCGTTGTACCGACATAACCACTCATGGAGGACATCCAGTTTATTTATGTATTATTTTCTGCCCGTATACTCGGGCATCTCTTTATCGCTGATCTTTGTCAGCAGCCTTTAACCCTTCGGTGGCATCAAAAATGCCGAGCGAAAATCATACGGATCGAATATTGAGGTTTTCTTAACATTCTCTGAATTTGTATGAATTTCTCTTTATGTCACACAAACTTAACGTGGATTATTTGTTGTAGTCAACGGCGGATAATTTAAACGTTTGATTTAGATCGTGGCGTGGTTCCCGGATACAAAAAAGGGCCTTTTTGATAGGCCCTTTTTTTATAGTGCTTGGTACTGCTTAACCCGGCTTACTTAGCCCAGCTTAGGCTCGTGCCAGTTGGTGTTCTTCAGGAACTTGTGGGCAGGGTAGAATTTACCGTCTTTGCCTTCCTGGTCTTTAGATGACTTGATGAACGCTTCTGGCAGCTCGCCACCGGCGTACACTTCGATGCCTATCTCTTCGCCGTAGTAGGCCAGTGTTGCGTTGATCTCTTCTTCGGTTTTGCACAGCTTGGACAGGTTACTCTCCTGTACCGCAGCCATGTCTGCGTCGGCGTCGATACCCAGGATGTGCGCCATGCCGTAGGTGGTAACCAGCACGTCAGCAATGGCGTCGCGTACTTCGGTGATATCTTTGTTTTCGATACCTTCAACCAACTCAGCCATCTCTTCCTGAATCAGGTGCAGTTGTTTCGCTGCCTTTTCCCATTTTGGATTGCTGAAGTCACCTTTTTCGTTACCAAAAACGGTGTTCAGGAAGGATACATCGGTAAAGTTGCTCATTGAGGCTCCTGTTAATTAGCGTCGGCAGCAATCTGCCGGATTTTCTCAACGATTGCACGCAGGCCGTTACCCCGGGAAGGGCTCAGGTGGCGTTGCAGATCCAGTTGATCAAAGTAGTTGTTGATATCAAAGGCGTTAATTTCTTCTGCGCTTTTGTGGTTAAACGCGGCGAGGACTAACGCAATCAGTCCACGAATAACCCGGGCGTCGGAGTCAGCAAGGAAATGGTAAATGCCGTTGCTGTCTTTTTTATAGGCCAGCCAGGTTTGGCTTTCACAGCCCTGTACCCGGTTATCGTCGGATTTAAATTTGTCGGCCAGTTTCGGCAGCTGTTTGCCCAGCAGCATCAGTTCGCGGTAGCGGCTGTTCCAGTCCTTCATCGGGCCAAGTTTGGCGAGCAGATCGTCTGCGCTGATCTCGGTACCGTAAGGAGACTGGCTGAAGGCCGGATCGTCCTCTTCCACCGCCGCGACCGCCACTTGTACCTGATCTTCACGGGCGATCTGGTCCAGTGCCGTAGCAAAACGCTCCACCTCTTCCATGGTGTTGTAGAAGGCGAAGGAGGCGCGTGTGGTGCCGTTCAGTCCCAGTGCCTGCATCAGTGGCATGGCGCAGTGATGGCCGGTACGTACAGCGATACCCATCTGGTCCAGCTGCAGACCGATATCCTGCTGGTGGTGTTGATCCAGCTGGAAGGAGACCAGGCTCACACTTTTCTCTGGCGCACCGATGCGAATAAAACCGGGAATCGTCGCACAGCATTCCAGTGCGTGCTGGAAAAGCGCCTGCTCATGGTTATCCAGTGCAGTACGATCCTGCAGAGACAACCAATCAACGGCGGCACTCAAACCCAACACACCGGAGATGTTTGGCGTACCCGCTTCAAACTTGAACGGCAGCTGGTTGTAGGTGGTGCCGCTGAAGCTGACCTGGGCGATCATCTCGCCGCCGCCTTGCCACGGCGGCATCACCTCCAGAATTGACTCACGGCCCCACAACACACCGATACCGGTTGGCGCAAACATCTTGTGGCCGGAGAACACGTAAAAGTCACAACCCAGATCCTGCACATCCACGGTGAAGTGGGGCAGGGCCTGTGCGCCGTCGATTAGCACGGTTGCACCCACAGCTTTAGCTGCAGCAGTGATCTCTTTCACCGGATTGATGGTACCCAGTGTGTTGCTGGCGTGACCGACTGCGACCAGCTTGGTTTTTTCACCCAGCAGGTTGCGGTAGGCATCCAGGTCCAGATCACCGTTTTCCAGCAACGGGATCACCTTGATCACGGCACCGGTGCGCTCGGCGACCATCTGCCAGGGCACAATGTTGGCGTGGTGTTCCAGCGTGCTGAGGATGATCTCGTCACCAAAGTTCAGCTTGCTCAAGCCCCAGCTGTTCGCCACCAGATTGATCGCTTCGGTGGTGCCGCGGGTCCAGATGATCTCACGGCTGTTTGCCGCGTTCAGATACCGGGCCAGCTTCTCCCGTGCCTGTTCAAAGCGCAGGGTGGCTTCGGCACTCAGATGGTGAGAGGCACGGTGAACGTTGGCGTTGGTGGTTTGGTAGTACTGTGCCACCGCATCAATTACCGCCTGCGGTTTTTGTGTGGTGGCGGCGTTATCCAGATAGGTCAGTGGCTGGCCGCCGACCTGCTGCGCCAGAATCGGAAATTGATCGCGCAGCATCTTACTGGTTGTTTAGCTGTTTGTTGTAACGGCTCTGCCAGCGGGCGTACATCATGGCACTGGTAAACAGGATGCCGATCAGGATGCAGGATGCGGTGCCTACGGCGAAGGTGCCTGGAATGCTGGCGTCGATCACAGCCACCATGAAATACGGCATCAGTACAAAGCAGAGCCAGTCATGGTTGCGTGGATTGCCGCTGATGATGGTTGGCAGGAAGGCCAGCAGCAGTGCGCTTTTCACCAGCACGATGGTCAGTGGATTTGCGTCCGGTACAGGTACCAGCACAAAGTGCCACAGTACAAACAGGGCAAGCAGTGCGAAGTACGATGCAACGGTGATGTAACGGCTCAGGCGCGCTTTCAGGCGGTAGTCTTCAGCCATGGAAATTATTGCTCCAACAGTTTCAGGGCCAGTTCGCCCAGACGTTTGCCCTGTGCGCGACAGAGGCTTAATTCGGTTTCATCCGGTGTGTTGCTGTTGTCCCGACCTGCAACGTGGGTCGCACCGTACGGTGTGCCACCGCTCTGGGTGGAGAGCAGCTCGCTTTCGCTGTACGGCAGGCCTGCGATCACCATGCCTTGATGCATCAATGGCAGCATCATGCTCAGCAGGGTGGTTTCCTGGCCGCCATGGATACTGGAACTGGAGGTAAACACACTCGCAGGTTTGTTGATCAGCTTACCGGAGAGCCAGATCGAACTGGTGCCGTCGATGAAATACTTCATCGGGGCGGCCATGTTGCCAAAGCGGGTCGGGCTGCCCAGGGCCAAGCCTGCGCAGTTGGCCAGATCGGCTTCGGTGCAATAGGGCGCGCCTTCGTCCGGCACCGCCGGCTCTGTACTTTCACACACGGTGGAGATGGCTGGCACCGTGCGCAGGCGTGCTTCAATACCCGCCTGCTCAACGCCACGGGCGATATGTTGCGCCAGGGTGCGCGTAGCACCGTGGCGGCTGTAGTACAGAACCAGAACGTAAGGTGATGACACTTACAGGATCTCCAGAACGGACTCCGGTGGACGACCGATGCGCGCTGCGTCGCCTTTAACAACGATTGGACGCTCGATCAGTTTTGGGAATTCGATCATCTTAGCGATCACTTCATCATCGCTCAGGCCGTCGTTGTCCAGGCCTGCTTCTTTGTATTCAGCTTCTTTCTTACGCAGCAGGTCGCGTGCAGAGATGCCCAGCTTCGCCAGTACTGCTTTCAGCTCATCAGCATTTGGGGTGTCTTCCAGGTACTTAACGATCTGAGGTTCGATACCCTGTTCTTCCAGCAGAGCCAGTGTCTGGCGGGATTTGGAACAGCGTGGGTTGTGGTAAATAGTCACGTCACTCATTATGCAATACCGATTTATAATTAATGCGATGTTGGGTTTAAGCCCTGTATTGTATACGTCTGATCTCCCGCGACAAAGGAAACGTCATGCGTCAGTTGTTAGATAAACCGGCATTTCGCTTTTTGGCCTATCTGTTCCGCCAATTCATTGCCAATCAGGGCGTGTTGAATGCCTCCGCGCTCACCTATACCACCCTGTTTGCGGTGGTCCCGTTGATGACCGTTTCTTACGCGGTGCTTGCAGCTGTCCCTTCCTTCCAGGGAGTGGGGGAAGAGCTGCAGAGTTGGGTGTTCAGTAACTTTGTACCGACCACCGGTGCTGTGGTGCAGGATTACCTGAGCAACTTCGCCAATCAGGCCCGCCAGCTGACCGCGGTGGGGGTGGCGGTGCTGGCCGTGACCGCCATCATGATGATGAAAAATATCGAGGCGGCCTTTAACCGGGTTTGGCGGGTATCAGAACCGCGTAAGGGGCTCTCCAGCTTTCTGCTCTACTGGGCTGTACTGAGTCTTGGACCGGTGCTGATCGGTCTTGGTCTGGGTGTGACCTCTTACATCGCATCGATCTCGGTGATTACGGAAGCCACTGAGCTGGTGGGGCGAGCGCGTTTGCTGTCGATCCTGCCGATGATTCTCTCTGCCGCTGCGTTTACCTTGCTGTATGCGGCGGTGCCTAATTGTCGCGTACCGATCAAAAATGCTTTTTACGGCGGACTGGTGGTGGCGATCCTGTTCGAAACCGCGAAACGTGGATTTGCCCTGTTTGTCACCCAGTTTCCCTCCTACGAGCTGATCTATGGTGCATTTGCCGCGGTGCCGCTGTTCCTGCTCTGGATCTTTATCTCCTGGATTATCATTCTGCTGGGCTGTGAGTTAACCCGCAGTCTGACTGTATACCGTCGTCTCGACAATGCCAGTGGTGTATCGGAACTGCATATCATGGTGGCGGTGGTGCATCGCCTCTGGCAGGCGCAAGAAAAAGGCGAGGCTGTGCCGGACCGTGTGCTGCTGAAAGAGGTGCCGGGACTGGACCAGGGGCGTTGGGATCAGTACGTGCAGATCTTGCTGGAAGGTCAGATCATCAGCCGCAGCGACCGGGGAGACTACCTGCTGAGCCGCGATGCAGGGCGTATCTCCTTGGATGAATTGAACAACCTGCTGCCCTGGCCGCTGCCGGATGCGCCGGTGGCCGAATCAATTTCTGCATGGGAGCGCGACCTGAACCAGCGCCTGGGGCAGGTGAGCAACCAGCGGAAAGATGCATTGAATATTTCGCTGGAAGCGTTATTTTCTGACGCTGAACAGGACAGTTACGCGGCGCAACGTAGCGATAAAAGCGCAGGGGACAACAGCGCAGACGAGGTGAGGTAATTAAGAATATGGCAACAATCTGTATACACGCATGGGTGACCGGACGGGTGCAGGGTGTTTGGTACCGTCAGTCCACATTGGAAGAAGCGGAACGCGCCGGCTTAGTTGGTTGGGTGCGCAACCTGAGCGACGGCAACGTTGAGGTTATGCTGCAGGGTGAAGAGAAAGCTGTACGTCACGTGGAAGCGTGGTTGAGCCAGGGGCCTGAACTGGCCAATGTGGCAGAGGTAAAATCCGAAGAGGTTGAAGTCTCCGACGAATTGGTGGATTTCCGGGTCATCTGAACCTGAATCCCTTTCTCGCTTTTACAAGCGGTACAGCTACTCCCTGTACCGTTTTTGGTTTTTATAGACCCGTTCCGGATACCAGGTTTTACCGTAGGAGCCGTTGTAACGGGCCAGTGCTTCAGTCCAATCGCCCTTGGCCACTTTCAGGTAGTGTTTCAGGATGGTACAACCGTAGCGCAGGTTGGTTTTGATGTTGGTGAGGTTGTCGTTGGGACGACCGATCTCGTTTTTCCAGAACGGCATTACCTGCATCAGGCCTTGTGCGCCCGCCCTGGAGATCGCAAAACGGTTGAACAGGCTTTCGGTGTGGATCAGCCCGAGAACCAGATCGATGGGTAACTCGTGGCGTTGGGCTTCGGCATGGGCGTAGCGCAGGATCTCAACCCGTTCCAGGTCATCCTTCACGTAATTGCGGATACGTCCACCCATATCTACCAGCCAGACCTCCGCCACATAGCGGTCTTCAAAGCTGTCCGCGGTGGCAAAGCTTTTCTTCAGCGCATCGCGTAGCGCCGGATCAAACTGCTCCGCTGAATTGCCCCAGGCACTGTTTACACACAGCAGGGCAACAAGTGTGAAGGTCTTGAGAATGTTCATGGAGCGCAGTATATCCTGAGTTTTGTCAGATAAAGAATGCTGCAACTCAAAACACCACAAATTGTGCTATAACTTCCCACTAATGATTTATTCGTATAGATGACGGAGTGTTCGGATGTCTGTTGACAGCAGCCTCGCAGTAACCCAGTTGGATGCGTTGATCTCTACCCTGGAAGAATCGGTGCTTTTCCTCAACGAGAAAGCTGAGGTGATCAGCTACTCGGTTGGTACCAATGAGTGGATGAACCCGATGATTCTGCTGGGACACAACGCTAGTGAAGTAATTCCGGAATCTGTCGTTGCCTCGCTGAGTAATGTGTTGGATAAGGCCGCAACCGATGGTGCGCAGCAGATGGAGCAGTTGATCCGACCGGACAGTGCGCCGCTGCTGAAAGATGCAGGCCTTTCCGAAGCGCTTTGGTTCCGGCTGATCATTGCCCAGTCCGGTAATGGTTGGGTGATGGTATTGCGTGACGTGAGCGAGCAGAAGCGTTTGTCCCGCCGCTCCGGTGGTCAGTCCCAGCGCGATATGCTGACCGGCGCCTACAACCGCCGCACATTGATGCCGGTGGTTGAGCAGGCTGTGGCGCAGGCACAACGTTACGACTGGATCTGCTCGATTCTGGCGATCGACGTGGACGGTCTGACTGCCATCAATAACAAGTACGGCTGGGATGCGGGTGATCAGATCCTGCAGCAACTGGTGCAGACCCTGGAGGCAACCAAGCGTACCGCGGACTTCCTGGCGCGTATCGCCGACGATCAGTTGGCACTGTTCCTACCGGAAACCAACCGTGAGCAGGCGCTACTGGCGGCACAGCGTATTATTAACCTGGCCGGTGAGATGCGTATCCCGGTAGAAGGCGGTGAAATCTCCTTCTCCGTGAGTATTGGTGCGGCAACACTTAACGGTGTTGAAGATACGGCTGCGAAGATGCTGGATCGTGCGGAAGACAATTTGGCGGTTGCGGCACAGAGTGGCGGTAACCGCGCGGAAGGTGACGACATCTAAGTCGAAACCTTCCCATACAGAGTTCAGGCTTAAAGGCCGGTCGGTGGAAACATCAACCGGCTTTTTTCTGCGCTTCATTTCCCTTGTTGAACAACGCCCCTCCGCTGAATACCACCAATGCTGCCCAGATCAGGGCGAAGCTGATCAGCTGGTGGGTACCAAACGGCTCGTTATACAAGAACACCGCCAGCAGGAAGTGGCAGGTTGGTGCCATGTAGGTCAGGAAACCGACTACTGTCAGACTAAGGCGCTGGGCTGCTGCAGCAAATGCCAGCAGTGGTACCGAGGTCAGGATACCCATCGCGACCAGACGACCAGCATCAAAGCTGCTTTCCATAAAGTGATCCTGTCCCGTATCCAAGAGCCAGTACCAGTAGGCAAACGCAATCGGACACAAAACCAGGGTTTCGATCAGCAGACCCGACAGGGTATCCACAGGTGCTTGTTTGCGCACCAAGCCGTACACACCAAAGGTGCTGGCCAACACCAGGGAGATCCATGGCAGTTCGCCGAGGGCGATGATCTGCCAGAGTACGCCTACCGTTGCCAGCACCAGCGCGAATTTGCGGAACTTATCCTGTTTCTCACCCAGTACCAGCGTACCAAGTAACACGTTGACCAACGGCGTGAGGAAGTAACCCAGGCTGGACGCCAGTACCTGGCCTTCGCCCACGGCATAGATAAACACACCCCAGTTTATGGCAATTAGCAGGGCTGAGAAGGTCAGTGCGGCCCACACCCGTATGTTTTTCAGGTGGGTAACCGTTGTCTTCCAGCTGCGCATTAATGTCAGCACCACGCCGGTAAATACACAGGCCCAGATCACGCGATGGGCGAGCACTTCCAGCTCGGGCAGGTCGGTTACCTGCTTGAAAAACAGCGGGAAAAAGCCCCAGAGGCCATAGGCGATCAGGGCGTACAACAGTCCTTGTTGGGCGGTATTCGTTGGCATAAAAAATCCGGGCAATGCGTGAAAGGGCGCCGATTGTACGCCCCTTTGTGTTCAACCGCAGCAGAAAAATATGCAATTTTCTGTATCACATTTTTACCCAATAAAGCTGGGTAGATTCCGTAGGCAGGACCAATCAGATCCAGCCCAGCAGTTGCCACCACAGGTAGTCCAGTGGCAGCAGGATCAGGATAGTCAGTGCACCGGAGATCAGGCAGAAACGGATCGCATGGCGCAGAGGTTCCTTGGCCAGATGCATCGCAACAACCAATGGCGCGGATTGATACGGCATCAAGATGGTGGAGAATCCCAGCACCTGGGTCATCAGCACCGCTTCCAGTGTCATACCGCTTTTGTCCGCCATCTGGTCGGCAAAGGGGGTTAGTACCGCTGGCACACCCGGCAGCGTGGCTACCAGTGCGGTAAGAATCGCTGAGCCGGAGAGGGAGGCAAAGTTCAGCGCTGGATGGTCCGGATTCAGCGGCACCCAGCTGTTGAACGCATTGGCCATGATGGCACCCAACCCAGTGGTATTGATGACTGTGCCTAGCGCCAGAATCCCTGCCAAATACACCATCAGGTTGAAATTCATCTTTTCGTTGAAGGTTTTGGTGTCCACCAGGCCCACTCCTGGCATCAGCAGAAAGAGTGCAGCACTCAGGCCTACCCAGGCGGGAGAGATCTGGTGCAGTGAGTCGGTAAACCAGAGAACCAGAGTTACACCTAAGACAATGATCAGCTTGCGCTGCCCACCGTTGCCGGTAACCGGCTCGGCGTGCCTTGGCTGATGTTGAGGCGAATCAGGAAAGAGCAACAGAATCAGGCCGATGATCAGTGCTGCTTTCAGTAGGCCTAATACCGGGAAGTGCAGGAACAGGTATTCGGCGTAGCCCGGCGTGACGCCCTGGATGGTTTCAGCAGCGCCGATAAACACCATGTTAGGGACGTTGGCAGGCAGTACGGCAAAGGTGGGTACGTGGCAGCCCAACGCGCCTGCCAGTGCAGTACCGGTGCGGCCTTTGCTGCCCGCCTTGAAACCACAGTTGTCCGCCAGCGCCATCACAATGGGAATCAGCAGTACGGCACGGCCAAGGGAGGAGGGCATTACAAAGCCCACCATTACCGATGCGATCACAATGCCACTGATCAGGCGCACGTAGCTGCCGTCAACCTGATGGCTAAGTGTACTGGCGATGCGCTGTCCCAGACCGGTACTGTTGATCGCCATACCAAATACCAAGCCGGAAAAGATCAGCCACATTGCTGCGGAACTGAACCCGGCAAACACGATTTCAGGTGGAGCGACTGCAAACAAGATCGCCGCCAGCATAAAGATCAGCGCTGTAAGGTAATCTGGCAGGATCGCTGCTGCCCAGAACAAGATGGCGAATAGCACCAGTGCAGCGCCTGTGGCTTGCTGCAACGTCAGACCGGCGGGCTGCAGGATAATCAAAAGCAAACCACACAAGAGTGTCAGTATCGCGGTAATGAGCTTGGGCATTATCGTAACTCGTAATTGTGTTGCTAAGGTGTCCATTCTGCGCCTTAATGGAAAGGTACGCATACGATAAATGGACAGGTAATGTAGTGAAACAGACAAAAACACCACCCAGCGGTATTGGTTGCATCGACGATCCGTTGCGGCCGATTCTGGGCATGTGTGGCGTCATGCAAGGGAATGAAGAGGTAATTCTGCATACCCACCCACGAGCTCAGTTGGCTTACGCGAAAGCGGGCGTGCTGCGGGTGAACACAGCCGATGGCACCTGGGTGATTCCGCCGACGCAGGCGGTGTGGGTACCGGGTGATATGGAGCATCAGGTGATCGCAGTGTCACCGGCAGAGGTGCATCACCTGTTTATCGATCAACGGCAGTTTGATGCGCTGCCGACCCAGTGCAGTGTGCTGGAGGTTTCCCCTTTCCTGCGCGAGTTGATTATCCGGGCAATCAGTCATGGTCGTGATTACCTGCCGGACAGCCCTGCGGCACGGTTAATGGCGGTGATTGGTGACGAGCTGCAGGCGCTAGAACCTTCGTCCCTCTACCTGCCCTTGGCGCAGGATCGGCGGGTGGTGCGGGTGATGTCGATGCTGCGGGACAACCCAGCGGACAGCCGCGGCCTGGAGGAGTGGGCTGCGGATGTGGGGGCCAGTGGACGTACACTGGGCAGGCTGTTTCTGCGCGAGACCGGTCTGAGCTTTGGCCAGTGGCGCCAGCAGCTGCGTTTACAGGAGGCAGTTAAGCTGCTGGGTGAGGGTAAAGGTGTGACGGAAGTGGCACTGATCTTGGGGTACCGCAGCCCCAGTGCGTTTGTGGCGATGTTCCGTAAGGCGTTGGGTAAACCACCGAAGCAGTATTGTGTGGATCTGACGTCTGGATCGGGCGAAAGCTAAAGGTTGGGAGAGGAAAGGGAGAGCAGTCACGATGCAGATTACGTTTTTAGGTACCTCCTCCGGTACGCCTACACGCAGTCGGAATGTCAGCGCGATTGCGGTTGGACCGGAGCGAAAGCGGGAGTGGTATCTGGTGGACTGTGGAGAGGGGACCCAGCACCGACTGCTCAAGGCGCCGCTTTCCCTACTGAAACTGCGTGCGGTGCTGATTACCCATATGCACGGCGATCACTGCTATGGCCTGCCAGGCATGCTGGCATCGGCCCAGCTGTCGGGGCGTACCGAACCGCTGACGTTGATCGGCCCTAAGGCACTTGAGTCGTTTTTGCAGGCGATGATGCAGTTCGCCGAACTGAGCCTGGATTACGAGCTGCGTTTTATCGATGTTGCGGATAACGAATTGGTATGGGACGCGCTAGGGATGCGAATTACACGCTGTAAATTATCTCACCGTGTGCCGAGTTACGGTTACCGCTTCGAGGAAACCGATGTGGAGCGCCGCTTGCTGGTGGATAAGTTACGTCAAGAGGGCATTCCCAGTGGACCGGAGTGGAACCGGCTGCAGAAAGGGGAGAGCGTCACGCTGGAGGATGGCCGAACCCTGGACGGTCAGCTCTATTCAGAGCCTTCTCGCAAGGGACGGGTGGTTGTGGTCGGCGGTGACAATGACAAGCCAGAGTTGATGGAAGCGCTTTGTGAAGGGGCGGATCTGCTGGTGCATGAATCCACATATACAGTGGAGGTTGCCGCCAAAGTGGGACCGGAACCACAGCACAGTACCGCCGCACAGGTTGCTGAATTTGCCGAACGCGCCGGACTGCCACACTTGATCCTGACCCATTTCAGTCCGCGTTACCTGGACGTGCCCGCGATCAACCCGGTAACCGGTGAGCAGAAAGGGTTGTCGGTGGAAGACCTGCGTGAGGAGGCAAAAACGTTGTACAGCGGTAATCTGTGTATGGCGGCCGATCTCGAGCGTTACAAGCTGAATCGGAAGGGGGAGTTGCAGTGTGAGTGGCTGCGCAGTCGACGTAACGCAGAAAGTTCAAACGGGAAGGAGATTAGAAGGTAAACCTCAGGCAATAGCTGTTGCCTGAGGTTTCGATATCCGGTGGGTATCAGCCCATCGAAACGATGTCCGGGTGCTGCTTCAGGGTATCGATCAGCAGTTGCATCTCTTCCTGGGTACCGATGGTGATACGCAGGTGGTTGTCGATGCCTGGCTTGCTGAAGTGGCGTACCAGAATCTTATTGGCACGCAGGAAACCCATCAGCTCTGCCGCTTCCACGTAACGGTGGGTGGTGAACACAAAGTTGGTCTTGGATGGCGTGGTAATAAAGCCCAGCTCAGCCAGTGCGTTCTCGGTCCAGTCACGGGTTTCGATAATCTTCTGCGTGGTTTCGCGGAAGTAGGCATCGTCTTCAATCGCCGCCACGGAAGAGGCGATCGCCAGCATATCCAGTGGGTAAGAGTTGAAGCTGTTCTTCACGCGCTCCAGACCTGCGATCAGATCTTCGTGACCGATCGCGTAACCCACACGCATGCCTGCAAGGGAGCGGGATTTGGAGAAGGTCTGGATCACCAGTACGTTGTCGTAACGACGGGTCAGTTCAACAGCGCTGTCGGCGCCGAAATCCACGTACGCTTCGTCAACCACCACCAGAGATTCGGTGTTTCGCTGCAGCAGCGCTTCGATCTCGCTCAGCTCCAGGGCGCGACCGGTTGGGGCGTTCGGGTTGGCGAAGATAATACCGGCGTTCGGCTCGTTGTAATCGTTCAGGTCGATGCTGAAGTCATTACGCAGCGGAATCTGCTTGTATTCGATGTCGTACAGGTTGCAGTACACATCGTAGAAACTGTAGGTAGTCTCCGGCAGCAGCAGCGGACGCGGCTGACGGAAAAACGCCATAAACGTCAGTGCCAGTACTTCGTCAGAGCCGTTACCAACAAAGACGTTATGTTTGTCGACAGAGAAATGATCAGCCAGCGCCTGTTTCAGCGCGCCGCAGTCCGGGTCGGAGTACAGACGCAGTCGATCCATCGGGAACTCGCGAATCGCCGCTTCAGCCTTTGGTGAAGGCGGATACGGGTTCTCGTTGGTGTTTAACTTAGTGATCCCAGTGTCTTTTGGCTGTTCACCGGGTACATAAGGGGTGAGGCTGTTGACCGCCTCGCTCCAATACTTACTCATGGTGCTGACTATCTTCTCTGTAATTGTGGGGTGTCACACTGGACACAGGATAGAGCTGGAGCATACCAGAGTCGTGGCATTAAATCCGCAAAAACGGAACCCTGTGCAGGCGTGTACGGCACCTATATGGGTGTAGCTATATCGAGGCTGGAGAACGGTTCAGCGACGCGAAATTTCACGCATCAGACCGCTCAGATCCAGATCCTGCATGGACGCCAGGGAGTCGAGATCAGTGGCGACCGGCGGAAAGCGACTGGCGCGTTTTTTGGCTTCCTTTTTCTCGGCTACCAATTCTTCCAGTTTTTTTTGAACCTGGTCCAATTGTTCCAGGGAAAGTGGCATCAGTTTCTGACTGATTTCGTCGTTTATCATAAAGCGCTTTATTCACAACCAAACGGATGAACAGGACGTCCTTATTACTTCAAACAAGCTCAAGATACATGATTGGAATAGAAAGTCAGGTACTTGGGCTTATTAATTGTAGTCCCTTCTCCCGGATGAAACCGCATAGCAAACAAGGTGCTTGCACGGTTTAGCCAGGCTCCTGATAAATAGAGGAGAACGAACTTTATAACTAAATATCAGTATATTGCAATATACGCGGATAAAATTCGTTCAGATCAGAGTTTAAACAGCGCAAAAAATAGACAAGAGCGTCGTTTAATCCTCCTTATAAATTAGTTTAGACGCTGGAATTAATGAATGTGTGAATCAGTTTCGTAATTGCGTTAAAAATTTTTAACCTTGTCGCGAAACAAACATTGCAGTCACTGTATCCATGGTATTGATGTGGTTGATAAACCACGGAACCATGGTTTCGCTCAGGTAGGTTTCCAGAGCTTCTGGGGCCATGCCGTCTTGCCAGGCGTTTAGTACATCCTGCAACTCGTTCAACACACGCTCGTGCTCACCTTTATGGCAGCCGTATGCCGGGAAACCGGTGCGTTCCATTTCCGCCTCTTCACGGGCGAAGTGTTCCTTGTCGTGGTTGTAGATTTCGGTCAGTGCTGCGGTGATTAAGGAACGGTCGAAACCTTCAACTTCCTGCGCGTCCAAAACCAGGGTGTGCAGCTTGTTGGTCATCAGGGTTGCTTCACGGTGATCGTCGTTCATGAAATCAAGCATCACGCTTGGGATGTTTGTGAGAGGCAGGCTGCTCATATTAGGACTCCGGTATGGATGAATTAGCGGGGTCACAGTAGCGGAAACACGAGATCCGGCGTTTGATGGAAGTCAATTTCAGACGCAGTTCACTTTAGGCACTATGGATTTGGTTTTGGCTGCCGACAAGAGGGATGCATCTGTCGGGACAGGACCCCCATAAGTTTTAGATTTAGGGATAATCGCGCTACAATATTGTTTGGGAACAGGGCCTGGAGTGCCAAATTATAAAGGCTTGGCACGCAGTTAGAGGTTAAATGAGCGTTTGAACAGTCACCGATTTCTTAAGCAAAGGCGGCTCTGGAAAGAGCTGTTGTTTTGCAGCCCCCTGTTCCTTGGAATCATTCTGCTGAACATCGAGTTTGATGCAGCGAATCGCGTCTTTGGCTTCCTGGACAGCTTTGAAGGCCTGCACCTGGCTGACCTGGTATTTAGCCTGATGTTTATCCTGCCGCTGTATTTGTTGGTGTTCGCACTGCGGCGTAAGCGGGAGATCGAGACATTGGTATCTCAGGCGGGGACCGACTCGCTCACCGGTGTGCTGAACCGCCGTCGCTCTCTTGAGATCCTGATCAACGAAGTGCGCCGCTCCCACCGCTCAGGTTCGCCGCTTTCGCTGATTGTTTTCGATATCGACCATTTTAAGCTGATCAACGATACCTACGGCCATCCAACCGGCGATCGTGTGTTGCAGCAGTTTGTACGCAGTGTCGGTCAGTACGTACGCAGCTACGATTACCTGGCGCGTATCGGTGGCGAGGAGTTTATGCTGATCGTTACCGAAACCGATGGTGATTTGGCAACGGATGTTGCCGAGCGTCTGCGCCTACAGGTCGAAACCGAGAGCTTTGGTCTCGACCGTGCGGTGACCGCCAGCTTTGGTGTCTCTCAGCTGCGTAAAGGTGAGTCCTACGCAGACCTGATGCACCGCACCGATGAACGCCTTTACTGGGCAAAAAACGAAGGGCGTAACCGGGTGGTTGGGCCTTCCGCCGGCAAAAGCTGATCCAGTCCTCAGAGCAAAATACAGCTATTAGCCAATAGGTTAATGGGCGACTGCTCACATATTCATACTTTTGGTGTATAATTTCGCGCCACATTTTTCCGTATTTTCGCGACCGGGTGGGATGAATATCTAGCGAACGCCTCAGAGCGGGGCAGGTTTATGCTCACTCACAGTGCGAAACCCCAACGGCAGTAACTGAGAAACCGAAGTTAAGTATGCATACAGTCGAAAAGATCGGCGGCACGTCCATGAGCCGCTTCCAGGAATTGATGGACACTATTCTGATCGGTAACCGTAGTGAAGATCAGCTGTATAACCGAATTTTTGTGGTGTCTGCATACGGCGGTATTACCAACCAGCTGCTGGAACACAAGAAAACAGGTGAGCCAGGCGTATACGCGCGCTTTGCCAATGCAGAGAGCGAGGAAGCCTGGGTTGAAGCGCTGAACAAACTGCAGGTCAACATGCAGGAGATCAACGCTGAACTGTTCGAAGGCAGTGAATACGAGCTGACTGCAGCCAACAACTTCGTTGCGGAGCGTCTGAACGATGTGCGCGACTGCATGAAGAGCCTGCATCACCTCTGCTCTTACGGCCACTTCCAGCTGGAAGAGCACCTGATGAAGGTACGTGAGATGCTGGCATCCATCGGTGAAGCCCACAGTGCCTACAACTCTGTACTGGCATTGCGTAAAGCTGGCGTAAATGCACGTTTTGTTGACCTGACGGGTTGGCACATGGCGACTCCGCTGCCATTCGAAGAGATGGTTGCGAAGCAGTTCGATGGTATCGAATTCGACAAAGAGCTGGTGATTGCGACCGGTTACACCCACTGTGAAGAAGGTCTGATGAATACCTTCGACCGTGGTTACAGCGAGATGACCTTCAGCGCGATTGCAACCGTGACCGGTGCGAACGAAGCAATTATCCACAAGGAATACCACCTGAGCTCCGCTGACCCGATGCTGGTCGGTCCGGACAACGTGGTGACCATTGGCCGTACCAACTATGACGTAGCGGATCAGTTGTCTAACCTGGGTATGGAAGCGATCCACCCGAAAGCCGCTAAAGGTCTGCGCCGTTGTGGTGTTCAACTGCGTATCAAGAACGCATTCCAGCCTGAAGACGAAGGTACCCTGATCAGCCAGGATTACCGCAGCGAACTGCCTCGTGTTGAGATCGTTGCGGGTCGCAAGGATGTCTTTGGGATCGAGATCTTCGACCAGGAGATGCTGGGTGATGCGGGTTACGACATCGAGATCTCCACGCTGCTGCGTCAGCTGAAGCTGTACGTAGTGAACAAAGACGCGGATGCGAACAGCATCACCTACTACGTGGCTGGTTCCCTGAAGATGGTGAACCGCGCGACCCGTCTGATCGAAGACAAGTACCCGGAAGGTGCGGTTCAGCTGCACAACCTGGCGATTGTTTCCGCGATCGGCTCTCACATGAAGGTGAAAGGTATTCTGGCACGCACCGTGACTGCACTGGCTGATGCCGGTATCAGCGTACAGGCGCTGCACCAGTCTATCCGTCAGGTAGAGATGCAGTGCATCGTCAACGAAGAAGACTACGAGCAGGCGATCATCGCGCTGCACCAAGCGCTGATCGAAAACGGCAGCAACATGCACGACGCAGCCTGATCAGCCCTCTGAAGAAAAAGGCGGACCTGGACATTAACCAGCTCCGCCTTTTTTGTGTCCGCAGCAAACGTTGTTACGCAAAGCGCAGTACCGTCTCAACCGGGAGCCTGCATTTCTGTGGCCAGTTGTTTTCCGCACCATGCCCTACGGTCACCAGCATCACCGGTAGTTCCTGTTCAGACAGCTCAAATGCCTGACGCAGTGCATTCTCATCAAATCCACTCATTGCGCCACTGGCCAGGCCCATCCCCTGCGCGCTGATCATCAATGTCATCGCCGCCAGGGATGCGGAACGGAACGCCTCATCCCGCTGTAACTGAGCGTTGTCCTGATGCGATGCGGTTGCGGCATCGACCCAACTTGTTTGTACCTGGGGACTGATAATCTCAGCATCAACAGATGCCTGCAGTGCGTTAGCCAACGATTTGTGTGCATCGGTTGTGCCGCAAACGATAAAGGTCACACCTGCATCCTTAACCTGCTGCTGACCGTAGGCCGCTTCGCACAGGCGGGCTTTTGCTGCATCGGACACCACGGCAATAAAGCGCCAGTTTTGCAGGTTATACGCGGATGGTGCCAGCGTGGCGCAGCGCACGAGTTCGATGATCTGGTCGTTTGTGACGGGCATGCCTGCCCGATAACGGGTGGTGGAGGTACGGGCTTCAAGAATTGGTGTAACTGGATTGGCAGTGAAAGACATAAGCGTTCTCCTTACTGAGAGGTGGATTAAGGTTTGCGAAATGAGTGAGTCGGTTGTTCTGGGCGCTGTGGTTGGGTTGCGCTCCACTGCACCAGAACCACGCTGATCAGCACGGTGACAAAGCCCAACAGCGCAATACCGGTAAGGCTCTCGCCGAGCAATAGCCAGCCAAGTACTGCAGCGCTGAGTGGGCTGAGCAGGGCAAGGGAAGACACGGCAACCGGCGGCAGACAGCGCAGACCCCGAAACCACAGCGCGTATGAAAGCAGTGCGCCGATCAGGGTCAGGTAGCCGTAGCCAATCAGGTGTTTCATGCCCAGTGTCGGCAGTGGTGGATCTACCTGCATGGCCACTGGCAACAACATCAATCCGCCGATCAATAGCTGCCAACCGGTGTTGGCCATCACCGGTAGATCGCTTTTCCAGCGTTGCGACAGATAGGTGCCAGCTGCCATGCACGCGGCACCTGCAATCGCGGCCAGTGCACCAACGGGATCAAGCAGGCTATCTGGCGAAAGGAGCAACGCTGCCATCCCGATCACGCCAATGACGCCGGCAAAGACCGCCCATGGGGAGGGAGCATGACGGTCACATGCCCAGACAAGAGCCATTACCAATAACGGTTGGATAGCGCCCAGCACAGCGGCCAATCCACCCGGGAGCCGGTAGGCGGCGATAAACAGCAGCGCCTGGAATACGCTGATATTCAGGGCAGACAACACCGAGATACGCCACCAATTCACCTGACGCACATAACGGGTGGTGAACAGGATCAGTATCAATCCGGCGGGTAACGTGCGGATCAATGCAGCCGTAAATGGACGATCCGGTGGCAGCAACTCTGTGGTCACGATATAAGTCGATCCCCAGATGATGGGTGCCAGAGCGGTGAGCAGCATATTGTAGATCGTGGTGTAACCCATGATGGGAGCTCCATAATATTTATCTTAACTTCAAGATAAATTAGAGTCTTGCAGGTGTTTATCTTAATATCAAGATAAATTTGAACGCATTGTGCGAACAGTGAGATGCATAAATGGATGAGAATCAGCGCAAAGACGCGGTCGACCTGATACTGAAACAGTGGGCACGTGAACGTCCGGACTTAGATGTAACGGCGATGGGAACTGTTGGCCGCATGAAGCGCGGTAGTGCTTTGCTGCAGCGCCGACTGGAGCAAGTGTTTAACGAATTCAATATGAGCGGTTGGGAGTTTGATGTACTGGCAACGCTGAGGCGCTCGGGGGCGCCTTATTGTCTGGCACCCACAGCGCTGTTTTCCGCCTTGATGGTGACGTCGGGCACTATGACCCATCGTATGCAGCGGCTGGAATCAGCGGGGCTGGTGGAACGGATTGCCAATCCGGAGGATGCCCGCAGTAATTTGGTGCAGCTAACCGCTGAAGGCCTGGCGCTGATTGATAGAGCAGTGGAAGCACACACTGCAAATATGACCTCTATGCTGGAACCGTTGAGCGAGGATGAGCGGGTCGCGCTGGATAAAGGCTTAAGCGCTTTGCTGCGGGTACTGGAGGAGTAAGGCGTGGAGGCGTTCTGAAGACAAAAGAAAACCCCGGCAACCAGAAGTTGGCGGGGTTTTCCCGGAAGATCTAACAGGCGCTATTACTTAGCGATGTTAGAAACTTCAGCGATAGCAGCTTCGCGAGCTTCAGTAGCGATTGCAGTGAACGCTTCGCCCTGTGCTTTCAGCAGTTCGAACAGTGCAGTGTTCGCTTCTACGTTGAATGCGATTACTTCTTCAGGAGTTTTCAGGTTTTTAGCTTTTTCAGCTTCGGATTTGAAGAAGTTAGTCAGCTCTTCGCCAGTTTTCTGCTGCTGAGCAACAGATTTGGAGATAGCGTCAGCCTGAATAGTCATCAGGGTTTTAACTGCTTCGAATGGCTTCTGGAAGTCTACTGGGTTAGTCATGATCGATGCTCCAATAATTTTGTTGCAGTGCAAAATTGAATATGGGGCCATATTACTGGTGAAAAATCGTACAGTCAACACTTTTTTGTGCAGTGCACAAAAAATATTCTGAGTATTTTGCAATGACTGGAATATACGGTGTGGTGTGGCCTGGAATGGAGAGGCTGTTAGTCTGGCAGGAGGCATGGTCCAGACATAAGAAAACCCCGGCGACGTCCAGTCGGCGGGGTTTCCCGGTTCTAACTGACTGAGATTACTTAGTCAGGTTAGACACTTCAGCCATAGCAGCTTCGCGTGCTTCAGTCGCAATCGCAGTGAACGCTTCGCCCTGAGCTTTCATCAGTTCGAACAGTGCTTTGTTAGCGTCCATGTTGTACTTGATTACGTCTTCTGGAGTTTTCAGCTCTTTAGCTTTTTCAGCTTCAGTTTTGAAGAACTCAGCCAGCTGTTCACCGGATTTTTTCTGCTGTTCAACAGATTTGGTGATAGCGTCAGCCTGGATGTTCATCAGGGTTTTAACTGCTTCGAAAGGCTTCTGGAAGTCTACAGGTGCGTTCATCTTTATCTTCTCCGTAAGTATATTGCGATGCACAATTGGAATTTATTGTAGGCGAAAAATTGATCGAGTCAATATCTTTTTGTGCGTTGCACAATTCAGATCGGCAGACCGTGAACTGCTGTATGGCTGCTGTGAATTGCACATAGTCTGGCGGGAGAATGTGACAAGGATATGTCGGCAAGGGTGCACTTTTATTGCAATGCACCCCTGCGACGTAGATCGGTTGGAATGTGTTAGCCGTTTTCCTCTTCCAGTGTGGCGCGAATCTGGTCGAGCACTTTGCTTGGCAGGCGCTTCAGCGTCAGGGTGCCGCTGGCCTCATCAAACTCGATATCCTTGCCGGATTGCGCAGGACCCAGCGCTTTCTTGGTGAAATCCAGCTGCCAGTTGTCCGCCTTCGCTTTGAGTTTGGAGAAGCGATTGATCGTACTGGTGTGCGGCTGGAACTCGTGGCTGACATTGTACGGCCCGCCGTTGGCGAACGTACCAAAGGTGCCTGCCATGGTTTCCGCCTGCTCCGGTGGAATGTAGGCATCAAACAGATTCTCGATATCGTTCAGGTTGGCGGTCTGTTTTTCAGAGCGCTGACGCTCCAGGTAGCTCACCACGTCTTCAACGATCTCCTCCTTCTTTTCGCCCAGATCGTGCTGGCTGCAGAAATCTTTGGCCGCCTTGATCAGCTCGCCGGTGGATTTACGTGACGGTGTTACATCGGTGCAACCAAAGGCGGTGGAGAAGTAGTGGGTGATCTCGCCCTTCTGCTTACTGCCGATAAAACTCAGGTAACTGTCTTTACCCTGTTTGAAGGTGGTGATGTTGATACGTGCGGCCTGGTGCAGCTGCTCCAGGTTAACCTCAATCACTTCGGTTGGTTGCAGGCTGTCATTCAGGGCGATGCTGCTGCGGTCACGCACCAGGGCGGCCAGCAGATAGTCGGCACGGTCACTGCCGTACACGGCAAAGATCACGTAGCCGCCGGTTGCCGAGCGGGCGGAAGGGGCTGCGATGGCCGCTGCCAGCTGGGACATACCGGCTTCTACCAGTTGCTCGAAGTTCTCAGGGGCTTCTTCATTAACCAGGAATTTTTCAAAAGAGGAGATAAACGGGTAACCCTCTTCGTTTTCCTGGTTAAACGAACCGTGAGTCAGGGAGGAACGGCGCTCAAAGGCGTTGAGCAGTGACTCGAACAGGTTGTGGATCATGCTGTTGTCGGTATCCATGATACCGCCCTTATCGCTGATCTTTGCTGTTTCTTCGTCGGCTTCTTTTAACAACTCACGAATGGCAAGGTGCTTGAGTTCCATCGTCTCTCCGGCAGGCTGGATTGGGCAGATAAGAGGGCAATTCTAGCGCAATTTATCGCGTCACTGCGATACCTGATCAGGCGGCTTAACGTATAATGCCGTCTTTCGATTTTTGCCTACAGGAAGCCTGCCGCTATGGCGCTGAAGCCGACCATCTACAAAGTGGACCTGAACCTGGTTGATATGGACCGCAACAACTACCAGCAATGCAAGCTGACGATCGCGTTGCACCCATCGGAGACACCCGAGCGGATGATGGTGCGCTTGCTGGTGTACGGGCTGAATCAGGACCAGGGCCTGCAGTTCAGCCGTGGTCTGTCAGCCACTGATGAACCGGACCTGTGGATTATCCGTCCGGATGGCAGTGTTGATCACTGGATTGAGGTTGGCCAGGCATCGGCGGATCGTATCCGCAAGGGAATCAGCCGGGCGCCTGAGGTATCTCTATATGCCTACGGCAGCGAAACCGACATCTGGTGGGAGAAGAACAAAGATAGCCTACAGGCGCTGCCGAAGCTGTCGATCTACCGCTTCAACTGGGAAGAGATCCAGGCGCTGACACCGATGGTGACGCGTAACATGGAACTGACTATGACCATCAGTGACGGCGACCTGTTTATTGCCGACGATCAACATCAGGTAAGCCTGAGCCTGCAAAAACTTTCATAACGCAGGCAGTTACTCCCGCAGCAACTATGCTTTCTGGATACGGATATGTTGCTGACGGGAGCGGCGATGCTATTAGGACTGCTGCAGGCACTGGGTGGCCTTGGGGTGTTTATTCTCGGCATGGTGATCATGGTCGATGGATTGCATTCCGGGGCGGGCGAGGGGCTGCAGCGACTGCTGGCACGTTCCACACGGAGCCCACTCAGCGGCGCAATCACCGGCGCGGCCTCCACCTCAATCCTGCAATCCTCCAGTGCCACGACCATCGCAGCGGTGGGTTTCGTCAGTGCGGGCTTACTCTCCTTTCCCCAGGCCTTGGGGATTATTTACGGTGCTAACCTCGGTACCACTGTTACCGGTTGGCTTGTGGTTTTTCTGGGGTTCAAGCTCAAGCTGGGGACATTGCTGCTGCCCCTGATCTTTCTGGGCGCCATGCTGCGTATCTTTGCCCGCGGACGACTGTCGGATCTGGGCTATGCACTGGCTGGATTTGGACTGATCTTTCTGGGGATCGGCCAGATGCAGCTCGGTATGCAGGATTTCGGTGATGTGCTGACTCCTGATGCCTTTCCTGACGATAGTTTTACCGGGCGCCTGCAGCTGATTGGATTGGGCGTCACCATCACCTTGATTACCCAGTCCTCCAGTGCTGGAGTGGCCACCATGTTAACGCTGTTGTATGCCGGGAGCGTTAACTTTGCTCAGGCAGCGGCCGTAGTGATCGGTATGGATCTGGCCACGTCAGTTAAGGCGCTGATCGTCACGCTGGGTGGGCGGGCCGAAGCGCGCCGTACGGGGGTATCTCATCTGGTGTTTAATTTGGCCACCGTGGTGATTGCGCTGTTGATGCTCCAACCCTTTATCTATGCCTGGGAGTGGGTGGCAGGGCAGAACATTGAGCAGTCAGCCGAGATCGCATTGGTGGCTTTTCACTCCGCATTTAACCTGGCAGCGGTGGTGGTGATGCTGCCGTTTGTGCACCTGTTTGCACGGTTTATCGAGTTTTTGGTGCCTGATCGTGGTGAAACGCCAACCCTGCGGCTTGATCCGTTGCTGTTACGCGAGCCGTCTGTAGCCCTGCATGCAGCGCTGCCTCAACTCCAACAGCAACGTGATCTGGTGTGTGAGCAATTAGCGATATTACTGCGCGGAGAGCGTGCTGACCGGGAACGGCTGGCGGAGCTGCAGCATAATCTGGATCATCTGCACAAATTTCTCGACGCAATGGATCTGAAACCCGATCAGGCACGATTGTGGCACACACTGACAGCGATGATGCACGGTATGGATCACCTCCAACGCTTGCACGAACGCTGCGACGAGGAGCCGGAGCGAGGCATAACCGCGTGCACAATGAAATTGCTGCGCTCACCGCTGAAATCTTTGCGCTGGTATCTGCAAGCTGACCATGTTGATCCTGCGGTGCTGGAGGCCGACTACAAACGACTGGAACAACAGCGTACGCGCATCAGACAGGCGGTCATCGCCGATATGGTCAGTGGTGATCTGGAAGTAGAGGAGGGCACTGATCAATTGGAGGCGTTGCGCTGGCTGGTGCGGGTCAGCAAACATCTGTCCCGCATTGATACCCACCTGCAGGATGCCATGTTGCAGGATGGAAAATTACCTAGTAACTAACCTTGCCGCGCAGAGCTTTGGTCTGGCCGCGTTGGGTTTTCTTATCCATGCGTTTGCGTTGGGAGGAGCGGGTTGGCTTGGTGGCACGCCGGCTCTTCTGTACAACGGTAGCCTGTTTGATCAGCGTGACCAGGCGTGCGAGCGCGGCTTCACGGTTGAGTTCCTGACTACGGTGTTCCTGGGATTTGAGCACAATGATACCATCGTTGCTGATACGGCTATCGCTGAGGGCGAGCAGGCGCTCTTTGTAAAAATCGGGCAGGGAGGATGCCCGGATGTCGAACCGGAGATGGATAGCGCTGGAAACCTTGTTGACGTTCTGGCCGCCAGCACCTTGTGCACGGATTGCCCGTAGCTCGATCTCTTCATCCGGAATAGAGACGTTGTTGGATATCTTTAGCATCCCGTTACTCTATTCGCCGGATGGATCGGGGTAAAGTGTTTCAGTCTTCGTCGTCGAATACTTCGCGCAGTGCTTTTCGCAGTTCTCGTTCTTCCTGCATCATCTCAATACGGCGTCGCTTGCTCGGATTGATTCCGGACGACTTGTAGATAACGCTGGACTCTTCTTCGGCGGAGTCAAACTCTCCATCCGCCAGCCATTCCTCGTCGACCGGATCAGATGTCTGGTCGTGTCGCGGGTTTCTAGCCATGATCACCACCTCGTTTGATTATCGAGTATGTGCTGAGTATGGCCCAAATTTCGGAAAAATGAACAGAGAAATTCTAGGGGGTAAAAGTCCAGTTGGATGAGAAATTTTCAGATTGAGAGCCGTGTTGGGTTTGATAATTGAACTATTGTTCATTTAATAATCAAAACTGTTGTCAAGGTGGCGGTTTAAACAAATCCCTGAATGGGAGATCTACGACACCATGTCGCGGCTTCTAAGCCCGCCCGGATGGCGGTGTTGCCGCGTTATCGGTGTCTTTTCAAAGCGCGGTATGGGCATGTTCCGTACCGCGTTTTTTAATGCACGAATTTTACAGTGCGCAACTATGACCAATATCAAATGGTTCTAATTTTGCACCTGCGAAATTTAGACGATGGTAGTAGAATCAGCCACCGTAATATTTCCCTGCTATAACGTCATTAGATTCGCTGCACGCTTCGAGGTCCCACTTGAGTACCAAGTATCTCAAACGCTTTTTTAAACCCACTTCCATCGCTGTATTCGGTGCGTCCGAAAAAGAGAACAGCATGGGGGGCGCAGTGTTGCAAAACCTGCTGGAAGGTGGCTATCAGGGAGAGTTGATGGCCGTTAACTCACAAGGCTACGACAAGGTATTTGGCGTGCCATGCGTGAAAACCGTAGGTGATCTTCACCAGATGCCGGATCTGGCGATCATTTGCTCTCCTCCCGAGACGGTACCGGGCATCATCCGTAAGCTGGGAGCCAACATGGTGAAGGCGGCGGTGATCCTGACCGGCGGTCTTTCCAGCCTGAACGCGGAGACCAAACGCACACTGCACGACGAAGTACGCGAAGCAGCACGTCCATACGGTATTCGAATCCTGGGGCCGGATTGCATGGGTATGCTGGTGCCGGGGCACAAGATGAATGCCAGCTACTCCCACGTGAATATCCAAAAAGGGAAGGTGGCGTATGTGGGTCAGTCGGGGCTGTTGGGCACCGCTATGATCGATTGGGCTAATGGCCACGACATCGGTTTCTCCCACTTCCTGACCCTGGGGGACGGCGTCGACGTGGATCTGCCGTCGGTGGTGGACTACTTGGCGCAGGATCCATTTACCCAGTCGATCCTGCTACAGATCGATAGCGTAAAAGGCTCGTCGCGTAACTTCCTTTCTGCGATCCGTTCCGCGTCCCGTAATAAGCTGGTTTTGGTACTGAAATCTGACGTTATTCGTAACCAGCAGGTACAGAGCGATGTGGCGCCGGGCCTCGATGACGAGGATCAGGTGTATGACGCCGCTCTGCGCCGTGCCGGTGCCGTGCGTGTGGATACCTCGGACGAGCTGTTCAACGCACTGGAAACCCTGTCGCGCATGAAACCGATGCGCGGCGAGCGTGTGGCCATTGTTTCCAACGGTTCCGGGCCGATCTCACTGGCGACCGATCGCCTGCTGAAGAAAGGTGGTCAGCTGAGTGATCTGACGGAACAGACCATCGAGCAGCTGCGGGCGCACATGCCCGATCACTGGGATGGCCTCAACCCGGTGGATCTGCACGCTGATGCGACACCAGAGCGCTTTGCTGAAACGATTCGAATTCTGTCTAAAGACAAAAACGTCGACGGTATCATGGTGCTGCATGCACCCACACGCTTAGCACCGGGTGTGGAGACCGCTGATGAAGTGGTGAAAGTGGCGCGTAAAACCCCACGTAACGTACTGACCTGCTGGATGGGCCGTGCAACGGCGATTGAATCCCGTAACCACTTTACCAGCGCCGGTATCCCAACCTTTATCTCGCCGGAAGAGAGCGTAGACGCGTTTATGCACATGGTGGATTACCACCGCAACCAGGACGTGATGCGTCAGACGCCGATGCCGTATACCGAGCAGAACAGCCCTAACCACGTGCGCGCACGGGAAATGGTGCAAACGGCGCTGGATGAAAAGCGTGATTACCTGACTCACCCGGAAGTGGGTGATCTGCTGGATCTGTACGATGTACCGACCATCAACACCGCGTACGCTGATGACATCAACGGTGTGGTGGAGATCGCCAAGAACCTCGGTGGCTCTGTTGCGGTGAAAGCGCTGCACAAAGACAACGTCTATCCGTTTTTCTACGACGAGAAGTCCAACCAACGCTGGAAAGATCTGGCTTTAGACCTGTACTCCATCGGCGAAGTGAAACACGCGGTGACCAAATTGGCCTACCGTGTGGGCGAGCGTTACGAAGATCAGGACTGCATGGGCTTCTGTGTGCAGCAGATGAAACGTGGTTTCCAGTCCCTGCAGATCAACGTAGGCATCACCCGTGATCCAACCTTTGGTCCGATGATTATCTTTGGTGTGGGTGGTTACGCGGTAGACGTGCAGGCCGACCGGCAGGTGATGCTGCCGCCGCTGAATACGGCACTGGCGACGGAGTTGGTGAAACGATCCCGCGTGTATAGCGTTATCCAGGCCAACAGCTACCAGCCGGAGCGCGATTTGGAACAGCTATGTGATCTGCTGATCAAGCTGTCTGAGATGGTGGTCGACCTGCCGAACCTGGCCTGTCTGGAGATCAACCCGCTGCTGCTGAACAAACGTGGTTTGCTGGTGGTGGATGCCACCGTATCCTTGGGCGAAGCAGTGGAACCGGCGATCTCGCCATACCCGGAACACCTGAGCGAAGATATCACCCTGCGCCGCTCCAAACGCGCGGCTGAGATCCGACCGATCCGCGGTGAGGACGAGCCGAACCACCTGGCCTTCTACAACACGCTGAGCCCGGAATCGATCCGCATGCGTTACTTCTACAGCCGTGGTGTGCCTACCCATCAGGAGCTGGCGACCTGGACCCAGATCGACTATGACCGTGAGATGGCCTTTATCATCTCCGCACCGAAGCTGGAAGGTAAGGGCAGCGAGACCCTGGGTGTGGTGCGTGCCGTGACCGATGCGGACAATATCCGCAGTGAGTTCTCTATCGTTATCCGTGATGATCTGCAGGGCGAAGGCCTGGGCGAGATGCTGATGCAGAAGGTGATCGACTACTGTCGTGACCGGGGAACGCTGGAGATTATCGGCTCCACTCTGCCGTCAAATAAAGGGATGCAGGGATTGGCGAAGAAGCTGGGTTTCCGCAACAGCTTTAACGCGGAAGAGGAAGTGGTGGACATGAAAATGATGCTGAATGATCCGGTTGAAGACTGGCAGATCTACAGGCTCCAGCACTAAGCGGATTTAAAACTTTGTTTAAAATCCGGCAACCTCAAAATTAGCTGCTACACTGAATACAGGTTTCGTTTTAGCTGTTTATTTGTACTCTGGATTAGCAAGACGCAATACGCAGGTTAGGACATCTTCTCCGTAGCAGGTAAGTAAGCATTTGGGCCGCTCCTTGGGAGCGGCTTTTTTATGTGCAAAATTTGAATTCAAAGCGTTGCATAACACGCTATGCATTGGCAGCTAATCTGTGCAGTGCTAGCATTCCGCCTCTGTTTTTCGGACCTTACTTGCCAGCAGGAACAATGGCTACCTCTCTTAATCAAACCGTATTCAAGGCGACTGTGCCGGTGATGTTTGGATATATCCCGCTCGGTATGGCCTTCGGTGTTCTCTTCAGTGAACTGGGTTACCACTGGGCATTTGCCAGCGCGATGGGCATCTTTATCTTCGCCGGTGCGGCGCAGTTTCTCGCAGTGGGTTTGCTGGCTAATCAAGCCGGCCTGCTGGAGATCTTTATCACCACCTTTCTGCTCAACTCCCGTCATGTGTTTTATGGCATCTCGTTGATCAGCAGTATGAAAGCCAAAGGCTGGCGACGTTTCTATCTGATCTTTGGCCTCACCGATGAAACCTTCTCGCTGCTCACCTCTACACAGCCGCCGGAAGGGGTAGACCGTACCGACTACCAACTGCGGGTGACCTTCTTTAACCAGAGCTATTGGGTGATTGGATGTACCCTTGGTGGTTGGCTGGGATCGCAGATCAGCTTTTCGACGGCGGGCATCGAATTTGTGCTGCCTGCACTGTTTATGGTGCTGGCGATTGAGCAGTTCCGCCACTTGCGCCGGGCTATGCCGTTTCTAATGGCGCTGGTGATCGGCTTGCTGGTGTTGCTGTTTATCAGCCGGGATCAGATGTTACTGATCTCCATTATGATCTCAGTGGCGGTGTTGTTGCTGTACAGAGGAGGGGAGCGATGGAATCCGTACCGTACCTGATCGGCGTAATTGCCGTAATGACGGCCGCAACCTTCCTGACCCGGGTATTGCCCTTTGTGGTGTTGTACAAGGTGGCGGATCATCCGTTGCTACGTTATCTCGGTCGCTTTCTACCGCCGGTGATGATGGTGTTGTTGCTGATCTACTCGTTTAAAAACGAAGATCTGTTTGATAAAGGTTTCCTGCCGGAATTGGCGGGGCTGTTCGCGGTACTGGTTCTGCACCTGTCAATGCGCAATGCGTTGGTGAGTATTCTGGGAGGGACCGGGTGTTATATGGCGCTGATTCAGTTGGGGGGATTTGCCTGAACCCCTGCTGTTGGTGCAGCAACAGCAGTAGATTCAATATGGCGGTGGGTCCGGTTTTAATTACATCGATGGGCAGAACATCTCGTGCAGGGTATGGATAATACGCTGCGCGGTATCGCCCTCCAGTGAATAGTAGATGGTCTGGGACTCCCGGCGGGTTGTCACAAGGCCATCTTTGCGCAGAACCGCCAGATGCTGAGACAGCGCTGACTGGCTCAGGTCCAGGCAGGCATTCAACTCAGATACGGATAGTTCTTTGCCGTCGAGATAACACAAAATCAGCAGGCGGCTTTCATTCCCCAGAGCTTTCATAAGCTTCGCCGCTTTGCTGGCGTTCTCTTTCATCATCTCTAGCGTCGCCGGATCCATCGGCGGCAGAGCAGCTTGGTTCATTTCGTTCAATCTATCACCCAAGGTTTGTAGGTTTATTATTATTGTTGCAAATTTTACTGAATGTACCCTTCTATCTCAATTTTCTAATATAACGCTTTCTAATACTTCCTGTATGGAAATAGCATATAGACGCATTCGTGTATGTACAGGTTCGGGCTTTACTTTAGTGTAGGCTAATTTATTAATTGAAATATTAGAAAATACTAATATAATTTCAATCATCTTATCTTAGTCTTCGTCTGTTCATAGGAGCCGGAACCCATGTCGCTGCGAGATCGCCTCGTGTCATTTTCGATGGATAAGCCCAAGCAGGTGTTCTACCTGGTGTTGGCGCTGGTGGTGCTGGCCGCCATCCAGATACCGTCGATTCAGGTGGATACCGATCCGGAGAACATGCTGCCCCATGATCAGGTAGACCGTGCCTACCACGATGAAGTGAAGGAGCGTTTTGCTCTCCACGATATGATCGTGGTGGGGGTGGTGAATGAGGGGCATAGCAACGGTGTATACAACACGCAGACGTTAAGGGACTTGCATACACTCTCCACCGAAGTGCAGAAGATGGAAGGTGTAGTGCGTCAGGACTTGATGGCGCTGGATACGGTGGACAACATCACACAAGAGGGGTCGGGCAGTATCCGTTTTGAGTGGATGATGAAGCTGGCGCCACAAAGTGACGGCGATGTGCAACGTATTGAAGACGCGGTGGCCCGACTGCCGTTGCTGCAAAACACGCTGGTGGCGGACGACGGCAAAGCCGCCGCAATCTATATCCCGATAGTGGCCAAATCCGAGAGCTACCGGCTGTCGCAGGAGATTCAGGCCGTTATCGAGGGGCTCGACGGTCAGAACCAGTATTACATGGCAGGTCTGCCGGTGGCCGAAGATACTTTCGGCGTGGAGATGTTTATCCAAATGGCGATCTCAGCGCCGTTGGCCGGTCTGATGATCTTTGTTCTGATGTGGGTGTTCTTCCGCTCTGTCCTGCTGATAACCGCGCCGATGATTGTGGCGATGGCCACGGTGATTATCACCATGGGCCTGCTGATCGGCCAGGGATATACCGTGCACATCATGAGTTCGATGATTCCGATCTTCCTGATGCCGATTGCGGTGGTGGACTCGGTGCATATCCTGTCCGAGTTTGCGGACCGCTACCGCCCGGGTGAACACCCGCGCAAGGCGCTGCAGAATGTGTTGGGCCATCTGTTCACGCCGATGCTGTATACCTCGGTGACATCTGCCGTGGGTTTTGCCTCCCTGGCATTCACGCCGATCCCACCGGTGCAGATCTTCGGCTTGCACGTGGCGGCGGGTATCATGCTGGCCTTTGTGCTGACGGTTGTTTTTGTACCGGCTTACATCATCAGTTTGTCGGAACAGCGTCTGGCGGCGTTGAAAGACCACAACATTGAAGAGGACGACAATTCGCTGCTGGGGCGTGTGCTGGCGTCCACCGGTCGTTTCTCTTTGGCCCGTGCCAAGGGGCTGGTGGTTGTGTTTATTGCACTGGTGGCGATCTCCGTCTATGGCGTGAGCCAGATCCAGATAAACGACAACCCGATCCGCTGGTTTAAAGAGGATCATCGCCTGCGCATTGCGGATGTGGTGATGAATAACCATTTCTCCGGTACCTACGAAGCGTACCTGGTGCTGGAAAAACCGGACATGACAGCCGATCGCAAAGCGCTGGACGACGCACTTAAGCAGCATGTTGCTGACAATGTGCAGGTTGCTGAAGCGTTGATTCCGATGTTGGCCAAAGCGGATAACGTTAATTTCCAGATCTATGCCGACAACCTGATCACGGCTTTCGATGAGGCCTCGTACAACCAGCCTGAACAGGAACAACAGTGGCTGGCCCTGATGAGTATTGCAGAAGAGGCGCAGCAGAATGCCAAGTACTTCCTGACACCGGACGCGCTGAGCTATCTGGAAGCTTTGCAGGATCATCTGAATGGCTCTGATTACGTGGGTAAATCGAACGGGTTGCCAACGCTGCTGAAAACGGTGTACCGCGAGCTGAATGGTGGTGAGGCCGATCAATACAAGCTGCCGGGCAGTGCTGCGGCGGCTGCGCAGACCATCCTGAGTTACCAGTCGTCGCACCGTCCGAACGACCTTTGGCATATGGTCACGCCAGACTACCGGTCGACGGTGTTGTGGTTGCAGCTTAAGAGCGGCGACAACCAGGACATGAGCAAGGTGATCGATCTGGTGAACCGCTATGTGGAGGCCAATCCTCTGCCGCAGGGCGTGGAAGCCAACTGGGCGGGCCTGACCTATATCAATGTGGTTTGGCAGGATCAGATGGTGAACGGCATGCTCAACAGCTTGCTGAGCGCCTTCGTTATGGTGCTGCTGATGATGGTGTTCCTGTTCCGTTCCGTGAAGATCGGACTGCTCTCCATGCTGCCACTAACGGTGACCATCCTCTTTATCTATGGCCTGATTGGGCTGGTGGGCAAAGATTACGATATGCCGATCGCGGTGCTGAGTGCCCTGACGCTGGGATTGAGTGTCGACTTTGCCATCCATTTCCTGGAGCGCACCCGTGCCATCTACCGTGATACCGGTAACTGGCCGCAGACCATTGCCGAAGTATACAAAGGCCCGGCACGGGCGATCAGTCGCAACGCTGTTGTCGTTGCCGTGGGATTCACACCGTTGTTGTTCGCACCGCTGGTGCCTTATATCACCGTTGGATTCTTCCTGGCGACCATCATGGCGGTATCAGCGGTGGTAACCGTAATTCTGTTGCCGGCCGTGATGGATAACATCCGCAACAAGAATGCGCTGTTTGGCGCGCAGAAGGAGACCGAAAATGCGTAATCTGATTCGTTCCCTGAGTCTGGGTGTTGTATTGGCCCTGGCGCAGCCAGCGCTGGCGGCTGATCTAACTGACGTTAACGATATTATCGATAAGGCCAATCTGGCAGCGTACTACAAGGGGACTGATGGTCGTTCCGAAGCACGCATGGTGATTACCGACGGGCAGGGGCGTACGCAAACCCGCCAGTTCACGATCCTTCGCTACGACCGTGCCGACGGTGGCGATCAGGATTTCCTGGTAGCGTTCAGCCGTCCCGCCGATGTGCGTAATACCGTGTTTATGGTGGCCAAGCACATCGAGAGTGATGATGACCGTTGGCTCTACCTGCCAAGTCTGGACCTGGTGAAACGCATCTCCGCCGGTGACAAGCGCACCAGCTTTGTGGGCTCTCACTACTTCTATGAGGATGTTTCCGGGCGCAATATCACCGAAGACAGTCACCAACTGGTAGACACAACCGACCAACATTATGTGGTGGATAACACACCAAAAGATCCAGCCAGTGTGGAGTTCAGTCAGTACCGTGTTTGGATCGACAAAGCGAATATGCTGCCGGTGAAGATCGAATACAAGGACAGCGCCGATCGCCTCTACCGCCGCGTAGATGTGTTGGAAGTGCAAGATATCCAGGGCCATCCTACTGTTACTAAGTCACGTGTAAGTGATCTGGTATCGGGGGGCAACACCACCATGGAATTCCGTTTCATCAAATACGATGTGGGGCTGGACAGCTCTGTGTTTACCGAACGTTCTCTGCGTAAGCTGCCGCGTCAGTGGTTGCGGAGACCGAAGTCATGAGCGAATGCTTCACCCCGGTAACAGATCGGCGGCTGCAGCCGCTTGTTCTGGCCGTAACGCTGGCTCTGGGCAGTGTTCAGCCGCTTTTGGCATCTGACGACTGGGGTGACGACAGTTGGAGTGACGACAGATGGGGCGAGGAAGCAAATGCCTCTCCGCGTTGGCACGGGTTTGTGGAAACCGCAATCGGTGCGCGTTTAGATGAGGATCCGGCGTTGCCGGACGATGACCTGAGTCTGGCGGATCTGCGTGCGCAGCTGGAGATCTCTGATTATGTGGGTGAGAACCGCTACAGCCTGAAGGCGGATCTTTATGCTGACGGAGTTGAGCACGGCCTGCATGGCGAGCTGCGCGAAGCGTTGCTGGACCTAGGCCCATCGCAGAATACAGATCTGCGTATCGGTCAGCAGATCCTCACTTGGGGCACCGGGGACCTGTTGTTTATCAACGATCTGTTTCCCAAGGATTGGGTGTCCTACTTTGCAGGACGTGATGACCAATACCTGAAGGCACCGTCCGCAAGTGCCAAGCTGAGTTATTACAACGACAAGGCCAACCTGGATCTGGTGTGGACGCCGCGCTTTACCGCTGACCGGTTTCTCGACGGTGAACGTTTCTCCTACTTCAATGCCATGAGCGGGCAGCAAACCTCAGCGCATCTCGTACCTATTGATCCTGAGGATACGCCCGACAATGGCGAATTGGCATTGCGTCTGTACGGCACGGTCGACAGCACCGAGTGGGCGCTGTACGCCTACAGGGGGTTCTGGAAACAACCCAATGCGCTGACTGCCGGTGGTGATGCTTATTTCAGTCGGCTGGATACCTTCGGCGCCAGTGTGCGGGGCAATTTGGGGGCAGGAATCGCCAATGCCGAGTTTGGCTGGTACGAAGGGGAGGACTCTCGCGGTGATGATCCGCGGGTGCCGAACGATCAGTTGCGTGTGCTGTTCGGCTACGAGCAGGAGCTGGTCGCCAAGCTGACCGGATCGCTACAGTACTATCAGGAGTGGATTCAGGACTACAGCGCACTCACCCGGACAGACGGCAATTCACCCTATCGTCCGGATGAGCACCGCCATGTGTGGACGCTGCGTCTGACCTACCGGATGCTGCAGGATAACCTGATCCTGTCCTGGTTTAACTACTGGTCTCCATCCGATGAAGACCTGTTTATGCGCCCGTCAGTGTCGTATCGCTTTGACGATAGCACTTCGCTGGTGATGGGGGCTAACGTCTTTAGCGGCAATAAGGCACATACTTTCTTTGGGCAGTTTGAAGATGCCAGTAGTGTCTATGCACGCCTACGCTACAGTTTCTGATCGGTGGGTTTGCCGGTCAGGCCTCTCCATTCAGGCATAATCCTTCCGAGTACGTCGACGCTTCGGCGCTTCCGGTTTGTAGTGGGCTGCAACTGACTGGTTGCGGCCATTTTTCTTTGCTTCGTACAGGGCGTTATCTGCCTCTTTGATCACCGCCATCGGGTCGGCATATTCATCGGTTTTTTCACACACACCGATACTGATGGTGACACTGGTGTAGTCCGCATTCGCCTTGTTGTTACGCATCTGCGCGCCCTTTTTCTCGTCTTCAGGGCGGTTATCGCTGCGGATATACATCGGGTAGTTGGCGATCAGTTCACGAATCTGTTCTACAAACGGCAGTGCCTGGGCTTCATCCTTACCCGGGAAGACCAGGGTGAACTCCTCCCCCCCATAACGATAGGCCTTACCACCACCGCTCACCGTTGCCAGCTTCGCCGCCACCATACGCAACACCTGGTCACCAATATCGTGACCGTAGGTGTCGTTAAACTTCTTGAAGTGATCGATATCCACCATGGCGATGGTGTAACGCTTACCCAGGGTCGCCAGTTTGTCCTGCAGCGCGCGCCGGGCGGGGATCTCGGTCAGCTCATCCAGGTAGGCCATTTTGTGGCTGCTCTGTACCACGGAGATACCCATCCCGATCAGGGCCGCTGTGATCAGCAAGGTGGAGATATTGGGCTGATCAAACCAGATAAAGATACCGAGGCTGGCGATCAGAGAGATCAGTACACCGGTACTGCCGTAGCCGCGTTGGGTGATGAAATAAATCAGGTTGGTGATTAATGCCACGCCAAAGAACACGGCAGCCATGTTGCTGAGGAAGCGGCCATCAATAAACATCTCAAACATGTTGGTAGGCAGGTTGGGTAACTGGCCCGCCAGCGCCTCATTGCTCCACAGCAAGAGCAACAGGATGTAACCCAGCAGTACGCCCCCAAGGCGTGTTAATCCCAGGGGAGTGAACAGGCCCTTCTCGCTGTAGGTGGCGATAAAGGTGATATTGATTGGGACCAGCAGGCTCAGGGCGCTGAAGAGCACATAGGCACCGGGCTGATCCAGACTGACCTGGAGTCCGAGTTGGATCAGCAGATAGGCACTGATCAGGTTAAGCGTGGCAAAGAGAATCTGATTTCGGTTAAAGCCGTAGGCCATCAGTGCCACGCCGGTGGCAAGCGCATAGGGCAGTTGGCTGAGGGTGAGTTTGTGTGCGGCAGGCAGCTGCGCGACCGGATCGATCAACAGACCAGCGGCTATCAACAGAAGCAGTGCTGGTGCCAGCAGTTTAAGAAATCGAAGGGCCAACCGAATGTCCTTATTAGTAATACAAGAAATTGCGCTGAGTATTGTAAACAACATCGGCCGTGTTTGCTTTTTCTGTACGTGAGATTTCTTAATAAAATCAAAAGAGAGAAGGATGGCGGGCGTCGTGGTGGGAGAGAAGAAAAAACACCGCCCAAATGGGCGGTGCAAAGCTCCCGGATAGATGGAGTGTGTTGAAGCGTGCTGCCGAAGGCTTGCTGTATCTTCGGCAGGGGAAACTTAGGCGGTGGTTTGTTTCATACCCAGCATGCGGGCGATCATGATCGCCGGGCACCAACCGGTGAATGCGGACTGCGCCAGGCTGGCACCCACAATGGCGGTCACGATCAACACCTGATTGGAGATTGCAGCAAACATCACCGCACCTACAGTGGCCATGACGATCAGTCCGGCAATGATGTGTACACCCTGATTCACAGTCATACCCGGTGTACTGCAGGATTCCGCTTTCAGGCCGATCATCTGGAAGATTGCGACAGCAGGGCACCATTTCGTGAAAGCAGACTGGAAAAGGTTCAGGCCGACAAAGCCGGTCAGGTAGTACCAGTATTCGTTGACGTAGGTCCCCAACGCCAGGCTGACGAGAATGACAGTACCTGCCATCAGGCGAAGTGCAGCATTGATGGTCATCGTATTCTTCCTGTGAGTTCGAATCGAAAAGTAGAATTGGCTTATATTATATATTAATAATATCTAATATAAAGTTGGTTTTTAGAACTGATTCGTTGGACAGAAAAGATAGCTATTCAGTTTGGGTATAAACCTGTCTGCGCCTGTTCGGTAATTCTGATCAACTACTACAGAATTCGGGCTTTGGGCTAAGCTTCCTACATGCGTTAAAACGCGGTAAGTGATTATGCCTGACATCCAGCGTATCCTCGTCCATATCAGTCCGGACAATGACAACGGCCCAATTGTTGCGCGGGCCAGCCGTATCGCGATGGCGACCGGCGCCTCGGTTGAGCTTTTCAGCTCTGTATACAGTGCCTCCCTCCATCAGGCCTACCTGTTCGATAAAAAAGCTGAGCTTCACGCTGAACATGGATACGTTAAAGGTGTAGAAGCCAAGCTGGAGCAGATTGCCTACCTGTTTGATGCTCAGGATATCCGCGTCGGTGTGGATGTGTACTGGGCGCAACAACAGATCGATGGGATGATGCGCAAAATACTGCGTTTCGAACCCGACCTGGTGATGGTGGCGCACAGTCACCACAATATCCTGGCCGAGCTGTTTGTGGGGGACAGTGACAAACGTCTGATCCGGGAGTGTCCGGCGCCCCTGTTGCTGACCCGGTCCCAGGGCTGGCCTGACCATATCTGTATTGCCGCCGGGGTTGATCCCTTGCATGCCTGTTCCGAGCCCATGAGACAGGACCGGCTTGTCCTGGAGACTGTGCAGCAGCTGGCATCGGTACTGCAAGCCGATATGCGGGTGGTGCACAGTTTTCATACGTTGCCGCAGGCCGCCATCTTTGACGAACATCTGGCAACCGACTACGAAGGGTTACATCTTAAGGTGTTAGCGGAACACCGCGCATGTCTGAACGACCTGTTAAGGCCGTATGCGCTGGATGCTGAAAGTGCTGAAGTCAGTGTGCTGGAAGGCGAAGCGCACAAAGTGCTACCGCGCTACGTGCGGGATATCCCGGTCACTATTCTGACGGTAGGGCACGTGAGCAAAGGTGTATTGGAGCGGGTGATCAGTGGCAGTACGGTAGAGCGAATGCTGGATAGCCTGGAATGTGACCTGTTGGTGGTAAAACCGCCGGGCTTTGTCTGCCCGACGGAATACGACATCTGATCTGACAAAGGCGCTCTGAAAATCAGAGCTTAAACTCCGCCCACAGTGGTGCGTGATCAGACGGTTTCTCCATGCCACGAATCTCGTAATCAACGCCGGCACTCACGCATTTGTCCAGCAGGCAGTTCGTCACCAGAATACCGTCGATGCGCAGGCCGCGTTTCGGTTCACGATCAAAACCACGGGAGCGGTAGTCAAACCAGCTGAAGGTTTCGTGGTTGTCCGGGTGCAGATGGCGGAAGGTGTCGGTCAGGCCCCAACCGGTCAGGGTTGTCATCCATTCACGCTCGATTGGCTGGAAGCTGGCTTTACCGGATTTCAGCCAGCGCTTACGGTTGTCCTCGCCGATACCGATGTCACAGTCTGCTGGGGAGATATTCAGGTCACCCATCACCACGATTGGCTTACTTGGATCGCAGTTCTGCTCAAGGTGGATCTGCAGGTCGGCGTAAAACTTCTCTTTGGCCGGGAACTTGGTTTCGTGGGCGATGTTCTCACCCTGTGGGAAGTAACCGTTCAGAACCAGAACGGTGCCGCCGTTGCCGTCGCTGAACTCGCCCATGATCATACGACGCTGGGCATCCTCGTCATCGGTAGCAAAACCTTTCTGCAGTGACAGCGGTTTCTCTTTTGAGATCAGGCACACACCGTAGTGGCCCTTCTGGCCATGAAACTCAACGTGATAACCCAGTGCTTCAACATCAGCGACCGGAAACTCCTCATCCGAGACCTTGGTTTCCTGGATGCCGATTACATCGGGTTGATACTTGTCGATGACCGCTTTCAGCTGGTGCAGACGGGCACGCAGGCCGTTAACGTTGAAGCAAATGAGTTTCATCTGAAGCTGTTCTCCGGGGTTAAAAATTGCAACACAGTGTATCAGAACACATTTTGGGGTGAGTACCGCCAACGAAAAAAGTTATGCTGTTATAAATCAGCAGCTTGTGCATCGCTAATAGAGGTATGCAATCTGGTGGTTAGATCTTTTTTATTGGTAGCGCAATACGCTCCACGCTAGAGTAGTGCGCAGCAAATTAAGAGTTAAAGGCAGAGAGCATAAGGAGCTGCATAGTGGCAGATTTTGATTTTGACCTGTTTGTAATTGGCGCGGGTTCCGGTGGCGTTCGTGCCGGACGTATGGCCGCAGCGATGGGCGTTAAAGTTGCCGTGGCGGAAGATCGTCACCTGGGCGGCACCTGTGTGAACGTGGGCTGTGTACCCAAAAAACTGTTTGTGTACGCGTCTCACTATGCTGAAGACTTCGAAAACTCTCGCGGTTTTGGTTGGACGCCTGGTGACGCCGGATTTGACTGGCCAACCCTGCGCGACAACAAAACCAAAGAGATCGAACGCCTGAACGGTATCTACAACAACCTGCTTGTGAACTCCGGCTGTGAGCTGATCCACGGTCGCGCCACGCTGGTAGGTCCGCACACCGTGGCGGTGGGCGACAAGACCTACACCGCAGAGCGTATTCTGGTGGCTGTGGGCGGCTGGCCGAATGTACCGGAATTCCCGGGCAGCGAGCACGTGATCAGCTCCAACGAAGTGTTCTACCTGGACGAATTCCCGAAACGTGCGATTGTTGTTGGCGGCGGTTACATCGCGGTTGAGTTTGCGGGCATCTTTGCTGGTCTGGGTGCAAAAACTGACCTGATCTACCGTGGTGAGATGTTCCTGCGTGGCTTCGACAACGAAGTCCGTGAGTTCACCGCCGAAGAGGTGGCGAAGAAAGGTATCAACCTGCGCTTTAACACCAACATCACCGAAATTGAAAAGCAGGAAGACGGTACCCTGGTTGCAACGCTGACCGATGGTTCTACCGTTGAAGCTGACGCCATTATGTATGCCACTGGCCGTAACCCGAAAGTGGCGGGCCTGGGCCTGGAAGAGCTGGGTATCGAGCAGGGCAAGAACGGTGCAATCATTGTCAATGATGATTTCCAGACCAACGTACCGTCTGTTTACGCAATTGGTGACGTGATCGATCGCGTGCAGCTGACACCGGTTGCGTTGGCCGAAGGTATGGCACTGGTGCGCAACCTGTACGGTGGTCAGAACCAGAAGGTGGACTACGACCTGATCGCAACGGCTGTATTCTGTCAGCCTAACATCGGTACCGTGGGCCTGACCGAAGAGCAGGCCCGTGAACGCTACGAGAATGTGGATGTGTATAAGTCCAGCTTCCGTGCGATGAAACACACGCTGAGCGGCAGTGACGAGAAAACCTTTATGAAGATGCTGGTGGATCGTGACAGTGACAAAGTGCTGGGTGTGCACATGGTGGGTCCGGATGCGGGTGAGATCATCCAGGGCATCGCGGTCGCACTGAAGGCTGGCGCCACCAAGGCGGTTTTCGATTCAACGATTGGTATCCACCCGACGGCCGCTGAAGAATTTGTCACCATGCGTGAGCCTGCCAAGTAAGCAGATCAACACGCGATAGCCAAAACAAAAACGGGTAGCAACTGCTACCCGTTTTTTTATCTCTGGATCGACGTTTACCGCCCGATCTGCACCTGGTTACGGCCGTTCTGTTTGGCGCTGTATAACGCCTGGTCGGCACGGTCGATCAGCGTATTGATCGAATCTTCCGGTTTGCTGCTCGCCACGCCGAATGACGCGGTGATGGAACTGATCACTTCGCCGGACTTCTTCTGCTTGATACGGATCGCCTGGATCTTTTCACGCAGCTGGTTGGACAGGTCAACCGCTTGTTCTATGGATGCAGACGGCAGCAGTACGGCAAACTCTTCACCGCCAAAGCGCACCGGCAGCATCGGCTCCGGGCAGAACTCACGCAGCAGCTTGCCTACGTACTGCAGTACTTTGTCACCCATCAGGTGGCCGTAGGTATCGTTGAAGCGCTTGAAGTGATCGACATCCACCAGAACCAGCGTTACGGCGCCTTCGGTGCCGCCATACAGCAGCGTGCCCAATTCGGATTCGAACACACGACGGTTGAACAGGCCGGTCAGTGGGTCAACACGGGCGTCCTGGCGGGTTTTCTCCAGCTCGGCTTTCAGAGATTCGATCTCGGCCTGAGCGTCATCGATCCGCTGCTGGAAGCGCTGGGTGCTGTCGCTGATATCCTGGGTTTTACGGGCCAGTGTCTGGATGATGGTTTCCAGCGGCAGGGCCGGGCCCCCATCAGCTTGCAGTGCATCCAGGCTGTCCTGCAGTGTATCGGAGTAATCTTTGGTTTGTTCGGCGGTTTCCGCTGCATGTTCGTGCAGGTTATTCACCAGCGCGATCAAGCCGGCTTGCACGTTCTCAGCGCTGTCGACCTCATCTTTGATCATGTGCTCGCGGAACATCTGCTCGCCCACCAGGTTGGGGCAGGTGCCATACGTCGTGAGGGTTTTATCCAGCTCCTGATTCAGTTCAGGCACGCGGTTGGACACATATGTGTACCAGAGTGCGTAGTTCAATGGATTTGGTGGAATGTTATGTTTCACCATCAACGGTATGGCTTGCCGCAGGTATTCGGCTGCCTGGCTGGTGTTTTCCGCGAATTTCATACAACCCCTCGCGCGTCACTACAAACGATTAACGCGTATCCCCTGACAACCTGCAATCATCCTGTGCAGCGCTGTCTAAAATTAACTCTAAGCAAAAAGAGAAAAAGGCTTTGCTACACTAATTTGTACCCCTGAAGGAAAGTGGTGCAGCCTTTTAACTTCTAAGCAGTATGTATCGGCCGTAAATCCGATAACTTCAGGAATTTTTTACGGGAGGCAGGAATTATGAGAATTGCCTATCTGCCCGCATCATTTGTGTTGTTGTTTTGGGCGAGCTCAGTCCATGGTTTAGACCTTTACTGCGGGTCTAAAGAGAGTGGTATGGGGGAGTGTAAACAAGGTCAGCAACAACAAGCGTTCTGGCCTGAACTCTCTACGTATGATGACAATCGCAGCTACCTTTCTGCAAACTTTCATTCGATTGATGCAGCGATCAGCCATTATCGCACTTTGGCACATTCCAAAAGCTGGAAGCCGCTGAAAGGGCGCTTTCTGCTGCGTGAGGGCAGGCAGCATGCTCAGGTTGAACTGATCCGGGAGCGGCTGCGAATTCTTGGCGACTACAGCTACGATCATCCACTGGCCAACCAGCGTTTCTTTGATTCCCGCCTGACCGCTGCCGTTATCACATTTCAGCGCCGCCACGGCTTGAAGGTAGACGGTATTGTTGGCCCCAATACCCGTAAGGCACTGAATATCACGCCGCGCGAGCGCTGGCAGCAGTTACTGGTCAACAAACAGCGGGCATTGGTGGATCGGGTGGCGGAGCGACCGGATTATATCGAAATCAATATCCCGGATTTCCAGCTGCGTTACTTCCGCAACGGTGAGGTGATCACTCAGATGCGGGTGATTGTGGGTAAGAAAGACCGACCCACGCCGGTGATGAACAGTACGTTGAAGGCGCTGGAGGTAAACCCCGACTGGAATGTGCCCAGACGGATCGCCTACGAGGATATCTTGCCCAAGCTTCAGGGCGAAAGGGAGGCGTTTGATAAGCTGGGCGTGAAGCTGGTAAAAGGCTGGCACGAAGAGCCGAATGTTGTGTCGGTTGATGAGCTGAATATGGATCACTTCTACCGAGGTGAGCTGGCTGAGCAACACCGCTTCTGGCAACCGCCGGGGGCCAGCAATCCGTTGGGACAACTCAAGTTTATCTTCCCCAATGACTTTTCCATCTACATGCACGGTACACCCGGTATGCACCTGTTTGATGAACCCAGGCGTACCTTCAGTTCTGGTTGTATCCGAATCGAAGACCCGATGGGGTTAGCCCGCTTGTTGCTGGAAACCAGCGAAAAACCAGCACTTGATCTGGATGCGGAACTGGAGACTGAAGCGGCGTCCATCTCAGGCTTACCTGGGAACGTGGAGATCTTCACCCGTTACCGCACTGCCTGGGTCGATCAGGACAGTGGTGTGCTGCAATTCCGTGCGGATATCTATCGGCGTGATCCGAACGAGCTGGCACAGCTGAGTGCTGCGCAACAACAGGAACCAGCGGACACGGTGACCAACTGAATCGCGGGTGGTTATTCGACCAACTTAGGATTTACCCGGCGTTTGAAGGCTGCATAGACTGCGGTAGTCCCCAAGTAGGGGCAAAGGAGTCGCAGGGGGCAGTTGATGTCGGGATCAATCAGATCAAATATTCGCGGTGACCTGTTCGGCGGTGTCACCGCCGCGGTGGTGGCTTTGCCGTTGGCACTGGCATTCGGTGTGTCATCGGGCATTGGTGCGATCGCCGGTCTCTATGGCGCGATCTGCGTCGGTTTGTTTGCCGCCCTGTTTGGCGGCACCTCTACTCAGATTTCCGGCCCAACCGGTCCTATGACGGTGGTGATGGCCGCTGTGTTTACCCAATTTGTCGCGATTGATCCGCAATCCGGGCCGATCTTGGCCTTTACGGTTGTGATCATGAGTGGTGCGTTGCAAATCCTGTTTGGGCTCTGCAGGTTGGGCAAGTACATCACACTGGTCCCGTTTCCGGTGATTTCCGGCTTTATGAGCGGTATCGGGGTGATCATCATTCTGCTGCAGCTGGGGCCGTTGCTGGGGCATGACGCCCAAGCAGACGTGCTGACTGTGGTAATTGTGTTGCCTCAACTGATCAGTGATATGAACGCCAATGCACTGATGCTGGGTGCTGGTGCACTGTTGTTGCTGTACTGCTGGCCATCTCGCCTGGCACACCTCGTGCCTTCGCCGCTGGTTACCCTGTTTGTGGGCACGTTATTGTCGATATGGGTGTTTCAGGACAATTCGCTGGCAGTGATCGGCGAGATTCCGACCGGCTTGCCACAGCTGCAATGGCCCGTTTTTGAGCCGGAACTGGCATTGGCGATGTTAAAGGCCTCCATGATCCTGGCGGCGCTGGGTTCGATCGATTCCCTGCTGACCTCACTGGTGGCCGATAACATGACCAAAACCCATCACGATTCTGATCGGGAGCTGATCGGCCAAGGCATCGGCAATATGGCGGCGGGATTTATTGGTGGCTTGCCCGGCGCGGGAGCCACGATGCGTACGGTGGTGAATATCCGTGCTGGGGGTAAAACACCGCTGTCGGGGGCCATTCACAGCCTGATCCTGCTTGCGGTGGTGATGGGGGCGGGCCCGTTGGCCGAGCAAATTCCCCATGCGGTGCTGGCAGGCATCCTGATCAAGGTGGGGCTCGATATTATCGATTGGAAGTTCCTGCGCCGACTCCATCGCGCACCGTTGTTTGTGGTGTGCCTGATGTTGTTGGTATTTGGTTTAACTGTGTTTGTTGATCTGGTGACGGCGGTACTGGTAGGCGTATTTCTGGCCAATATCATCACCGTCAAACGTCTGGCTGACACCCAGGTAGCCGCGTTGGAGGTGATCAGTCGGGAAAACCTGCAGAGTGAGCTGCTCACAGTACGGGAAAATGAATTGTTGTGCAGAGCGCAGGGACGCATTCTGCTCTACCACTTCAATGGCCCGGTCAGCTACGGTGCGGCTAAAGGCATTACGCGTAAACTGCAGCAGGAGTCGCAGTTTGATGCCTTAATTCTGGATTTCAGCCGGGTGCCGATGATTGATGTGTCTACCGCCATCGCGATCGAAGACATGATTGTGGATTCGCAGGCCGCGCAGCGGGAGGTCTATGTGATCGGCACCAACGATGTGGTGCACAACGTTCTGTCGCGGATGCAGATTCTGAGCCTGTTGCCTGAGCATTGCTTACACGAGCGGCGGGAAGCGGCGCTGGAGACCGCTTATTCGCAACTCAGCAGGGTAATGCCCGGGTAAGGCTGCAGTGCTTCCAGAAACTCTTCCAGGCGTGTCAGTTCAATCTCACCCTCTATCAGCAGCTGTTCCTGCCAGTCACGTTGGGTTACCTGCACCTGATATTGGTTAAGCAGGTGTTCCAGTTGCCCGGTCATGGCGAAGTCTGCGCTCAGTCGCAGAGGTGTTTTAGGCACAACGGTGGCCAAAGGCAATGAATCGAGTCCTTCACGCACCGCCTGGCTGTAGGCGCGTACCAAGCCACCGGTACCCAGCTTGATACCGCCGAAGTAGCGGGTGACCACTACGCTGATCTCACCGAGGCCACTGTGTGACAGCACATTGAGCATGGGGCGTCCTGCGGTACCTTTGGGTTCTCCGTCGTCACTGCACCCCCACAGGCGGGAGTCGTCCGGTTTACCGGCAACGAAAGCCCAGCAGTTATGATTGGCAGACGGGTGCTGTTCCCGCAGTTCCTGAATAAAGGCGTCTGCACTCGCCTTATCCGGTGTGTGGGCAATGGTCGTCAGGAAACGGCTGTTCTTGATGATCAGTTCGACCTGGTGGCGAGCCGCCGGAATCTGATAACTGCTCAACGGCCAGGACCTATCCAGATGCTAATCTCGTCCAGCCAGTGTGGGTTGTCCATCGCGGCTTTCAGCTGGTCTGACAGGCTTGCATCCGCAGTCGTGTCGGCTGCAAAAAACAGCTCGATCTCAACGCCGTCGTTGTAATGGAGCGTCATACGCTTAGGTTGTGGAAGTTGCGGCGCAACGTTGGCCAGCGCTTCGTTAATCGCCTGTTGAATCTCACCACGCAGGGGCAGGGTTTTACACACCTGTTCGGTTTCATCGTTGTAGGTGTCGATGTGGAAAATCACATGACCCACGTCTTCGAACGCATCCTGCAGGCGGCAGACAGCCGTATCTCCGATGTAATGGCCTTCAGAGGCTGACAGAGTTGGTGGAACCTGAATGTGCATCTCCAGCTGGCTTTGACCTGCCATCTTGCGGCTCTTGAAGCTGTGTACGCTAACAATCCCCTCGACCTGCATCACGACTTTCCGGTAAGCCTGGACACGTTCTTCCGGTAGGGCAGTGTCGACCAGCTCCTTGATGCTGTCCCAGGTCATCTCCCAGCCAATCTTACCAACGACAACAGAAACGATCAGTGCTGCCAACGCATCCAGCCACCAGATCCCCATCATCGCACCACCCACACCAACTAATACGACAACGGAGGAGAGCGCGTCGGTGCGGCTATGCCAGGCGTTTGCAATGATCAGGTCTGACTTGATCGCCTTACCTACGCGCATGGTGTAGTGGAAGATCCACTCCTTACCCAGAATAGACAGGGCAGCGATCACCAGTGCAGGCCATTCTGGTGTCAGAGGGATGGAATCAGCGAAAAGCAGTTTGGCGCTTTCAAAAGCCATTGCCCCGGCGACGGCGATTAGTGCGCAGCCAAGTACAACGGTACCCACTGTTTCGAAGCGGCCGTGCCCCCAGGGGTGATCTTCATCCGGTTCCTGATGGGAGATTCTCAGTACCACAACCACCAGGCCATCTGTCACCAGATCGGAGAGAGAGTGGACACCGTCGACGACCAGTGCGCTGGAATGGGAGATGATACCGACGATGATTTTGGCGATACCTAAAACAAAGTCGAGTATGGCGCCGACGAGGGTAACCCGTTCGGCTGCTTTTTGTTGGCTAAGTTCTCTGCTCATGATGAATAAGAATACTATTAAATGGTCACCGGATCGCGTCATAGTGCCATCTAGAAAGGGGTTGACGCCGAGACTTTTCTCACAGAACCGGGTTTATGCTGGGAACTTTAACAGATAAACGGTAAATTAGATAAATCTTATGGTCTTGTGCCTGTAAGTTGTTGAAAATAAAAGCTGGAATTATCTGGTTAAAAAATGAGCAATTTGCTGAAGGGTAAGAAAGTGCGTGGCTTTGGTGACGTTTTCGAGACCAAATCCACAGAGTTATCCACAAGATATGTGGGCATAACCCGGGATCCCTGATACCACGGGTAGTTGAGCCGGTTTTCTACAGACCGGTTGATAATTTCAGCTTTTGATGTGAGTGATTTCATGGAAAACAGTGCCATGACGCAGGTCATATTACCGTTAGCTCTCTTTACCATTATGTTGGGAGTTGGCTTGTCACTGTCGGTTGCCGATTTTAAGCAGGTTTTCAGACGGCCTGGGGTGACTGCTTTGGGTATTGGCATGCAGCTGCTGCTGGTGCCGGTACTTGGATTTATCGTGGTCACTGCTCTGGATCTGCCGCCCGCACTGGCGGTTGGTTTGATGATTCTGACCTTTGCACCGGGTGGGGCGACATCGAATATGATTACCCTGCTGGCGCGGGGAGATACGGCATTATCAGTAAGCATGACGGCGATTGTCAGCTTTATAGCGCCGTTTACGCTGCCGCTGCTGACCCTTTCGGCATTACAGCATTGGATGGATTCAGCGGAGTTCACGGGTTTTCCCGTGTTGCCTACCATGATGAAACTGGTGGTGATGACGATTGTGCCTGTGGCGATTGGTGTGTTCCTGCATCACCGATTCCCGGCTTTTTGTCAGCGTTTGCAGAAGCCGGTCAAAGTACTGTCGATGCTGTTCCTGCTTCTGGTGGTGGTCGGGATCGTCAAAACCAACTGGACGCGTTTACCTGAATTGGTCGCGGTTCTGGGGCCGGCTGTGCTGTTGTTGATTGCGCTGGCTTTTGGTGCCGGGTTTGGCATCGCGCGTCAGTGTGGTATCGAACATAAACAGGCGCTGACGCTGGGTATCGAAGTGGGTATTCAGAATGCGGGTACCGCGTTATTGGTCACAGGCACTGTATTGCAGAATGCAGAGATGTCGGCGGCAGCACTGACCTACGGTGTTTTGATGAACCTGCCCGCGTTCGCCCTGATCTTTTACCGCAATATGAGAACGAACGCCCTGCCGGCATAGCGCCGCATCTATAAGAAGCGTGAGTTATTCGATGCCCAGCAGCTTGTGGGTTTGTAGACTGAGTTTCCAGCGTGGATGGTCCATGCAGTATTGCACGGTATCGCGGGTGTGGATCTCCCGCAGAGGGCCATCCATCGGTTGCAGATAGAAGTGCTGGAAGGCAAGAGATTCAAAGCGTTCCGGCATCGCCAGCCGTTGTGGATAGACCAGTTTCAGCTCATCCCCCGAGGTGATCACCAGCTCGGCGTCGGCCTTAGGGCTGACGCATATCCAATCGATACCGTCGGGCAGCGGTTTGGTGCCGTTGGTCTCAATTGCGATTTCAAAGTCCGCTGCATGGCAGGCTTCAATCAATGAATCATCCAGCTGCAGTGCGGGTTCCCCGCCGGTAAAGATCACATAACGGTGTGTCATATCCTTCGGCCACAAACGGGTCAGGAACTTTACCAGTGTCTCGGCGTCACTGAACTTGCCGCCGTTATTGCCATCGGTGCCGATGAAGTCAGTATCGCAGAAATCGCAGACAGCACTGTCCCGGTCCTGCTCTCGGCCGGACCAGAGGTTGCACCCGGCGAAGCGACAGAAGATAGCCGGACGTCCGCTATGGGCTCCTTCGCCCTGCAGGCTGTAAAAGATCTCTTTTATTGAGTACATCGGTATAGCTATGGCTGAAAAATGCGGTAGTCTACACGCCTTCATCAATTATAGGTAGCGGAGCCACCATGAAACTACGCCAAATCGATAAAGCCCTTTATCGTGCGAAACAGCGCAAGGTTGCGATTATTTTTTGTTCCATTTTTCTGGTGCTGGGTATGTCGTTTGCGGCACTGCTGCGTGATTGGGCAGGCAATCCTGAGGGCTCCAACATGGCAGTCAATCTGGCGGGTGTCATCATCGGGCTGGTGATCACCGGGGGCATCTACGCGCTGGTGGGTGGTAAACCGTACTTTGATGAAATTCGTTACGCCTGGAACCTGAAGCGTCAGGTATTAAAGATCCAGAATAAAAAACACATCTGGAAAGAGAAAGTCGAGCAGGGCGACCAGACTGCTGCCACAGTAATGGCCTTTTACTATGCCGGGGTGACCCAGCTGCAGTTCCTGGAAAACAACGAGTTTGGTCAGAAAGAGATGGAAGATGAGCGTTCAGAATTTGAAGGCCGCTGTTCAGTTCATAACCTGACGCATGATGCAGATAACTTCAGTATCGATATGTTGCTTTGATCTTCGCTGATTGACCTTCCCCGGGGCGGGATCTCCGCCCTAAGTCTATACCCCGTCGCATGGCCTTACTCACCGCTTTGGTGTATAAATCTTTACTTATAACTAATAAAGATAAATATATAACAAGCGTGGTGAGGAAGATGTTGAAGAGAACTGTGACCGGTTTGGCTCTGGCGGCTGCAATCCTGTCTTCTCCTGTCGTAATGGCAGAAGGCGGTAAGCGTGCGATGATCGCACCTGATTTGTACTCTTTTGTAGTTGAGCACGATGGCGAAAAAGTCGAAGTAAAGCGTGCCCAGAGCCCGGATAACCAGATTCATGAGCTGTATAGCACGACCTTCCGCGGTATGCCGCAACCGATCCGTCCGTTTGAGCCTCACGATGTGGAAACGATTGGTGAGCGTGAATTCGTCAAATACATGATCGAATCCCAGGCGGACGAAAATGTGCTGGTGGTGGATACGCGCACTGAAGGTTGGCACTACCGCCTGACAATCCCGGGTTCCGTGAACGTTCCGTACACTGTTATGGATGAAGCCGATTCAGCCCAGGATACCCTGGAAGAATTTGGCGCCGTGAAAAATGGTGACGACTGGGATTTCTCCAACGCGAAAACCCTGGCGATGTTCTGTAACGGTTACTGGTGTGGGCAGACACCACGCTTGGTGCGCCAGCTGTTGGAAGCGGGTTATCCGGATACCAAGTTGAAGTACTACCGTGGCGGCATGCAGGCTTGGACCAGCCTGGGTTTGACCACTGTGGGTGATGCAGCGGAATAAGCGCTATCTGAAATAAGAAAAGGCTGCCTGATGGCAGCCTTTTTTGTATCTTGAAGAACGTTGGACCTTAAGGTGTTTCCGCCAGACCGCCGAAGCTTTCGATCAGCATCGGGAAGAGACGGGTGAACTCGATACCCATCTGGGTCATATCGGTATCGAACTGAGCCAGTTGGTCTTCCTGTGACTCCTGATCCATCTTCTCTTTCATCTGGTCAGTTAGCTTGATGCGTTTGATCGCCAGATCTTCCTGCACCATAAAGCGTAGCTGTTCTTCCCACTCGACAGACAGTTTCACCACACGCTTGCCTGCTTCCAGGTGGGCGACAAACTCTTCGTCCAGCAGTTCCTGGCCTTTGATGCGGATAACGCCGCCTTCCACCAGGTTGTCGCGCAGCTCTGCCTCGTCCAAGATCTCCAGCCCCTGTGGGCGTTGCTGGCCTTCCAGCCACTGACTCATGATGGCGGATGGGGAGTGTTTGACGTCTGGCAGGGCAATCGGCAGTGTGCCCAACGTGCCACGCAGGTAGCTCAACAGCTCCTCAGCACGCTTGTGGCTGGAAGCGTCAACGATAACCCAGCCCTGTTGTGGGGCGATCAATGCACGGGTCTGTTGAAAACGGCTAAATGCACGTGGCAGCAGATCCAGTACCACTTCATCTTTAAGCTGGTCGCGCTCTTTACGGTAAACCTTGCGTGCCTGCTCTTTTTCGATCAGGGCAACTTTCTCCTCCACTTTCTGTTTTACAACAGCTGGTGGAAGGATCTTCTCCTCTTTTTGGGCTGCGACCATGTGGAAGCCGTGGACGCTGTGGAGCAGGGTATCCTGCAGGCCGTTGCTTGGAGAAATCCAGCCGTAACGGCTCAGGTCCTGGCTACCGCAGGGGGTGAAGGCCTGTTCCTGAAGTTTCTCTTCAAGCTGGGCTTCGTCATAGTTGAAATCGCCAGTGATGCGATAAACGATGATGTTCTTAAACCACATGAAATAACGGCTCCTCTGAATCGAGGCGGTATTCTAGCTTTAATGGGGTTAGAAATCCCGTATCGGGTGACCTCGACAGGGGATTAATGGTTAATAGCGGCTTGTGCGGCAGACAGGGACTTGTCGACGTAGTAGCCATAAAACTCCGGCGTGTTGATACCCACCATCTTTTCGGCGATCTGGTTGCCGTTGCGGTCGAGGAAAAGCAGGGTGGGGGTGGCCCAGGCATCATAACGCTTGGCGAACGCGGTCGCGTCGACCTGAATGCCGGCGAAGTCTTTCAGGGATTGTCCGGCATAGATGTTAATCACACGGATGATGGTGGTTGCGTCGTAGTGACCGCTCACTCGCATCGGTTGCAGGATCTCTTCCTTGATCAGTTCACAGTAGTGGCAGCCGGGCTGAGAGACGAGCAGCAGTAACACCCGGTGATCGTCCTGTTTGAACAGCTGCTGCAGGTTATCCACCGTTTCCAGCTTGCCACTGGCGTTGGCCGGAAGTACAGGGAGCAGGCAGCAGAGAAGCAGGGTTGTGAGTGCACGTCGGATCACAGAACAAACACCTTAGAGGGTTTCCAAAAATTCCAGTGTACCCTCAATCACTTCATCTGCGTACAGATCCAGGAAGAAGTGATCTGAGCCTTCGATACCAATCGTGGTGACGTTGTCGTTGCTTACCAGGGCCATCTTTTCGGCCAGGTCTGGTACCACATCATCTTCACTGCCGTAAAACACCAGGGTTGGCAACGTGGCTGATTGCAGCAGGGTTGGGGTATCCTGGCGTTCGTTGGGGGTGTAGTAACTCAGGAAAGAATCAGGCGTGACCTTGCTGTCGGCGCAGTAGATAAAGCCGGTTTTCTCCAGCCACCGCTCTTCGTCCTTGTCTGCCAGTGTCTGGGCTTCTGCAAGCAACGGTTGCAGCGGTTGCTGGTAACGCTTTTCATAACCCGCAGCGGCCTCTGCTGCGCTCCAGGTTTGAGGTGCGATCAGGATCTGGGCTTTTACGGTTGGGTCACTGAGTTGATCAGAGAACATCGCTGTCTGGTTGCCACCGCGGGAGTGTGCCATCAGTACGATGTTGTCGCTGCCCTTCGATTTCAGCCAGTCGACCCAGGCACCGATCTCGTTCACCGCGTCGCTGTGTTTGTGGGTGTGGGGCACTGTGCAGTCGTACATACCATGGCGATCAGATTGTCCGAGGCTCAGGTTGATGGCAAGACTGTTGTAGCCCTCATCAGCCAGCAGCTCCTGCAGGGTAGTGATGATGTCCATGCCGTTGTGGGCAAGGGTTCCGTGGGTTATAAGAACGGCACCATCTTGCAGCGAGCTGTCGTCGCTGATTGCCAGGTTGGCATTCAGGGTAAGACCATCATGCTGCAGGGTGATCTCCTCTGCATGGATGACCGGAGAAGCGAAAAGTGTTGCCAGCAGTGCGTTGGTCAGGATAGAGCGAGTCATCTGTACTGAACCTTGCGTATAGTTATATTTATATAATTAAAACAACTATGCTGTAGAGTACTCAAAATGGCAAGTCATGCGAAAGGTGTATGCGCGCAAGAAAAAGGGCTGTCGATGACAGCCCTTATAAATATGCGTGGGAAGCAGAAAGGCGCTTAAAGCCCTTCGTATGCCATCAGCGTATGAACAGGTACGCCGATTTCCTGGATGCGTGCAGAGCCCTGCAAGTCTGGAAGATCGATCAATGCTGCGGCTTCCACTACTTCGCCGCCCAGCTGTTTAACCAGGCTGCATGCAGCCAGAATGGTGCCGCCGGTTGCGATCAGGTCATCAAACACCAGAACCTTGTCGCCTTCTGAAACGGCATCAAGCTGCATCTCGACAGATGCTGTGCCGTACTCCAGTTTGTACTCTTCGTGGATGGTCTCGCCTGGCAGTTTGCCTTTCTTGCGCACCAATACCAGTGGAATGTTCAGCTGGTAAGCCATGATGGAGGCGATCAGAAAGCCACGGGCGTCGATCGATGCGATGTGGGTGATTTCGCTGTCGATGTAACGCTGAATGAAAGAGTCTGCGATCATGCGCAGTGCTTTCGGGTCCTTGAACAGTGGTGTGATGTCACGGAACTGGATGCCCGGTTCTGGCCAGTCTGGAATCGTGCGCATGACTGACTTGATATAACATTCATCGTAGGACATCGTTTACTCCTGGAGTGGGTACAGCTTGATATGGCTCAATGTTTTGAAAGTGGTTCACAGGTCTAATAGAACCGTTGGGTTACACACTGAGATGGCTACTTCATTGTGCAACTGGCTGGCGTCCTTTGCCCTTGGCAAAGGACGCTTTTTTTTGCCCTGTAGATATCAGGATGCAGCGTCGGATTCTTCGCCACAGTTGTTTGTTTCGCCTGAGGTTGGGCATTCACCGGAAAGGGTGTAAAGCTGGTCAAGATCCAGTATCTCAACTTCTTTACCGTCAACGCGGATCAGTTCGCTCTTCTGGAAGCGTGTAAAGATACGACTTACGGTCTCAACTGCCAGGCCCAGGTAGTTGCCGATCTCGTTACGCGACATGGACAGGCGGAACTGGGAAGCAGAATAACCACGTGCTTTGAATCGCTGGGACAGCTTGATCAGGAAGGTCGCAACACGCTGCTCAGCGTTCTTCTTGGACAGCAATAGCATCATCTGCTGCTCGTCGCGAATCTCTTTGCTCATGGTGCGCAGAATCTGGCGGCGCAGTTCAGGCAGTTGGCCGGAGAGATCATCCAGACGCTCAAACGGGATTTCACAAACGGTTGTGGTTTCCAGGATCTTCGCAGACACCGGGTAGCTGTTTTCATCGAAGCCACCGAGGCCAACCAATTCACCCGGGAAGAAGAAACCAGTGATCTGCTCTTCACCTTCATTGGTGATGGTGTAGCTCTTAATGGTTCCGGCGCGGATAGCGTATACGGACGTAAACGGTTCTCCTTGATGGAACAGGTGCTCGCCTTTCTTCAGCGGGCGGCTCTTATCGATAATGTTATCGAGGCGTTCCATTTCGGTCATGTCCAGTGACACCGGCAGGCACAATGAACTTAGGCTGCAGGTCTGGCAATGAACCTGTTGAAGGCTTCGCAGTTTCCCTTCTGTCGACTTTGTATCACCCATAATCAGGTCCTGAAATTAGTTACGTTTGAGAGGCTACTCGGCGTCATTATCCACAATTTGAGCAAAGCGGTGAAGCTTTGCTGCAAATTTACCCGGTCAGATAATACGGGAAAAGCCGTTGGTCGCCTGCTTTTTCGGAATATAAGCATCGAATGCCATGCAAATACGACGGATCAACAAACGACCAGCCGGTGTTACACGGATCACGCCATTGATTACGGTAATCAGGCCATCCTGAGCAAACTGAGCGAGTTCTTCCTGCTCGGCCGCAAAGTAGTCTGAGAAATTAATCGCAAAGCGTTTCTCGATCTGTGCAGTATCCAGCTCGAAGTGGCAGATCAGCTGCTTGATCACTTCGCCGCGCAGCACATCGTCATCATTCATTACGACACCACGTTTCACGGCGAAGTTACGTTCTTCGACGGCTTTAGTGTAGCTGGCGATATCGTGTTCGTTCTGATAGTACACACGGCCGATCTGGCTGATGGAAGATACACCCATCGCCACCAGGTCGCAGTCTGCGTGTGTGGTGTAGCCCTGGAAGTTACGGTGTAGCTGGCCATTCTGCTGCGCCAGTGCCAGTTCATCGTCTGGTTTGGCAAAGTGGTCCATGCCGATGTAGGCATAGCCGGCATCCAGCAGGGTGTTAATGGTGTTCTCCAGAATCGCCAGTTTAGTTTCCGGGCTCGGCAGTGTTGATGCATCGATGTGTTTTTGGGAGCGGAAACGGTCCGGCATATGTGCGTAGTTGAATACGGACAGGCGGTCCGGATTCATCGCGATCACAGTGTCCAGCGTTTCGCGGAAACTGTCTTCTGACTGGTGCGGCAGGCCGTAGATCAGGTCCATGTTGATCGATTTAAAGCCGTGTTCACGTGCAGTATCCAGAACAGCCTGAGTCTGTTCGGTTGGCTGCACGCGGTTAACCGCCTTCTGCACCTCTTCGTGCACATCCTGAACACCCAGGCTTATGCGGTTGAAGCCAATGTCGCGCAGAACCTTGATTGTATCCGGGTTTGCTTCGCGCGGATCGATCTCGATGGAGTAGTCGCCCTTGTCATCATCGCGCAGGTTAAAGTGCTCGCGGGTTTTGGTCATCAGCTCGACCATCTGGTCATCACTGATAAAAGTGGGTGTACCGCCACCCCAGTGAAGCTGGTTCACAACGCGGTCATTGCTGTACCACTGAGAAACCTGCGCCATCTCTTTATATACCGTATCGAGGTATGGTTGCGCCTTTTTACGGTTACGCGTGATCACCTTGTTACAGGCACAGTAATAACAAACGTGTGCACAGAAAGGGATGTGGAAATACAGGGAGAGTGGAGCTTCGGTGTCGGTGGTCTGCATGCCGGTTTCAACCAGGCTGTTTGCGGACAGTTCCGGATCAAACTGCAGTGCCGTCGGATAAGAGGTATAGCGAGGCCCGGACAGATCGTATCGCTTAATAAGATCCAGATCCCACTTGATCAGGTTGTTGTTATCCAAAATCTCTACCTCTTAACTAATGTCAAAACCCGGCAATTCTAGGGGCGCGATGCAGCGTAAACCTTGATATAGGTCAAAGTGCGAGCAGCCCATGCCATGGAAGCGTGTATACGCCGAATATGATAATGATGGTGCCAAACAGACCGCGTGTCAGCCGTTGCTGAAACATCTGTCGCACCCGTTGTGCGAGTATGCCGGTGAGTAGCATGGTGGGCAGCGTGCCCAAGCCAAACATCAGCATCAGTTGAGCACTCAGGGTCCAGTCTGCTGCGGCAGACGACCAGATCAGCGTGCTATATACCAAGCCGCAGGGTAACCAGCCCCACAGGATGCCCAGTGCAAAGGCCTGCGGCAGGTTTTTAACCGGAAGGAGTCTGCTGGCCAGTGGCTGAATGTGTTTCCACAGATTGCCACCGGCTTTCTCAATGTAGGTTAGTCCTTGCCACCACTGGGCGACGTAGAGTCCCATGGCGATGAGCATCAGTCCGGCAAAGGTACGAAGAGCCAGGACCAGTTGCTGATCACGCATCAGCCAGCTCAAACTGCCGATCAGGGCGCCGGCAGCGGTATAGCTTGCTACCCGGCCGATGTTGTATCCACCCAGCATCAGGGTGCCGCGCCAGCCTTGAGGGGAGCTCATGGAAACGGTTGCAGCGATACCTCCACACATGCCCAGGCAGTGGGTGCCACCCAGCAGGCCGAGTATAAATGCGGTGGACAGAGCCAGCGGTTCATTCATTCAGGCTTCTGCTCTTTGCCGTCTTTTTCCTGTTCCTTCACGTCATCGGGGATCAGGTGATCGTCATCTTCAAATAGGATGCTGTGTGCAGGTGACTCAAGATCTTCGAACTGGCCGCTGTTAACGCTGTAAAAAAATGCCCAGATCGCACAGGCAACAAAGATGATGGCGATTGGGATGAGCAGAAAAATAATATCCATAGCGGAGCTGTCCAGTTAACTGACCTGTATAGGCCTATTTTACACGATTGGCCTTACCGAGTTTAGACAAGCGCAGAGCGTTGGCTACAACCACAATTGAGCTGAGAGACATACCCAGCGCTGCCATATACGGTGCGATGAAACCCAGTGCCGCAAGAGGAAGGGCAAGCAGGTTATAGCTGGCAGACCAGCCCAGGTTCTGACGGATAATACTGCGCGTTTTACGTGACAGGCGGATGGCATCGGCCAGGCGCATCAGGTCAGCAGAGATCAGCACGCCATCGGCGTTGGTCTTTGCCAGGTCGGTGGCAGATCCCATGGCGATTGAGGTTTGTGCTCCTGCCAGTACCGGGATGTCGTTGATGCCGTCGCCAACCATAATTACCTGCGCACCTTCGCTTTGCAGTTTCTGAATATGGGCCAGCTTCTGTTCCGGCGATACGCCGGAGATCACGGTGTCGATACCCAATGTGGAGGCGACTTCCTCTACGGCGCTGGAGCTGTCACCGGTTAGCATTTCACACGTCAGGCCAAGCTGATGCAGTTGCTTGATGGTTTGAGCCGCTTCGGTGCGTACCTGGTCGTTCAGTCGGAACCAAGCCAATGGTCCGGTTTCACTGCACAGCAGTAACCATTGGCCACTGACCGGAGGTAGTTCAGGTTTGGTATGTTCGTTCGGGCACACGGAAAATGCATAATCGGGCTTGCCGATGCGGTAGCGTAAACCGTCGATCTGGCCTTCCAGTCCCTGGCCGAGTGTGGCCTGCAAGTTGTCGACCTTGTGAGGGGTGACAACCGTATGAAACGCCTGCGCAATCGGGTGTTCGGAGTGTTTCTCCAGTGCGGCTGCAATCTGCAGGTGGTGCTCGGTTGCATGTTCGTCGAGCGACAGTGTTTCCTGCAGGGTCAGGTTGCCCTCGGTGAGGGTGCCGGTTTTATCAAACACTATATGTGTGGCACGGGAAAGACTTTCCAATACATGCCCGCGGGTGATCAATACGCCGTTCTGGCGCAAGGTTCCGGTAGCGGCAGTAAGCGCAGTTGGGGTTGCCAGAGACAGGGCGCACGGGCAGGTCACTACGAGCACGGAAAGGGTGATCCAGAAGGCGTCTTCTGGCGAGATCAGCCACCAGCTGAAGCCTACAGACACTGCTGTCAGCAGTACCGCCGCAACAAAATAGCTGGCTACACGGTCGGCCAGTTGGGCGGCTTTAGGCTTGTCTTCCTGCGCGCGTTCGAGCAGGCGGACAATGGATGAAAGCTGGCTTTCGGCGCCCACTCGTGTCACTTCGAGCGTGATTGGGTTTTCCACGTTAATGGTACCGCCGATAACCTCGTCGCCCTGTTCTTTGCGGATGGGCAGGTATTCACCGGTCAGCGCCGACTCGTCAATGGAGCTGTTGCCCGCAATAATTCTTCCATCGGCAGGCACCGTGTGCCCAGGTTTAATGATTACCTGATCACCCACGGCAAGCTCTTTTGCCGGAATCATAGTCTCTTCGCCGTCGATCACCTTGATGGCAGAAGCCGGCAGAAGGTTAAGCATCGCATTGCCTGCGCGGCCGGTGCGGTGACGGGCCTGCATCTCCAGGAAGCGGCCGATCAGCAGGAAGAAGGTGAACATGGTCACCGAATCAAAGTAGACCTCACCACTGTCGGTGACGGTGGCCCAGACACTGGCCAGGTAAGCACCGCCAATCGCTATCGATACCGGCACGTCCATGCTCAGGTGGCGAGTGCGTAAGTCACGCAGTGCAGCGATAAAGAACGGTCGTGCGGCATACATAATTACTGGTGTCGCAATGACCATGCTCGCCCAGCGCATAAAGGTAACGTGCTTGTTTTCGATCCCTTGCAGGGCACCGCCGTAAAGTGCGACGGCGATCATCATTACCTGCATCATGCCCAGACCAGCAACACCAAGGCGGCGGGTTGCGCGCTTACGTTCCTGGTCGAGAAGCTGTTCTTCTTTGTTGGGGGTGTACGGGTGTGCCTGGTAGCCGATACGGTAGATCTCTGCCAGCAACATGCTCAATGGCAGTGTCTGTGGGTTCCAGGTCAGGCGGGCACGGTGGTTAGTCAGGTTAACACTGACTTTTTCTACGCCGTCCTGTTTATTGAGGTGGTGCTCCAGCAGCCACACGCAGGCGGCGCAGGTAATGCCTTCTATGACCAAGGTGGCTTCTTTCAGCCCATTCTCAGCGGTGACAACAAAATCCTGTTGGATCGAATCCTGGTCATAAAGAGCCAGTTCACTCAGTTGCGCCTCAGATACGGATTTGACGTTGAAATCCGGAGTATAAGAGGTCGTCGCGCGATGTTTGTAAAAGTTATCCAGGCCGCTGTCGACGATCGTCTGAGCGACGGCCTGGCAGCCAGGGCAACACATCTGGCGCGGTTTTTCTTCAATAATGGTAAAAAAGCTACTGCCCTGTGGAATATCCTGGCCACAGTGGTAGCAGCCGTCTTCCGCGGCCTGTGATGGAGTGAGTGAACTGTTCATTGATTACTCTGAAGCAGAGAGCGTCGCTTTAACCGGTGCGTCTGAGTTTTTCGCACGGTGTGCGCCAACGGTAATCTCAGCGCGCAGACGCCAGCTTTCGTCTTCAGGTGTCAGGTTCATGTAGCGTTTACCCAGAATCTTGCCCTTCAGGCTGCCAATGAAGTTGCTTGTGCCTGGCTGGTTACGCAGAGTCAGGCTCTGATCATAATTCTGGTGGGTTGGGTGAATGATGCCCAGTGTTAGAAATTCCGGCATAGAATCCAAGTTACCAGCCAGGTTAACCACAACATCACCAGTCAACAGGTCGAAAGTCAGGTCTCCTGAAAGGCCAAGTTCGCGTGTGTACTGCTGACGTGAGTCATCAACGTGATAACCGCGGGCCTCCTTGTAGTAGTCATCTTTAACAATGCCGTCATGGGTCACGATAGAGATGTATAGGAACGCAAAACCATAAATGAATACGGCAATCAGTGGTGCGAGAATGAACCATAGCCAAGGCTGTTTGTACCAAGGGGCAACTGCAGGATTTTGCTTACTCATCGACATCTCTAAAAATCTATGTGAACGAATTGCGGTCGGCGGCAGTATACAGGAACAGAGGCTAAAACGGGCCTCAACCACTGTGATTACTAGCTTCAACAGCGTTTTTTTTAGTACGGGTCAAATATTGCTAAAAAAAACCGCGTCGCCAAAAGCGACACGGTCATTTTACCCTAATTAGCAAGTGCTGTTATTGGTCAAAAGGTGCGACTTATCGTCGCGGTGCAGGACCAATGAAGCGGTTTTCCTCTTCTACAACAATGCTGCTGTTGTCGAGGGCTTCCACTTTGAACTGGATATCGTAGTTCGGCTTGCTGATGTATTTGGGCTCGATCTGCAGGCGAACAGGGTGGTCCAGAAGTTCACCGGACTTGATGGTTACAATCTCATCGCCGATCAGCTCCAGTCCATCCAGGCCAGAGATGGTGATGCGATATTGGTGATCAACCTGCTCTTTGTTCGCGATCTTGATGGTGTATACGTTTTCGATCTTACCCTGGCTGTTCTCTACGTATAACTGGCCACGGTCACGCAGGATATCAACTTCCAGTGGGACGCGGCTCATGATGGTGTAGCCAAAGGCAATACACATAGCCATCAGGCAGGCGAAGTAGCCGATCAGGCGTGGACGAAGCAATTTGGTTTCGTTGCCGTCCAGTGCGTGCTCGGTGGTGTAGCGTACCAGGCCGCGCTCGTAACCCATGCGATCCATCATGGAGTCACATACGTCGACACACGCGCCACAGGCAACACATTCGTACTGCAGGCCGTCGCGGATATCGATGCCAACCGGGCAGACGTGGACGCAGGCGTTACAGTCGATGCAATCGCCCAGGCCTTCGGCTTTGTAGTCGGCGTTCTTTTTGCGTTTACCGCGATTTTCACCACGCTTCTCATCGTAAGAGATGATCAGGGTATCCTGGTCGAACATTACACTCTGGAAGCGAGCGTATGGACACATATAGATACATACCTGCTCACGTAGCCAGCCTGCATTGCCGTATGTAGCGACGGCTAAGAAACCAAGCCACCAGGTTTCCCATGGGCCCAGGTTCCATGCGAATACTGCAGGTACCAGTTCGCGGATAGGGGTGAAGTATCCAACGAAAGCAATTGCGGATGTAACTGCGATCAGGAGCCAGAGTGCATGTTTGGCGCCTTTGCGCATCACCTTGTTGCCGTTCCAGGGTGCTTTGTCCAGTTTCATGCGGGCATTGCGATCGCCTTCCGTAACGCGTTCAGCCCAGATGAAGAACCAGGTCCATACAAACTGCGGACAGGCGTACCCACACCAGAGTCGACCTGCGAATACGGTCACAAAGAACAGGGTGAAGGCAAGGATGATCAACAGCCAGGACAGGAGCATAAAGTCCTGTGGCCAGAAGGTCATGCCAAACACGTGGAACTGACGGTTTGGCAGGTCGAACAGTACAGCCTGGCGGCCGTCCCATTGAACCCAGGAAAAGCCGTAAAACATCAGCAGCATGATTGCGCTGCTGATGGTGCGGAAGTTCTTAAAGAAACCTTTGTAGAATTTTACGTAAATATGTTCGCGCTCGGCATAGAGGCTTTGGCCGTTACCAGACTTCTTGGGAGTAACATCTTGAACTGGTATCTGATTCATTGGGTGCTCACCGCTATAAAAATAAATCCTTACATGCCTCAGAACCCTTTGAGGCTTGGTTCATTAGCATTATTGAATATTATAAACCGCCCAATAAAAAAGGCGATATGATTTAGATCATATCGCCTTTTTTTGTCAGTCCAAGCTATTACTTGTTAGACAGGCTGTAAACGTAGCCAGTGATCAGGTGGATCTTGTCTTCGCTCAGCAGAGTTTTGTGTGCAGGCATTACACCGTTACGACCGTTACGAATGGTGTGGGCAACTTTCTCGAAAGAACCGCCGTACAGCCATACGTCGTCAGTCAGGTTTGGTGCACCCAGAGCCAGCATGCCGGAGCCGTCAGCGCCGTGACATGCAGTACACAGAGCCTGGAAC
>NZ_CAXRBQ010000121.1:0-5720 GCF_964228735.1 Pontibacterium sp. | reverse complement strand
CATCGCTTCGCGATGGCCAACCTACGCTATTTCTGGCTGATGGATGGATTCAGGCAAACCTGAACAGCTGGTCCCAGTGTTGATCCAGGCTGACAAGCGCGTCGGGCAGCGGTGTGGCGATCATACGGTCGTCTGGCGTTTCCGATACCAGTTGTAGGCGCTTGAGCTTATCGATGGCATCGTCGATTTCAAAGTCCAGCACGCAGTTGTGCTGTCCGGCAAACCAGCGCTCGATTGCCCGGTCCAGCTCAGATGCGTTCAGTGGCGCATCGTGGGTCAGCAGGAAGTAATAGGCGAGAATTGCCTCCTTACACTCTTCCTCCTCAGCATCATCGATCAGGCGATGAAACACACCGGCATTGTTATCGAGGTTCTTGAAGTACAGGTTCTGGGTGAGGGATTGTACAAAGCGGAGCTTGCGGTTTTTGAAGTTATTGAACTGCTTCCACAGATAGCTGCCCACCGCACCAAAGCCCGCAAAAAGTGCGACAAGTGCCGCCTTGTCCAATTCGACCGGGTTAGAGTGCAGCCCCAGCCAGAATCCAAGCAGTGAGCCCAACAATACGAGGGTTGCACCCAGCTTGGTACTGATCACGATGCCGCCGCTCACCAGAGCAGGAACGCCAATCATTAGTTTGTCGATCAGACGCATCCGTACCGCAGTATTGGGGAACAGCATCTCCAGATCCGCTTTGGGTACGTTTTTGAACAGCTTAAGGATGACGCTGCCGGGCTTGATATCCCGCGCGGCTGCCAGTTTCGGGTCCAGATCGTCGCGAAAGCGGATGTAGATCACCACCCGATCGTAGTTCACGAACTGTACATCGCGTTGCTTCAGGCCAAACATTGTCGGCAGCGTTTCGGTACGAACCGATTCGCCCCGGCAGTAGAGCAGCACTTCGGCGAATTCATCAAAGTCCACGTGCAGCTTGATCTTAAACAGTGAGTCTTCGGACAGGGCCAAGGCCAGGTCCGCTTCAGAGACCTGCTCAAAATTGGCTTTATCCAGTAGCTGCTCCAGCTCTTTTACAAACCGGTCGCATTGGGAACTTTCCGCTTTGATGGCGCGGGTGTCCCGGTCCGGATTAAGTGTGCTGAAGCTGTCCTTCAGGCGTTCCGCCCGCTGGTGAAACTCAAAGTGAAACAGGGCTTGGATCAGTGAACTGCAGTTCTGAAAGTCGTGTTGCTGGTGGCTATCAAGTTGCCCGTCATCCAGGCACATCTGCACAATATCGCGCTTTCGGAAAGGGATAAAACGGGTAGCGGGGGTCTTCAGATCCATGACGCAGGCATTCCACAACAGCCAAATCGATCGCTCTATTCTACGGTGAACCTGGCGAAAGCCGAAATCGGATTCGCTGAAATAGCGGGCAACAGTGATAAGATGGCGTTTTCCTCTGTTGTTGCTGAACGTTCCGGCCTTTATGTCTACTGCACTGCCCATCGACTCGATCGAAACCACCTTTAAAGCGAAGCTGAACGATACCCATCTGGTGGTTGCCGCGGCAACCGGTTCGGGTAAGTCGACCCGCTTGCCAATCTGGGCGGCGGAGCGTGGGCGGGTGCTGGTGATCGAACCTCGCCGGGTGGCTTGTACCGCGCTTGCCGGATTTGTGGCTGAGCAAACAGAAACCCGCTTGGGTGAAGGCGTGGGGTATGCGATCCGCTTTGATAATCGCTACCAGGCGACAACACGCATTATCTTTGTCACTCCCGGTGTTGCATTGCGCTGGTTTGCTGAGGATCAGCTCAGCGGTTTCGATACCGTTATTCTCGATGAGTTTCATGAGCGGCGCTGGGATACCGATCTCCTGCTGGCTCTGCTCAAACAGCAGGCACGGCAAAGGTTGGTGCTGACGTCGGCGACACTGAATGCACAGCGTCTGGCGGATTATCTGACTGCGGACGTGTTGCAGGCTGATGGACGCAACTTTGGTGTGGAACTGTTTCATCGCGCGAAAGATCCTCGCCAGATGCCCGAAGCCAGGGGGCTCGAGCAACAGATAAAAGCCGTAGTGAGTGACTACTTTGAACGGCATCGGGGCGATACGCTGGTTTTCCTGCCGGGGCGAAAGGAGATCCAGCAAGCCATGGCTGTGCTCAAGGCGATTGATGCTGATGTGATTCCACTGCACGCCAGTGTGAGCGCTGCAGATCAGAAGCGCGCATTGAGTATAGGATCACGGCGTCGAGTGATTCTGGCAACCAATGTAGCCGAAACCTCCCTGACGATTCCGGGTGTGACCCTGGTGGTCGATTCGGGCCTGGAGCGCCGCACCCATCAGCGTAATGGGCGCACAGTGCTCGGCTTGCATCCTATTTCTGCGGCCAGCGCAGAGCAGCGTAAAGGCCGTGCAGGTCGTCTGGAAGCAGGGCTGTGTGTAAGGCTTTGGGGTGAACACGCGCCGCTAGAGCAGGTAACACCACCTGAAGTGCAGCGTGAAGAGTTGGTCGACATGATGCTGGCAGCGGCCTGTTCGGGTTATGCCCTGGATGCATTAAGTTTTGCGGATCGGTTACCTGAAAAGTCGCTACGGCTGGCGCGGGAAAAATTGTTGGAGATGCGGGCGATCAATGAGAGCGGGCGGGTGACCGAACTCGGCACCAAACTGTTCCCGTTGCCAATCGATACCCAGTTTGCCCACCTGATCACCGCCATGCCTGACCCGCTGCTGCAAGGCGCGATGGTGGACTTGGCTGCATCTCTGAGTGCGGGTGGCCGTTGGCTTAGGCTGCCCAAAAGCGAGCAGGGCTTACAGGCTGTTCAGGTCTGGTTGCCGGTGCCCTGTGATGCGTTAACCCTGATTGCAGCCCTGAGGGGACAGTCAAAGGAAACCATCCCGGAAGAGATTGAGATTGATGGCGCTGGACGTAAAGAGGCACGTCGATTGGCAACACAGATCCGCGCAGCACTGGGCCTGGGAGAGATTCCCGCCGGGATCGACTTTGATCGGGATCAGTGGCTGCTGGCGGTGTTGCAGGCTCAACCGGCGACCGCTTATATCCGTCGCGCCAAACGGCGTACCGCAATGGGCAATGGGTATGCCGAGATCGCCATCGGTGAGCAGTGCCGGATGAGCGAAGAGTTTGAGGCTGCCGTGCTGCTGGACGACTACAGTATGCCGGGGCGGGGTACTCGCCAGACATTGACTATCGGTACGTGTCTGGCGCCGGTTAAACTGGATCTTCTGGTGCGGGCCGGTCTTGGTGAGCTGCAGCAGGGGCGGGTGATCTGGGAAGGCGGGCGGCTGAGTGTCGAACAGCAGCGGGTCTATGTCGAGCGTGTGATCCACTCCGAAACGGTTATTCCGGAAGGAAAGGCTGCGCGCCGCGCCATTGCTGAGTTAATCCTGCGTGGTAGCCTGATGTCTGGGGTGGCGGATCAGCTGATACGGGATCTTGAAGCCTGGGCACTGTTTGTGGCCTTGGGCGAAGGCGAGGGCGACGTGCCCGCAGCCGATGTCTGGTTACGCGACCAACTGGAGGTGTTGGGTGTAGAGCATGCGGACGATATAGCGCTGATTGACGCCACTGATCTTCAATTTGAGGGGATTCCCGACTGGCAGCGTAAGGCGTTTGATGAGAAATACCCGATGTCGCTTAGGCTGGGAGATCTGCGTCTGAAAGTGCACTACGATGTAAAGAGGAAACAGGTGGTGATTGAGAAGCTTGCAGGTACACGCAAGGATGATCCCAAACGCTGGGAGTTACCTGTCTGGAAAGGCTGGAAGATCCGCTATAGAAAGGCCAGTCGAGTGGTGGATATCCGTTGATCTGTAGATCGACCACCGGTAGAGGAGTATTGGATGTACTACTTCGCGTACGGCTCAAATATGTCGCTGAAGCGCATGCAAGCACGGGTACCAAGTGCGGAGGTGTTGGCGAATGCCACACTGACCCGGTATCAGCTGCGCTTTCACAAGTCTGGCAAAGATCAGTCGGCCAAGGCTGATGCCCATTATACCGGCCGAACGTCTGATCAGGTGCTGGGTGTGGTGTATTGCATCGATCCTGTGGAGAAACCCTATCTGGATAACGCCGAAGGACTGGGGGTGGGGTACGAGTGTATCGATGTTGAGCTCAAGCTGGACGATGGACGGTCACTTACTGCATTTGCCTACGTGGCGTTGCATATCGATCGTGGCATGAAACCCTTCCAGTGGTATAAGCAGCATGTTCTGCAGGGGGCGCTGGAGGCGGGTTTACCCGATGACTATGTAGCGCTGATCCACGAAGTATCCGCAATCGATGATCCGGATGTGGAACGTCATATGAGAGAAACGGTTATCTATAAAGCAGGGTGAGTTGTCGGCAAAGGAGACGAGCTAGCGTCCCTGCCTGCAACGTACTGTGTTCATGTGTGAGTGAGTTGATATTTATTGGACTTGCCCCAGTTGAATGACCAGTGTGCTTACAAAACCTGCTATAAACATACCAGCGGACAGGGCGACGTAGGCAATGCCTAACTTGCGCACCATTGGTAAGGTGCTGCTCAGTTTACTGATTACATTGTTCATAGTACTGCTCTTCAATACTCCTTCGATCAAACCCCGGATGGGGATTCCATCGCAATTGATGAACTTGTAATTGTATAAAAAGTGATCAGGCTTGGGCAATCGGAATTAAGTACCATAATCTGATCTTGCTCATAGGTAGGGCGCTTTGTGAGCGGGGACGGAAGAGGCTGTAGACGTGATTTGCATAGCGTTTGGGTGCTATACCCGCAACCCTGATTCGTCTAAGCTAGAGAGAATCGCCGTTTTTTAAAAGAGACGTTATGAGTAAAAACGTAATCGATTTCAGTGCTAAACAGGACGAAGCCCGCCATCGCCGGAAAGAGAAAAATCTGGATAAGATGCAGGCGCGTTTTGAGAAGGCACTGCCTACGGAAGAGAAAGATCCCAAGAAAAAACTGCTGAATATCTTCAAAAAGGGCAAACCGAAGAAGTAGCGGCTTGCCCGCGCTGGTCGTTACAGCGTGTTCTCCAGTGCCTGCAGCAGGTTGTTTACCTTGTTGTAGGTCTCCTCGTACTCCATATCACTCACCGAATCCGCCACAATGCCGCCGCCGGCCCAGCAGTGAATCTTGTTGTCTTCACAGAGCAGGGTGCGAATCGTGATGCTGGTATCCATCTGTCCACAGAAACTGATGTACCCAATGGAGCCGCAATAGACGGAGCGACGGTGGGGTTCCAGCTCGTCGATGATCTCCATTGCACGGATCTTGGGCGCACCGGTGATGGAGCCGCCCGGGAAGCAGTGCTCCAGCAGGTCAATCTCCGAGAAGTTTTTGTCCAGCTCGCCGGTCACGGTGGTTACCAGGTGGTGAACGTTACGGTAGCTTTCTACGGCAAACAGGCGTGGCACTTTTACGGTGCCCAGCTCGCAGGCTTTGCTCAGGTCATTACGCAGCAGATCCACAATCATCAGGTTTTCGGCGCGGTCTTTGGTGGAATTGCGCAGCTCTTCCTTCAGTGCGGCATCCTCTGCCTTGTCGGCGGAACGTGGACGGGTGCCCTTGATCGGCTTGGTGGTTACTTTGTTGTCTTTGACTTCCAGGAACTGTTCCGGAGACAGAGACAGGATCGCCCCGTGCTCTGTTTCTATATAAGCGGAGTACGGCACCGGCGCAGCCTTACGTAGCTGCTGGTAAGCTGCCCACGGATCACCTTCAAACCTGCTGCTGAAGCGTTGGGCAAAGTTAACCTGATAGCAGTCGC
>NZ_CAXRBQ010000120.1:0-5022 GCF_964228735.1 Pontibacterium sp. | reverse complement strand
ATTGGTATCAGCTTCTTTCAGTTGGTGGAAAAGATGTCCCACCAGCAACAAAGCCTGACCCAGCTCACCCTCGATCAGGAACGGGAAGTGGCAAACGATGTGGTCCTGCTGCTTATTGCGGTGAGCGTGATCAATGGCTTCAGCTTTGAAGACCTCGTGAGTCAGTACAAGATCAGCGATACGGAGTGTATTCAGAAGCTGGCACAACTCGACCGCCTCAAACTGATTGAGCTGCTACCGGGTAACCGTATTCGGTTGCTGGTCTCACCCAACTTCAACTGGTTACCCAACGGCCCGATTCAGAAGTTTTTCCAGGACAAGGTCGAGCAGGATTTCTTCAGCTCCCGCTTTGATAAACAGAACGAAAAGCTGCTGGTGTTGAACGCCGTACTCTCCCCTGCCGCCAACGCCGAACTGCAACGCAAAATGCAGACCCTGGCCCACGATTTCAACACCATCATGAAGCGTGATGCGCAACTTCCCCTGAGCGAACGCAAAGGCACCACGATGGTGCTTGCCTTACGTCAGTGGCAGTACAGTCTGTTTAAGCACCTGCGCAAGTAAGCTTTTCAATAACAACTTTCGAGGATTTGCGACTCCCGGTCTCGTCCGGTGATACCTTGTCAGATTCTCTGTAGTCAAAGCCGCTTAACACGAACACTGGCCCCAATGTGATTCGCCCACCTTGGAGGTTTATATGTGTTTACCCGTTTTTTCCCGCTCTCTTTCCAAATCCCTGCTCGTAGGGAGCCTGGTGTTCTCTGCATTCGGCGCCAATGCGGCCGGTTTGCTTTCTCCGGTATCCGCTAACCTGCCGGACCTCACGATCAAAGAGCACCATGTCGAGGTCACCATTCAGGACGGTTATGCGATCACCGAAGTCGAGCAGGTCTTTGCCAATCCAAATAACCAAGCGCTGGACGCCATCTACTCCTTCCCGGTACCTGACAAGGCCGCCGTTGGCGAGTTTACTTACTGGATCAACAACCAACCGGTTACCGGTGAGGTTGTAGCCAAGCAGCAGGCGCGCCAGATCTATGAAGAGGAGAAAAAAGCGGGACGTAAAACCGCCCTGGTTGAGCAGGACAGCTACAAAACCTTCGATATCAGCGTCGCTGAGGTGCAGCCACAAACGGATGTGCATGTTCGACTGGTCTATGTGCAACCCACCCATGTGGATAGCGGTATCGGACGTTACGTCTACCCGCTGGAGGATGGCGGTGTCGATGAAGCCAAACTGGCGTTCTGGAACCGCAATGAACAGGTGCAGGAACAGTTCAGCTTTAACGTTAACCTGCGCAACAGCTACCCCATCGATGGGATTCGGCTACCCCACCAACCTGCCGCAGTGGTAACACAAACAGATGCGCAGAACTGGACCGTATCCCTGGGGAACCGCGTACAAAACGTCAATGGCGATGACGATGACGATGTGAGTGCACAGTCCTCTCAGCCTATGGCTCAAGGCCCCGTTGCCAGCCTGGATAAAGACATTCTGCTCTACTGGCGTCACAGCGATGGGCTGCCCGGATCTCTGGATATGACCACCTACAAAAAGGACTCAACCAGCCCCGGCACCTTTATGATGACGCTGACCCCAGGCGATGACCTGGCGCCCCTGCAAAATGGACGTGACTGGATCTTCGTGCTCGATGTATCCGGCTCCATGGCGGGCAAGTACTCCGCACTTACTGAAGGCATCCGTCAGGGGCTTGCCAAACTAAGCCCACAGGATCGCTTCCGGATCGTGTTGTTTAACGATACCGCCCAGAACTTCAGTGGTGACTTCCAACCGGCCATTCCGGAAAAGATCACGCCGCTGCTGGATAAACTCGACCAGTACCAGCCAAACCGTGGCACCAACCTGTACGCTGGCATGAAGATGGGCCTGCGCAAAATGGATGCAGACCGTCCAACGGCAATGATCCTGGTGACCGATGGCGTAGCCAATGTGGGGGTTACCGAAAAGAAAGCGTTCCTGGAGATGCTGGAGCAAGCTGACCTGCGCCTCTACACCTTCGTAATGGGCAACAGTGCAAACCGCCCTTTGCTGAATGAGATGACCAAGGTCTCGCAGGGTTTCTCATTGTCGGTATCCAATGCAGACGACATCATGGGCCAGATCATGCTGGCGGCCGACAAGATGAGTCACCAAGCGATGCGTAATATTCAGCTCAAGTTTGACGGTGGCCGCATTACCGACCTGACACCGGAGCAGATCGGCAGCTTATACCGTGGCCAGCAACTCACCTTGCTGGGTCATTACCGCAAAGCGGGTCCGGTGAAGGTCACACTGACCGGTGAGATCGGATCCGAAACCCGTACCTACGAAACCGAGATTACGTTCCCGGATCAATCAACCCTCAATCCGGAACTGGAGCGACTCTGGGCATACGCCAAGATTGAAAACCTACAGGCGAAAATGGACTACCTAGGCGAGGATAGCGATACCAAGCAAGCGATCACCTCAATCGCAAAAGAGCACGGCCTGGTAACGGACTACACCTCGATGATTGTTGTGGAAGAGGCACGCTTTAACCAGTTGGGCATCGATCGTAGCAACAAAAAACGGGTAGAAACCGAACACCAGGCGCGTCAGCAGCGTGCGGCAGCCCCGGTTCAGCAGCGTCGCGCCGATACCAATAAACCAATGTTCGATAAAAAGCGCTCTACAGTGTCCGGTTCTTCCGGCGGTGGTGCGATTGACCCCTGGTTGCTTGCCCTGCTGATCGCGATGGCTAGTGGTGTGTTGATCAAACGTCAGCAGCGTGACCGGAAAACCAAGGAGGCATGATTGATGCAGTCTTTGGTAACCTTAGAGGGAGCCGCCGTCCGGCGGTTCCCATTTCCGCTTAAAACCTTCTGCGCGGCTATCTGTATTCTGTTTCTCGCGAAAGGAGACCTGCTGGCCCTCTGCTTCGATCTGCACGCCATCAACCATCAAGGTGAGTGGTGGCGCCTGATAACCGGGCACCTGGTACACAGCAACAGCTCTCACCTGTTCTGGGATCTGTGTGCATTTGTCGGTGCGTCCTGGTATCTGGAACGCCACGCCCCGGCATTACTGCTACCAAGCTGGTTGGCGGGACTGAGAACGGTAAACCTGCTGCTGATGTCTCCCCTTTCAGAGCTGAGTTACTACTGCGGTCTATCCGGTCTGCTCTTCGCGCCGTTGATAGTTGCATTGTTTCAGTTCCAGAAGCAGATCGGCGGACTCACCGGTTACCTGCCGCTACTGGTAACAGGCGCAAAACTCGCTTGGGAACTGCTCTCTAGCGAACACTTCTTAGTACAGAGCGATTGGGCACCCTACCCGGAAGCACATCTGGCAGGTCTGACTGGCGGATTGCTGCTGATGGCAGGAGTAACGTTGTTCCCTTGGATTGCTAATGGGAAGAACGGTAAGAAGGAAACAATAGAAAGATAAAACGTCAGGCGGCTTGTGTGTCTGTTTCACCCACCAAGCCGTTTTTCTCCAACACCCGGTAGATCTTGTGACAGGTTTTGCCAAGCTTATCCAGATCCCCCAGTGCAGGCACCTCGCCCTGATCAAGCCGCCACTCCCACTCCTCCAGCTGTATATCGAGGAAATCGAGCAGCTTCTTCGCACAGCCGTTACAGATGCCACTGCACATCTGGTCAACGGGCATCTCAAACGGCATCACATCTCGGACCTCCGCTATAAGGTTGCGCATTGCGGTCTGGGTATCGGGTTTCACGTCGGCTCTTGGGTATGTCGCTACAAGGGTAAAAAGAACAGGTATCAGACCATATATTCAAAAACAGCAACATGACATCGGTCAGTTTGAGGCCGTTTCTAGGGTTAGGGGCTGTTTATAGAGCTCAGGACTGTTTCCAATAGTCCAAGACTGTTTCCAGATATGAAAGGCTATATTGCATATCCGGTTATAGTTCAGCCCTTTTGCGAAACATATACTTAACCAGCTGAAATAAAAGCACTCTTTTCACACCCGAATAAACCAAAGGTAATCCCATGACGCTCAAACTCACCGTCGTCGATCAGTCTCCTGTACCTGGTAAAGCATATACGCTGAGCCCAGTGGCACTATCGGCAGAGCTGGCCAAAGCATGCGACGCATGGGGTTACAGCCGCTCTTGGGTTGCTGAGCACCACAACAGTGGCAACTTCGCAGGGCCCGCCCCTGAGATTCTGATCAGCCATATTGCCAGCATCACCAAGCAGATCCGTGTGGGCAGTGGTGGCGTGATGCTGCCCCACTACAGCCCCTACAAAGTGGCAGAACAATTTCGTTTACTGGAGACCCTGTTTCCAGGACGTATCGATCTGGGTATTGGTCGCGCACCAGGCGGTGATGGCCTGGCAAGCCATGCGCTGGCGTTTCCGGATTCACCATCCCACGAGGACAACTACGCCCAGCAGGCGATGATGCTGAAAGCTTTTCTGGAGAAATCGATCCCTGCCGAGCACCCATACCACGAACTACGTGTTATGCCCGACGATTCACCGACGCCGGAGATGTGGATGCTAGGCTCAAGTGGCGGCAGCGCTGCACTGGCAGGCCATGTGGGTATGAATATGGCGCTAGCGCTGTTTATCGGTCCTGAAGACCGCCCGGTCAGCATTATCGACGAGTATCAAGCGGCCTGGCGTCAAGCTGGGCACACAGGGACGCCAAACACCTTGATTGCTGTATCTGCCGTGTGTGCAGAATCCCACGAAGAAGCGGCGTTGATTGCGTCATCACAGGTGTACTGGAAAGTGATGGCGTTCCGCCACGGCATCCGCGAACCTCTCAATAGCCCGGAAGAGGCTTTGGAGCTGAAGAAAAAACTCAGCCCCTCCGATCAGGCTTACTTTGATCAGACGCTCGCGTCCGTGGTCCACGGTACCGTCGAGCAGTGCCATGAACAACTCAGTGCACTGGCAGACCGCTACCGCACCGACGAACTGGGTTTGATCACCGTCACCTACGATTACGAAACCCGTCTGGACAGCTACCGACGCCTGGCGCAATTAGTGACCTGATCGCCGTATTGGCT
>NZ_CAXRBQ010000119.1:0-28005 GCF_964228735.1 Pontibacterium sp. | reverse complement strand
CACTGCGCCAAAAAGGGTTGGACAGTACAACGCATCATGCGGGTACTTCAGGTGAGTTTATTTGAGCGAAAACCACTGGTTGAGCTATTAAATCCAGAGCCACCAGATAAGCAAAAAAGGGATCCTCAACTGAGGATCCCTGTATGATCAAAAACTATGGGACAGCAGTGCCTCTCTGGCGCCTTTTTCTTTCACACATAGGTCTTCGTCAGGTTTCACTCACCTCGGCCTGCTCAGCCGCCGGATTCAGTCGATAACAAGGTGTGTACTCCTTGTAATTCAGCTTCATGCGGCGCTGCTCTACAAAGGAGGTTAGCAACCGGTCCAGTTCGCCCATCATTGCGGGATCCCCCTGGATATCAAACGGTCCGTGTTCCTCTATGGCCCGAATTCCCGGCTCCTTCACATTACCCGCCACGATACCTGAAAGGGCACAACGCAAGTTCGCTGCCAGCTCAAAATTGCTCTGGCCGTGGTTGATATTCAGCTGCGCCATGTTGTCGTGAGTTGGTTCAAATGGCTGCTGGAACCCTTCAGGAATATGCAGCTGCCAATTGAAGTGGAATGACTCACTGGTCGCTTTGCGGTATTCGGTCACATTCTTGAGACCTTGATTCATCCGCAACGCCACCTCATGAGCATCATCGATTATGATCTCATAACGCTGACTGGCTTCTTCACCCAGAGTCTGACGGATAAACTTATCGACGGTGGCGAAGTACTCTTCACTGCCCTCAGGCCCAGTAAAGATAAGCGGAAACGGGATCTTACGGTTACGTTCGTGCAGCAACAAACCCAGGATATAGAGGATCTCTTCTGCCGTACCAGCACCGCCCGGGAAGACGATAATACCGTGCCCCAATCGCACAAAGGCTTCCAGGCGTTTCTCTATGTCCGGCATGATGATCAGTTCATTCACGATCGGGTTTGGGCTTTCCGCAGCGATGATGCCTGGCTCGGAGATACCCACATAGCGGCCATCGTCTATCCGCTGCTTGGCATGCGCGATGGTGGCGCCTTTCATCGGTCCTTTCATCGCTCCCGGTCCACAACCGGTGCAGATATCCAGTGCCCGCAGGCCCAGCTCGTAGCCGACTTTTTTGGTGTATTCGTATTCGTGGCGACTGATTGAGTGTCCACCCCAGCACACCACCAAATTCGGCTTCACGTGCGGTCGGATCGCTTCGGCGTGGCGCAGAATATGAAAGACCATGTTGCTGATCGATTCGGAGTCGTCGAGACCTGCGCAGCATTTATCCAGCTCGTCACCCACGTAGAGCAGGTCGCGCAGCACGGAGAACAGATGCTCACGGATACCGGTGATGATCTCACCGTCAACAAAGGCGCTGACTGGAGCATTGATCAAGTCCAGCTGCACGCCTCGGTGTTTCTGGCTGATCTTGATATCGAATTTCTGAAATTTCTCCAGGACTTTCTTGGTACTGTCCAGTTCGCTGCCGCAGTTAAGCACCGCCAGGCTGCATTGGCGGAAGAGTTTATACAACCCGCCCTGGCTGGCGTCATGAAGTTTGGCAACTTCGTAGGGAGATAAGGTGTCAAGATTATCCAGTGGTGTCACACTGGTGGTAACGAATTGTTCTGTGATCATGTAATCCACCTCCTTGGGCAGTCAGACGCAGCAATCATGCCGCCGGTTCGACGGTGGCCTGCGCCTCTTCATGTACTCTTTATGTCATACGTCAGACCAATGACATTTCCATGAAGTTCACAAAATCACTATAGATTATCCTCAGCAACCTGCCAAAACTGGTTGTTTTTCAACCAATTACTATCTCAAAAGCTGATCAACAAAATCGGGCAGCACTTCACTGGCCGTGCCATAGATATGCTCGTCAAACGCAGACTCCACCCGAGATGGCTCCAGATTCAGCTCAACGGTGTGTGCACCGGCGGCATTGGCGACTTCAACAAATCCGGCAGCCGGATAAACGTGGCCAGAGGTACCGATCGACAGGAACAGGTCACAGTTATCCAGCGCATTGTAGATCCGATCCATATGCATCGGCATCTCACCAAACCAGACTATATCCGGTCGCAGCAAGCCCGGTTCGCCGCAGCAACCGCAGAGGTCATCCGGTGAACTGGAACCCTCGAAGAAGGTCACTTCACCACTTTGCGAGCAACGCATGTTCAGCAGCTCACCGTGCATGTGAATCAGATTCTCGCTACCGGCCCGCTCATGGAGGTTATCGATATTCTGGGTGACCAGCAGCACCGAACCAGGATGACGTTTCTCCAGTTCAGCCAGGGCATAGTGGGCAGAATTGGGTTGCACATCTGGCGACAGCAGGCCTTGACGCCGTTCGTTGTAGAACCGATGTACCAATTCCGGATCACGCACAAAGGCTTCCGGCGTGGCCACATCCTCAACCCGGTGGTCTTCCCATAAGCCATCAGCGGCCCGAAAGGTACGAATACCGGATTCCGCCGAAATGCCCGCCCCGGTCAGGATTACAATCGATTCCGCGCTCATGCTCACCTCCACAAAAAATCCTAGTGTCACAATACAGCAATGCTTGTGTAATTAGACTATCTTTGAATTCAAGGTAACTGAAAAAACCGAACCGGTACAATCGGTTGCCCCAACAAGGAAAGGCAGGTGACCCTGTCCTACAGGACCTAACCACTTGATGAGATCGCACGACAAACTGGAACAGGAAGTGGCGTTTATCGAAGGATCTGCGCCCCAATTTCAACATCGCAGCAGCAGAGGATGATGCCCAACGATGTTACGCAGTAACCTGAACCACCCTACCCGACCTCTCAGCCTCTACCGGGCCTGCAGCTGTTTCGCCAGCGCCCTAACCATCCCTGGAAAGTCAGCTGCTAATTACCCGCCCGGCGTCAAAAGGAATCAGCCATGACCGCATCTAAGCTCTACATTCTGGATACCAACGTTCTGCTTCACGACCCTAAGTGTCTGTACGAGTTCAAGGAGCAGGATATCGCCATTCCCATGACCGTCCTGGAGGAGCTGGACGACATCAAGGACCGCAAAAAAAACGTATCGTCCGAAGCGCGTCACGCCATTCGCGCCATCGACCAGATCCTGAGTGGTGCAGAAACACCTACGCAGATCACCAAAGGTGTACCGATCAAGCAGAACGGACCGGATGGTGTAGACCTGCGTCTAGGCAAGTTAAGCATCTTCCCGGATCACGAGTTGACCATGCGCCAGGGCTTTCTGCCTAACGAGCACAACAAGGACAACCTGATCATCAACTGTGCGCTGCACCTGCAGACCACCAACCCGCACCGCGAAATCATCCTGGTCACCAAGGATATCAACATGCGCCTGAAGGCGCTGGGTGCAGGTCTGCAGAAGGTGGAAGACTATCGCACCGACCAGCTGGTATCGGATATCGAGCTGCTGCCGGCCGGACACTACAAAATGGAAGGCAACTTCTGGGATCACGTCACCGATGTGAAAAGTTACCAGGAAGGTAAATACACTTACCATCAAGTCGACCGTTCTATCCTGCCCAACACCTATCCGGCCGAGTATATCTTTGATGACTCCGAAGATTTTGCTGCCCGTGTGGTCAACGTGGACGAGGGCATCATCACGCTGCAGGACCTGAACCACGAACGAATCATGCAACAGAACTGCTGGGGTATCGAACCGATCAATATCCAGCAGGCTTTCGCCATGCAGGCGGTGCTGGACCCGTCGATTGATCTGGCGATCCTAAACGGTGCAGCCGGTTCCGGTAAAACCCTGGTGGCACTGGCCTGTGCACTGGAGATGGTGATTGAAGAGAAACAATACAACAAGATCATCGTCACCCGCTCTACCCCGCCGGTCGCCGAGGATATCGGTTTCCTGCCGGGTACCGAGGAGGAGAAGATGACCCCTTGGCTGAGTGCAATCCACGATAACCTGGAAGCGATGCATGAACACGATGAGCGCCCACAGAGCAGCGTGAAGTACGCGATCGAGAAGGCCAACATCCAGTTCAAGTCACTGAACTTTATCCGTGGCCGCAGTATTCAGGACGCACTGGTACTGATCGACGAAGCCCAGAACCTGACGCCGTCACAGCTGAAAACCATCATCACCCGCTGTGGTAAAGGCTCGAAGATGATCTGTCTGGGTAACCTGGCACAGATCGACTCCAACTACCTGACCCCGCTCACCTCGGGTTTGACCTACATTGTGGAGCGCTTCAAGGACTACCCGGGCGCGGCCAACGTACATCTGGAAGGTATCTTCCGCTCCGAACTGGCGGAATATGCTGAGGAACATCTTTGATCTAACGCGAAAGCCGCAATTCTAGACTAAAGTCTAAACACTTCTGAATGCCGCTATATTTCTGGTGTAGCGGCATTTTTAATGGCCGAGAGTCAGCACGGGCTAACATGCGCGCTTCCAATCCGTTGTGTTATCCCTATAATCCCGCCGCAACAAAACAATAATAATAAATTCATATTACGCGACCGCTGTTTCAGTAATAAAAATAAGACACTGAACACTCAACATCCACGCCGTCGCCTCAGATGCCCCACTACCCAACCGGGCAACCTGAGTTTCTTTTTTGCTCCATTTGCTCGACCCATAATTCAGTTATCACCCAAGCGACCACGGGAAAGTACTTTACGCCTACGTAAATGCTTATGACCGGGTCTGACCAACTGAACTCCAGTTTCTTCCGGAAGCCGAGTAGCACTCTGTGCAAAGCGACTTCCCCTTTATTTGTGCCGGACGACGGTCCGGCAATTTTTCCTGCACCTTTTCCTGCACCATCTGCGGTATAATTCTCCCCAACAACCTTTGCACCCTGCTTTACTATGTCCAATCTTGCCAACAAGCTGACACGTGGCCTGAAAACGCTCCTGATCCTGCCGATTCGTGGTTACCAGTACCTGATCAGCCCGTTGCTGGGCAGCAACTGCCGCTTCTACCCGAGCTGTTCGCACTACATGATCGAAGCGATCGAAACTCACGGCATACTGAAAGGTGGTTATTTGGGGATCCGACGCATTCTGCGTTGCCACCCCTACAGTGAAGGCGGTATGGATCCGGTGCCTCCGCGTTGCGGCTGTGGTTCGCATAGCAACGATGATCCGTCCGGAACCGAGAGTAAGCCCTCTGCAGACCACACCAACAACGGATAGCAGTCAGCTTTGATTGCTTCCCCCAGCACACGCTGTGTACTAATCCCCCCTCTCAAACACGGACGTCGAACTGACACCGCTCAAGCCTGCCTAAAAATCAGCAGGTTACTCGTCCAATAGACCAATCAAAACTTTTGACCACAGCCTATTCGCCGACTATAGCTATAAAGATGACACCGGCCCCAGGACGTAAGGTTGCCTATGTTTAATCCGTTCTCCGTCATACTCATCGTGACAATTTATATGGCTCTGCTGTTTGCCTTGGCACAGTGGGTCGAACGGCGTAACGAACTGACAGGGAAGCAGATCAGCAGCCCCTGGGTGTACGCCCTCTCTATTGCGGTTTACCACACCTCCTGGACCTTCTATGGCAGTGTGGGTTTCGCTGCTAACTCCGGCCTGCTTTTCCTTGGCGTTTACGTGGGTGGATTTATTGCCGTAATGTTCTGGCACATCACCTTGCGCAAGATGATCCAGGCGAAAGAGACCTACCACATCACCAGCATCGCCGACTTTATATCCACCCGCTATAACCGCTCACAGAAGATCGCAGCGCTGGTCACCATCACCGCCCTGCTGGGCATCGTGCCCTATATCTCATTGCAGCTGAAAGCGGTGATTGCTTCATTCAACCTGATCACCCACGACAATCCCGAGATGATGGACACGGACCTGTCCGGTATCTTTGTCACCCTGGTGATGATCGCCTTCACCATTCTGTTTGGTGTACGCCGCCTCGACCCGACGGAACGCCACCAGGGGATGATCTTTGCATTGGTTGCCGAGTGTATTGTGAAACTGGTGGCTTTTATCGCAGTAGGTCTGTTTGTCTCCTTTGTAATGTTTGATGGCTTCGGCGACATCAACCAGCGGATAACCGAAGCGGGTTTAGACCATGTCACCAGTTTTGCTGTCAACGACAATGCCTGGTCGATGTGGGTCACCCTGATCGTGTTAAGTTTCTTTCTCGTGCAGCTGTTACCACGCCAGTTCCATGTTGCAGTTGTCGAGAACACCAACCCCAAGCACATCCGCACCGCCATGTGGCTGTTCCCACTGTATATGGTGCTGATCAACATTTTTGTCGTGCCGATCGCCGCAGGTGGTTTGCTCTCCGGCCTCGACAGCAGCCTGGCCGACTACTTCGTCCTGCTGCTTCCTAAACTAGCTGGCAATAATGTGCTTTCACTGGTTGCCTTTATCGGCGGCTTCTCTGCCGCCACCGGCATGATCATTATCACCACCATGACGCTATCAACGATGGCGTCCAACCACCTCATATTGCCCGCCATCGAGCGCACCAATTCCTGTACTTTCCTGCGCGGCTACCTGCTGCAGGTACGCTGGGGACTGGTGACCCTGATCCTGTTGGGCAGCTACTGGTTTACACTGGAGTTTGCCGACTCGTACATTCTGGTTTCCATCGGTCTGATGTCTTTTGTGGCAATTCTGCAGTTCGGCCCGGCAACCTTTGGTGGCCTGTTCTGGAAAAAAGCCAACAGCATGGGGGCCTTCATGGGTCTGCTCGCGGGTTTCATCGCCTGGGCCTATACTCTGGTCCTGCCGACACTGGCCAAACACGGCTGGCTCGCCATGAGCCTGCTCGATCAGGGCCTGTTTGGCATCGCGATGCTGCGCCCCGAAGCGTTGTTTGGTCTTGAGGGACTGCACCCGGTCACACACGCTGTGCTCTGGTCGATGCTGGCAAACGTGGGGATCTACGTGGCGTTCTCACTGCTGTACCAGCCCAACAAAACAGAGCGCAACTTCACCACCGAGTTTATGTGTGCCATGCTGCCGCGTGCCTCCGGCCATAAGGCACGCCCAACCGGGCTTGAAGCCTATATCGCCCTGAGCCCCAAACTGGAAGAAGCTCATACCCTACTCTCCAACTATCTGCCCGCAGACAAAGCCCAGGAACATGTCAATAACATTGCCGATGACCTGCAGGTATTCGAGAAAACCCATATCACAATCATCGAACTGGTTGAGTTTCACCGAATGCTGGAGCATGTTCTGGCGGGTTCTATCGGGTCGGCGGGTGCGCACGGCGCCATGGAAAACCGCATCCGCTACTCAGACAAAGAGGCCGCCGACCTGCAGGCGGTATTCAGCCATATCGTCAGTGAGCTGCAAGGTCCCGCGGTTAGCCCTGACCTCAGCAAAACTGAACCACAGGACGCAGGTATGGGACTGCTGGAAGACTTGCAGGCCCAGATCGATAAGTTGCAATTGAGCATTCAGCAGAAAGACAATGAGATCACCACCCTGGAGCGCAAGCTGGATGACCGCTACGAAGAGATCTTCAAATACCGCTTAGAAGTGCAGAAAACCCATCAGGAGAATGAAGCCCTGCGCAAAGAGCTGGGTGAGAAGCTAAGCCATCTCTGACTGACGTTTCGGAGTTGCTTTCAGGGATAAGATTCAGGGATCCGTTTTCGGAGATGCGCTTTCAAGCTTCCGCAGATAATGCGCGCACAACCAGCTCAAACCGGTAAACAGGGTAACACCCACGGCATCGGCCGCCAGGTCATACAGGTCAAAGGTGCGACTAGGGATAAAGTACTGACTGATCTCTTCTGTTACCGCAAAGGATGTCACGATCGCAGTGCCCAGATAGATCTGACACCATCCTCGGCCCAGAGTCTGGAACCTGAAGCAGAGATTCAACATCAGTACCATCAGGCCAAATACGCCAAAGTGTCCCACCTTGTCGCCGTAAGGCAGTGAGCGCACCCACTGGAAGATGGCGGCTTCTTTCCCGGTATTCGCTTCAAATATCACCCACAACACGCACAACACGAACACTGTTGTCAGCGGGATCACGAAGCGATGGATGCCTTGAATCACCTTAACCAATCTCTTTACCGAGTCTGTTTACCGAATCTGTTTACCGAATCTGTTTACACAACTTTGCACGATCTAGCCCAAACTTTACATGCGGATTCGTACCATAGTCAGAAGAATCCCAAACGATGTAAAGGTTCCCACGATGCTCAAGAAATTCCTACTGCTACTGACCCTCAGCCTCACTGCACTGGGCGCTAATGCACAGACGCCTGATCTGGAACAACAGATCGCCGACATAAAGGAACGCCTGGCACTTACGGACAGCCAAAGCGAGCAGATCAAACCGATCATTGAGAACAGCTTAGCGACCCGTCGTGAAATTCTGAAGAAATACGGTATTGATCCGGCCAGCGGTGACCGACAAAGCTTCAAAAAGCTGAGTTTCGGTGACAAACGTAAGCTAAGGGGTGAGCTGAAGGATGCGAAGATAGCGACTGACAAAAAATTGGAAGCGATCTTAAGTGACGAGCAGATGGACGAGTACGAGGAAATTCAGAAGGAGCGTAAAGAGGAACTACGCGCACACATGAAGAAGCAGAGCTAAGACCATTAAGCGCTCTCCATACAAAAAAAGGGCCCGATAAGGGCCCTTCGTTTAAATCTGATTTACAACACGTGGATGTTAGTCGTGTTCGTGCAGGTGAACATCCATCTGCGGATAAGGAATGCTGATCTCTTCCGCATCAAAACGCATTTTAACCGCCTCAGTGGTATCCCACTTCACATTCCAGAAATCAGCTGATTTCACCCAAGGACGTACCACAAAGTTCACGCTGCTATCAGCCAGTTCAGATACCGCCACAACCGGCGCAGGATCTTTCAGTACACGCTCATCGTTCGCCAGAATCTCTTCCAGGATCGATTTCGCTTTTTTCAGATCATCTTCGTAGCCGATACCAAACAACATATCCACACGACGGGTGTCACGGGCAGAGTAGTTAACAATTACACCGCTGTAGATACCACCGTTTGGCACGATCACCTCGCGGTTATCCGGGGTACGCATCACGGTATTGAAGATGGTTACGTGCTCCACAATACCAGAGACGCCAGCAGCTTCTACAAAATCACCTTCACGGAATGGACGGAACACAATCAGCATCACACCGGCCGCAAAGTTCTTCAGGGAATCCTGCAGCGCCAGGCCAACAGCCAAACCAGCAGCACCGACCAATGCGATCAGCGACGTGGTATCCACACCCAGTTGATCCAGGGCCGCCACCACTACAACCAGCAGCAACAGGATATTGGCAATTGATGTGATGAAGTTCACCAGCATGTCGTCCATCTTGGAGCGACGTAGCAGGCGTGTAATCAGTTTAACGATCTGATTTGCAACCCAGCGACCGACAAAGAAGATCGCCAGCGCCAGCAGAATATTAATCACCCATGGGTAGATATAGGTGTCGAACATATTTTCCATTGTGTTTTCCCCATCCAGTTAATTCCCGTTGCCACTAAAACAGAACATCCCGTTATTCAGTGGCCGGAAGACGCATTTGTTATCATACTAATGCTTAACACAAACTTACTTCACTTTTACTTCACTCCAGCCCTCATATTCAGGGCGATTCGGAGCACAGGCTCATCGAAAAGTATTAAACAACTTAGTAGAATACGCACGGATCATTTACAGCTTTTTGTTGTCTTAGCGGTCTATGGGTAGGTAAGTGGCTCGGGAGTAGGGAACCGGGCCTGATTAGAACATAAGCAAATTACTATTAGCGACGGTATTGATGAAAACACTATTCACATTTTTAATTTTCGCCCTTTCCTTACAAGTTCACGCACAGACCGGCCATATCGCCGACGATGTCTACATTTTTTACCACAGCGGCCCGAGCAACAAATACCGGATCACCGGCCGCGTGCAGAGTGGTGCTCCTGTCACCATTCTGAAAACAGATCCAGGTTCCAAGTACGTTCAGATCCGCACACCCAATGGCAAGGTTGGCTGGGTTGCACCTGATAACGTCGGTAAAGGTCAGAGTATGAGCGTGCGACTGCCTATCCTGGAGAGTGATCTGAAGAAAAGCCGCAGCAAGGTTGAAGAACAGAGCGAGGTAATCAACCAGTTGCAGGCAGAGCTGAACTCGGTTCGCAACGAGCGTCAGGTACTGGCAGACGAGGTTAACGAACTGAAAACAGAGATTAAGTCGCTCAGCTTCCAGATCGAGACCATGGATGAAAGCAACCTGATGCGCTGGTTCACCCACGGCGGTCTGATTGCGTTGGGTGGTGTGATTCTGGGCCTGCTGGTCCGTTCCTTCTCCGGTCGTCGTAAACCGTCCTCTACCTGGTAAAGCCGTTCTCCTTGCCTATATCGTCGGGTATAACAGACTTTCTCTAATGGCTGTTATACCCGCCCCACCTCTGTACATCTTCTGTACAAATCTCGGCTTAAGCTCAGCAAAAATACTCGGAAAAACTGTAAACCCTCCTTTACAGTTCATGAAATGCACAACAGAAAGCCGTGTCAACATGATTTATTTTCATTCACATTTCGCTGTCACGAAGTTGCATTATTTTAATATTGACGTGGATTAGCCATTAGAAATCATACAGTTAGATATCTGTATATTTTTCGACCAAACCAAGTAAAACGCCCGTATTATCAGCCCTGCACTCTCTTGCCCAAATCTTGTCGACAGGTTTATCCACAGGCTTTGGGGAAAATCCCCGAGCCCCTGAAAACATGCGCCGATGCTGCGCTGCACATAAAAATCAGTTGTACTTATGACAATTTCCTTAATGAAAAATTTCTGTGTTGCATTAGCCAATCTAGGGCTTGACGAATGACTCGCCTCTACCAACGTCGATAGGGGAACTAAATGATCTGAATAAACAGATCCAATTGGCTGCTGATTCGCCCTCCATGCTCTAATACTTCTATAGATTTTTGATCAGGGGATTCAGCACAATGAAACGCGTAACCATTTTTGGCCGTCCAGGATGTGGCTTCTGTACTCGCGCTAAGCAGCTTTGTGAAATCAAAGAGTTAAACTTCCGCTACATCGATATATACGCTGAGAATATCAGCAAGGCGGATCTGGAAAAGACGGTGGGTAAGCCGGTCGAAACCGTACCTCAGATTTTTGTTGGCCAGGAACACATCGGTGGATTCACCGAATTTGAACAATACATTGGTCAACAGGGTCTATAATCAGTAATATCGAGTTTGAGATGTGCCACCCGCGCATCGAAATGCCGAATCTGACGACCGGTAATGGCCGGCACTAGGAGCGACATATGCTGATTTTTGCAACTCTACTGGCACTCGCCGCTGGTTATATTGTGTTCCAGATGAGCAAGCCTGCTCAGCGTGAGATGAAACCGATTCGTATCCGCGTCGAAGAGAAACAGCAGCGTCGCCGTCGTTAAGACTTTACGTCGACTACTGAAGTACTCTATCCAGCAAGGGAGCCAGCAGGCTCCCTTTTTAGTGGCTGTAAATTGGCTAAAAGCTAGGATAAATCGGCCTTCCACAACCGATCGGCCAGGCCACCGTTTCGCTCTGTAGGCCGCATCGCAGCTTGCCTGAAGATACGTTCGGTGCCATAAAGTGCCAACGCCTGTTTGGCTCGGGTAATCCCGGTATAGAGCAACTCCCGTGTCAGTACCGGGTTGTCATCCGGTGGCATCAGGAATAGTACCTGTTCGAACTCTGATCCCTGACTTTTATGCACGGTCATCGCAAACACGGTTTCGTGTTCAGGCAAGCGGCTTGGCAATACCGCACGCATCTTACCCGACTGCTCGAACCACACACGCAGGTTGCCCTCTTCGTCCGGCAGGGCGATCCCGATATCACCGTTGTACAGCTCCAGCGCTGAATCATTGCGGGTGATGATCACCGGGCGGCCGCTGTACCAGAGTCCTTCCGACGCCACCAGGCCACGCTTCGCCAGACCGGCACGAATCGTTTCATTTAAGCCCGCCACACCGTAAGGCCCCTCCCGCAGTGCACAAAGCAGCTGCAAACGGCCAAACTGCGCCAAAACATGTTCCGGTACTGCATTTTCTTCCACACAACGCAGGTAGTGACTGTAACCATCCACCGCTCGCTGAATCAGCGCATTGTAGCCCTCACTGGTAAGCAGATTGAGCTCAATATCGTCATATCCCTGGCGTACCACCGCATCGAAACACGCCACATCACCGTTGTTTACGGCGCGTGCCAGGTGGCCAATTCCGCTCTGATCATGAAATCTGTAACTTTTCCGTAAAAAAGCCACAGAATCTGCTATCGGGGATGGATAGTTCTGACAAATCTCATCGGCTGGAATATCACAGAGGGCAGACAGCACCTTCGCCTGTTGCTGCGAATAACCCACCTCACCCGGCCACTGGCAGATATCACCCAGTACACTGCCCGCTTCCACCGAGGCCAACTGGTCGCGGTCACCGATCAGGATCAGGCGGGCCGATTCCGGCAAGGCATCCAGCAAACGCGCCATCATCGGCAGATCAATCATCGACGCCTCGTCCACCACCAGCAGATCCAGATGCAACGGGTTGGCGTTGTTGTGACGGAAGTTGTGACTGTTCGGGATCACGCCCAGCAACCGGTGCAAGGTACTGGCCTCAGAGGGGATCAGCGCACGCTGTTCCATCGAGAGCGGCAACTGACTCACAGCCCCGGCAATCGATTCAGACAGGCGGGCTGCGGCTTTACCCGTTGGCGCCGCCAACTTGATCACCGGATCGCGTCCGGCCTTCAGGCTCTGCTCGCAGATCAATGCCAGCAGTTTGGTCACGGTGGTGGTCTTACCCGTACCCGGACCACCAGAAATTACCGAGAAGCGACGCTGCGCGGCAATTGCCGCAGCCACCCGTTGCCAGTCGGTTTCATTAGGCGTGCGCTTAAACAGACGGTCCAGTCCTGTTTTCAGAGTATCCAGATCCACCTCGGAACCCGCCGCACGTTTGTGCAGATTACCTGCAATCATCACCTCATAGGCCCAGTAGCGATGGAGATAGAGGCGATCGCCATTCAGCACCAACGGTGTGACCTCATCACCCGTGCCGATAATCTGCGACTCCGGCGCCAGTGTAGTGATGCCGTATTCGGCCACCAGTTGTTTCAGTTCCGGCGACAATTCCGGTAAGCGGGATAACACCAGACAGACATGCCCCTGTGCCAGCTCGGCGCTGACCAGTACAGCCGCGAGCACAGCGCGATCGCTCGCGCCTCTCTGTTGCAGGAAGCGGCCAAACTGATAGTCCAGCGGTCGCAGCTCGCCCATATCCACACGGGCTCGCAGTACGGTTAACAGTTCACTCATGCCTCACCTCCCTGCGCAATCTGCTGATCCAGCTGTTCGATAAAGTCCGCCTCCGGACGTACATGGAAGATGCCGTTATCGTCCTGCCCCATGCCACGCAGGAATAGGTAGAATACGCCGCCCATATGCTGCTCGTAGCTGTAATCGGGTATCCGGCTTTGCAACAAACGGTGCAACGCCAGGGTGTAGAGCTGGTACTGCAGGTCGTAGCGGTGGTCAATCATCGCTTCCGCCATCGCTTGCTGGGTATAGGCGTCGTGACGGTCACCCAGGAAGTTGGATTTGTAATCCAGCACGTAATAACGACCGTTGTGCCGGAACACCAAGTCGATAAAACCCTTCAACATCCCAGTGACCTGATCGAAGTTCAGAAATCCCGCCTGCGCGGAGAGAGGGTCATGACTACGGATCAGTTGGTTGAGCGCGCCACAGTCCAAGCCATTAATTGGCAGCATAAACTCCATCTCCACCAGCTTGTTCTCAGAGGAGAGATCCCGCAGCCTGGTAACGTCAACACCGAGATCACTGTCCAACACATCAGCCACCAGGGCCTCCAGTACCGGCGTCCATTCGGTGTCATAACCTTCCAGCGTGAGTCGCTCCTGCAGATACTCGGTGAGCTCTGCACCACCGGCCGTTGGAAAATCCAGGTCTTCAAACACCGCGTGCAGGAAGGTACCGGCGCGCGCGCCTTTGGGAAAACTGAAGATCGACTGTTCCGGTTCGGCAACGGCCACCTCTTCACCCGCCACCTCCAGATCCAGTCCGGGCAGCTCTGGCAGCTGATGCCCACCACCGTGGCTGCTTAGCGCCGAGTAGCTGGTCATCCGCCAGTTGCGGTCGATACGTCCTTTAAACTGACGTACTTCCAATTCAGGCTGCGGTGCGGGTTCCGCAGCAAACAGATCAATCTGCGGCACCGTCTGAGGGGGCTCAATCACGGTAATAGCGGATGACAGCTCCGGCAAGCGTGCTACCGCTTCAGGCAGCTCCCGTCCCTCCTGCAACAACAGGTATCCCAGCGCAGTGCGTTGCAGCTGCTCTTTCTTCTGACCCACCTTCACATCGGCCACGCCCATGTAGCAGGCGTACACGGAACGGGTCAGGGCCACGTAAAGCAGACGCAGATCTTCCGCCAATCGTTCTTCGTCCGCTTTGGCCACCGCTTCGTCGGAGGCCTGCAGGTCCATTACGGTATCGCCGTTGTCATCGTGGTAAAGCGACTGCTTACTGTCCTTCATCGCACAGGGAAATGGCAGGAATACTACCGGGTACTCCAGCCCCTTGGATTTGTGTATTGTCACCAGCGTCACCAGGTTGCGGTCACTCTCCAGGCGCAACTGCTGATCTTCAGCGCTGCCGTTGGGGTTGTTCAGCTTCTCAGCGTACCAACGCAACAGTCCTGCGCTGCCCTCCACTTCGGTACTGGCGGTCTGCAGTAGTTCACCCAGATGCAACAGGTCGGTGAGACGGCGTTCACCGTCGGCACGGGCAAGGATCGCTTCGGAGAGTTTGCGCCGTTGCAGCAGGCGGTGCAGCATCGGCAACACGCCCAGACGCAGCCAGCACTGCTGGTACTCGGTGAATTCAGCGACCGCCGCTTCCCACGCTTTTTCTTCGTGGTTAAGGCGGTCGAGTGCTTCTACGTCCAGCTGCAGAATGGAGGTTGCCAGCGCGGCACGCACAAAGCGTTCGTTCTGTGGTTCCTGTGCCGCCTGCAACAGTAACAGCAGGTCCAGGGCTTCCTGGGTGGAGAACACACTTTCGCGGTTACTCAGGTACACGCACGGGCGCTGGAACTCAGCCAGCGCCTGTCGGATCGCATCCGCCTCGTAACGGTCACGGACCAGTACAGCAATATCTCCCGCTTCCAGGTCACGCTCACCCACCGTAGAATCGCCACTGAGCAGGCGCTCGATCTCAACAGCCGTCGCACGGGCAAAACGGGCGAAGTAGGTGTTGCGGTTGATCGGCTCCTCATCCTCCTCGTGCCAGAAGGTCATCGCCGGAATCTCTTTGCCGCCCACCAACAGCGGTTTCTTATCGGACTTGCCACCGGCATTCACCGACTGGAACTGGATATCCTGCTCGTAGATAAACGGCGCGTTGGCGCTTTCAAACAGACGGTTCACCGACTCCACCATGCGTGAGGTGGAACGCCAGTTGGTATCCAGGGTATACGGCGCCTCGACCTGCCGGCGGGCATGGATATAAGTAAAGATATCTGCGCCACGGAAGGCGTAGATCGCCTGTTTTGGGTCACCGATCATCACCAGTCCGGGCCGGTACTCAGCGGTCGATACTTTCCCCTCCTGAGCACCGTAGATCCGGCTGAAGATGCGGTACTGCATCGGGTCGGTATCTTGGAACTCATCGATCAGCGCCAGTGGGAACTGATTGCGGATCGCACCGGCCAGCAGACCGGACTGGTCGTTACTGAGCGCTCGGTCCAGGTTGATCAGCAGGTCATCAAAGGTCAGCAGGTTGTGTTGCTGCTTATGCTGATCAAAGCGTGAACGCACATCTCGGTAGGCCCGGGCCAACATAATCTCACGCACCGGTACCTGCGCTTCCAGCAGCTCTTCAATCAGGCGGAACAGTTCGTGCTCCGGTGGATTGCCCTTCGGCGATTTCTCATACAGGCGGGACTGCTGGAACCGCTCCATTACCTCCAACAGTTTCTTATCCAACACGCTGCTATCCGATTCGGCAAATTCACCGATTTTGGCTAGCCAGTTGGGTAGCAGGTTCTTACGGTAGCTCTGTTTGCTGACGCCAGAATCACGGATCAATGCTTCGAGATCGGTTTCATCACTAAGCCAGAGGGATTTGAAACGCGTTAAGAGGCTCAGGAACTGCTCAAACAGTTTGCCCAGATCCTGATCCGAGAGGTCCGGCTGCAGACGCAGCTCAGGCGAACTCCAGAATCCACTCAGGTCCCGGCTTAGGTCCACCGGCGTTTTCCACAGATGCAGAACGGCAGAGGCGATCCCCGCCTGCATGCGGTAGATCTCAGCTCGCCAGAAATCCATCACCGCCTGATTGAGCAGGCGCTGGGAATCCTGGGTCAGTTCGGTTTCGAACAGCGCCCCACTCTCAAAGGCGTGGCGCTTGAGCATACGCTGACAGAAACCGTGGATGGTAAAGATCGCTGCTTCATCCATCTGCTGGGCCGCCTGCTCCAGCAGTTTTATTGCGCTGTCTTTGTCTTCAACTTCATCGGTCAAAGCCTGCAGCAGTGGTTCTTTGATGGGATGGCCATTGAGCGCCAGCATAAAGGCCTGACGTGCTTCAGCGATACGTACACGGATACGGTCGCGCAGCTCTTCGGTGGCGGCTTCGGTGAAGGTCACCACCAGAATCTGGTCGGGGCCGAGGGGTTGTACGGGGCCCTCTTCACCATGGCCCAGCAGCAGGCGCAGATAGAGTGCGGTGATGGTGTAGGTCTTACCGGTACCGGCGCTGGCCTCAATCAGGCGCATGCCGTGTAGCGGGAACATTAATGGCTGCAGTGGAATCAGATCACTCATATCCTTTTATTCCTTTCCCTCTTCCACCCACGACATGATCGGCGACAGCACCTGATCCACCAACGGTATAAGCCCCGGTTCAAAAGCGCTGTAATGCGGGTAGACACGGCGCAGGTACGGATCTTCAATGGCACCATAGCTGTTAAAGCCGCCTTCAAAGCGGGTTTGCGCCTTGATACGCGCTTTATCTTCACCCTTGGCCAGCTCGGCCAGGTAAGCCCAGCCCACACCCGGTTCGAATGGCAGCGGTCGCTGTTGCCCCTCCAGATAGAGTTTCACCAGCGTTTCCAGCTGCAGGATCGCTTCAGCACGTACCAACGGTTTATAGGTCAGTTGCGCTGACAAACCACGGTGAACGGTGCCTTTGGTTTCCGGGAAACAGGCGCAGGCCGCCAGGTGTTCGATCCAGCCAAACAGGCGATCGTAGCCCTGTACCTGGGCCGGACGGTAACGCAGCAAAGTGTTGCCATACCAGCCATCCTGCCAGCCGGTGATGCGCAGCTGGGGGAAGCTTGGCAATTTTATGCGGATCTCGCGGCGATGCGGAGTTTCCGGCATCAACGGTTCCAGCTTTTCCGCCAGCTCCACACAATCTTTACGTACTTTGCTCAGGCTCTGATATCCGCTGTGTCCCACCGGCAACAAGCCTTCGGCCTGAATCCAGGCATCCACTTCATCCAGCGGTTCATTGGCCAGCGCCGCTTGCAGGTATCGCTGCTTCAGCTGGTAGTCATCCAGTCCTTCCACCTTAAACGGTTCGTCATCTTCTGCGCCCGATTCGCGGGTTTCAAAGTGCACCTTCAACCTCTGGGTAAAGAAATAACGGCACGGGTTACGGAAGAAGCGCAGCAGGTCGGCCAGTTCCAGCTCGACCGGCATTTCACTGTCCAGCGTGTTGGTGACAAAACTTGGCGGCGGTTGCTGCTCGGCTGATGCAGCCACCAGCCATTCGCTGGCAAAACTGAAATACCCGCTGTCCTTTTGGAAGTAATCCACGCTGAACGGTGCCAGGGGATGTTCGGTCAGCAAACCCTGCTTGAGCGCCTCGGCACTGCTGTCCATATCCTGTTCGATACAGTTGGGCAACACATAGGCCTGCGCCAAGTATTCAACCAGTTCGCTGACCAGCACCGACGGTACTTTCTCGGTGTTGTCGTGGATGGAACGCGCTACATAACTGATATACAGCTTTTCCCGCGCCGACAGGACGGCCTCGAGGAACAAGTAGCGGTCATCATCCCGGCGGGAACGGTCACCGCGACGTGGCTGATCCGCCATCAGGTCAAAACCGATCGGCGGCAAGGTGCGTGGATAGTCACCGTCGTTCATACCCAGCAGACACACCACCCGGAACGGAATGGAACGCATCGGCATCAGGGTACAGAAGTTAACGGAACCTATCATAAAGCGCTGACTGGAGCGGGCATTGTTGAGGCCGTTATTGAGGTAGTCGCACAGGATCTCGATCGACAACGGCGCCGACCACCCCGCGTCACTGATCTGCTCCTGCAGTTGTGCCAGCACCTTACGGACCTGGTCCAGCGCCACCTCATCCAGCTCATCCGGCTGGTAGGCACGCTCAAGCAGGCTGTTGATCAATTCGATCCAGGCTTCCGGCGTTTGCTCAGCGTTGAACTGCTCCGCACAGAAGCTGAGCAGGTCGACAAAGTCCGCCAGCTTACCCAACAGATCCGCTTCCAGACCTTCCACTTCACCGTACGGGGCGATACCGGACCACAGCTCTTCACTGTCGCCCAATGCGTATCCGGCCAGCATACGCTGCAAACCAAACTGCCAGCTATTCTGCTCAAACTCCGGCAGGTCCCACTGCTGACGCTGATTGCTGTCCAGTCCCCAGCGGATATTCACCTCGGCCACCCAATGGCGGATGCGGTGAAAACCGTCCTGATCCAATCCGAAGCGACGCATCACCGCCGGTACTTCCAGCAGTTCCAGCACCTCGGAGACAGTCATGCGGCTGTTGGCCAGGGCGATAAAACGCAGGAAACTCTGCAGCAGCGGGTTCTCCTGTTGCGCGGAGCGGTCAGAGATGGAGAACGGGATATAACGCTCGGGCGGTGCATTACCAAATACCGCATCGATATACGGTGCGTAGCTGGCCACATCCGGCATCATCACTATGACATCTCGCGGCGAAATCTCCGCATTTTCTTCAAACATCGCCAGCAACTGATCGTGCAGTACTTCCACTTCACGCAGAGGACTGTGACAGCCGTGCAACTGAATAGAACGGTCGCCTCCGGCAATCGGGGTTTTGTGGTGACTGCGAAGGAAACCATCGGGCTGGGTGGGGAAGCGGGCACGGTCATCCAGTTCCAGGATATCCGCCTGCATCTGCAACAGCAGACTGTCGCGATCGATATCCACAAAGGCTTCGATCTCCGGCGATTTCAGCTCCTGCAGCTGTACCAGATAGTCGCGGCCCAACTTACCCATCGACGCCAGCAGCGGATTGCCGTGTTCGAAGTAAGTGCTCATATCGGTGCCCGGTTTATCAAACCAGCTCCGATTGAGCTTGGCGATCTGCGCCTGGTCCAGAATCTCACCCCAGTAGTAACGACAGGGATTGGTTACCATCAGGTGTACATCGATCTTCTGCCCCATCGCATGCAGGGCTTCCAGATAGTTTTGCGGCAGCGCGGAGATACCAAACACAAAAAGTCTTGTCGGTAGGCCCGTGTTGTCTCCGCTTCGACCCAAAGCGTTCACAAACTCAGAAAACATATTGGCGCGATGCCAGTGGGCCTGGCCAAATTCTTGGGTGCGATTCACCAATCCACGCCACAAGATCGGCTGCCACGGCTGGCTATCCGAAGCCATGTTGCCACCCTGCTCCCAATCGGCGATCCAGTCGGGACGGTATACCAGGTATTGGTCAAAGGTATCGGCGATCTTGCCGCACAGCTGGTAAAGCTTAAAGTTACCCTGATCGGCGGCCAGGTAACGCTCCAGATCACTGAATTCCGGTTGGCTTAGCTGGGCGGGCAGGATCTCCATCAGCTTCCAGGTCATCGCCTCCTTGTTAAAGGCGGAACGTTCCGGCACGCCCTCCAACACTTCGGAGAAACTTTTCCAAAGAAAGGAGGCAGGCAGCGGAAAATCGATACTGGCGGCGATGCCCTGTGCCTGAGCCAGCTCCAGTTTGAGCCACTGGGCCATGCCGGGGCTTTGTACCAGAATGGTTTCCTGGGCGAAGGGATCGGTCAGCGGATCACGCTTGATCAGTTCAACCAGCAGATCCTTGAGCACATCCAGTGCGTTCGAGTGATATATGCGAAACATTACCTTTTCCTGATCAGATCCATCACCGTAAAGGCGCTATGCGCGAAACTGATGTTTGATCCTGAAGGATGGAATTCATGAAGTCCAGATCGACTTAATCTGAAAGCACAGCGTTGTCATCAAACTGTCGTTTGAATTTGAAATAGTAGCGGCCCGCGTCAATCGAACCGAAGTATGAACGATGAAGATTCAGTGCGTTGAAGTCATTGATTGCACCCATAGCGATGACTGGTACAGCCCTACTGCTACAGCAAGCATCCAACTACCGGCAACACCGGTTGCAATGAAATCAGTTGATGAGAAGCCGGTGATTACTAAAGCAGACCAGCGCATGTCTGCCAATCAGGCGTGTTACGGCGTGGCGGAACCAGTACCACCCGGTCCGCTAGAATCGTCAGCCGGGGGTAGCTCATCGAATCCGTTTTCTTTGGTCCAGTAGCTACGTCCTTCCTCAACACGCACCACACCATCAAAGCGTTGTTGCAGGTACTCCACCGCCTCTTCCAGGGTGTCGAGATTGCACAGAATTACGCCGCCGCGATCGTTGTGAGTTGAGAATAGGAAACTTTTCATGACACCCCCTTGGTTGAGGCGCTAATGATGACGAGAGGGGGGCGACCGGGTCAAGCCCAATTTCTTCAAAGGCTCTTCAAAATAGCTGCTGTAAAAACTGCGCTTCCAGCCAATCGGCCACCGCTGGTTGTTTTGCCAAATCCAAAACAAACTCCTGTCCGCGGGCGGCAGCCTGCAACTGCACCTGTTCCCCACCCCGATTCCAGCGCCATGGCTGGCGGTGATAGCTGAGCGCGGTCTCAAAATCATCCGGGTAGAACGCTTTTGACAGCGTCCAGTGGGTGCGGTTTTCACCCGGTGTGGTCAGCTGCAGTGCCTGACTGTACTGCGGAAACATCCCAAAGCCTGGTAATCCCGTGGAACGCCCATTAAGCACAAGCTGCTCGCTCGGTAGGTAGATCGTGTTGAACTGATAGTCCTTCTGCATATGCGGGTGATTCGCCAGCTGAGGATAACGAGCCAGGACTGCTTCATTATCCGGCAACGAAGGCTTGAGGATCTCCCCTACCTGCATCCAACCAAAGATCTGATGGATATCCGGTGCGCCTTTGACGAACTGGATTTTACCTTTCACCCTTTCGGTCTGACGGTACCAGCCAAAGAATAGAAACAGATCTCCTTTGCCCACACCTTCCTGTTCCAGATGGCGCTGAGCGGCGCCAAACTGACCAAAGGCAGGCACCCAGTTCCTGCTGTCCTTAAGCAGGGATCGATCTATATCCGGGTCCAGGTGACAACCACCCCGCCACTGCTTACCGCCCAGCTGCTTGATCAGGCTGGAGAGGCTCTGCTTGCCCGCCATCAGCTCGGAATACTTGATCGGCGCATCCGACTGCGGAATCGGCAGGGAGAGCAAACGGCCATCCGGCAGAATCGGACTGGGCAATCCGCCTGCGCTGGAGTCGGTACCTTTACGGCTGAGGATCAACTTCATAAAAAATCAGGTTAAACGGTTGCCATCGCTTTGGCTTTGCGGTCCATCAGGTACACCACCGCTACGGCCCAAAGTACAACCGGCAGCATCATCCAGTTCATGGTGAACCAGCCCAAGGAAGCTTCCAGCCAACCGGAGGTCAGTGCCGACAGGGTCACCACACCAAATACCAGGAACTCGTTGGCCGCCTGGGATTTGGCTTTTTCGGCCGGCTTGTAGGTACCGGTCAGCAGTTGGGTGGCCGGAATAAACATAAAGTTCCAACCTACACCCAGCAGCAACAGAGCGATAAAGAAGTGCCACTCGCTGGTGCCGGTCATATTGATGGCAATACAGCCAACAAACAGCGCTGCACCGCAGTAGATAATTGGTTTGATGCCAAAACGGTTAACCAGCGATCCGGTGAAGAAGGACGGCAGGAACATGCCCAGCACGTGCCATTCGATCACGTTGGCCACGGTGCTGAACTCGTAGCCACAACGCTGCATCGCCAGCGGTGTGGCTGTCATCAGCAGGTTCATCACGGCGTAGCCCACCATGCCCGCCACTACGGCACTGATAAAGTCGGGTTGGGCCAGAATTTCACGGATAGGCCGGGTCGGACCGTGGTGCTCATCACCACTGGCAGCAGGAATTCGGATCAGACTCAGCAACACCAGCGCGATGATATAGAGGATCAACAGACCTACAAAGGCACCCTGGAACGGGATAGCTTCGATCCATTCCTGGCTTGAGACTGCCAGTTGAGGACCAGCCACGGCAGCGAGGACACCACCGGCCATCACCATGGAGATTGCACGGTTCTTCTGCTCCGGTGCGCACACCTCCACCGCAGCAAAGCGGTACAGGGTGCCAAACCCAATGCCAATCCCCAGCAGGAAAGTGCCTGCGCAGAACAGACCGAACTGCGCGCCGTTCAGCGCCAGAATACAGGCCAGCGCACCGCTGATACCAATACTGTTGCCAAGGTAGAAGCCGTTCTTGCGGCCGATCCGTTTCATGATCAGCGAGGCGGGAATGGTTGCTGCCATCAGGCCAACAAACTGCATCGCCACCGGCAGGGTGATCAGCGCATCGCTGGGTGCCAAATCACGCCCAATCAGCGCCGTCACCGACACCAGTAAAACATTACCGGTGGTCAGCAGCGCCTGGCACAATGCCAGCAGCACAACATTGATATTCACAGATACTACCTCTCGAAATCCGTTTCCTGCTCGTAAGACGGTGAGGCAAGAAATTTATGTGTGAAAGCGAAATTGAGCGTTATGAGCGCAGGCTAGACAAGGCAAAAAGGCCCGAAATAGCGCAGTTTACATAGAGTAAATAAGCATATTGAGGGCCTTTTTAACGCCGTATAGCCAAGCGCAATAGCTCACATTTCGTTTTCTACAGAGCCAGGATATCGATCATCTCCGGCATCTTTTCAGCCTGTGGCTCTTTGCCCTCGTTCGGGTCGAAGAAGTTGGTTACGCTGTCGCCAGCGATGCCATGGGCGTACCCCATCTGCAGCTCTTTGAAGTTGAACAGCTCAGTATCCGCCAGGTGGGACGGTACAACGTGCTGCAGGGAGCGGAACATGGTTTCGATACGGCCCGGGTGGGTTTTGTCCCAACCGTTAAGCATCTCTTTGATCACCTGACGCTGCAGGTTCTCCTGCGAACCGCAGAGGTTACATGGGATGATCGGGAACTCTTTCAGCTCACCGTACTCCGCAATGTCTTTCTCACGCGCGTAAGACAGCGGGCGGATCACCATATTCTTACCGTCGTCGGAGACCAGCTTCGGTGGCATCGCTTTCAGCTTGCCGCCGTAGAACATGTTGAGGAAGAAGGTTTCCAGGATATCGTCGCGGTGGTGACCCAGTGCGATCTTGTTGGCACCGATCTTTTCCGCAAAGCCGTACAGGGTGCCACGACGCAAGCGAGAGCAAAGACCACAGGTGGTTTTACCCTCTGGCACCACCTCTTTGACAATGGAGTAGGTATCACGCTCGATGATGTGGAACTCCACACCAATCGATTCCAGGTATTCCGGCAGGATATGCTCCGGGAAACCCGGCTGTTTCTGGTCCAGATTGACCGCCACAATCTCAAAGCTGATCGGCGCACTCTTCTGCAGGTTCATCAGGATGTCGAGCATGGCATAGGAGTCTTTGCCACCCGACAAACACACCATCACCTTGTCGCCATCTTCGATCATGTTGAAGTCTTCAATGGCGCGGCCCACTTCACGGCGCAGACGTTTCTGCAGCTTGTTGATGCGGACTTTGATTTTCTTTTCGGGTGATTCTACAGCGGCGGATTCGGTCATTTCTGGATCGGTCTGAAACGTTCAAAATTGGAAGGCGCGGATTATAGCGCAGTTCCCGCCTGTCAGCGACGAAAGAATTGAACGCTTTTTGATCAGATCAGCGATTTTTTCGCCAGTTGATTTCGTGTGCCGTTTGCGGCCCCACAATCACCTGCTCCAGCGTTTTCGGCATGATGGCGAAACCGGCTTGAACCATTATTCGCCCACCCATCACTTCAGCCTGAGCCTGCGGGATCAGCGGTTTTTGATGCGGGTGGGCGTAGCCCTCCGGCCATAGCGGCAGGTTGGTCTCCAGATCGTATTTGTCGGTCGCTCCCAGGGTGTGCATCAGCTCGTGCATCGCCACCATATTGTTGCGCCCCTGATAGTCCACATGGGCGTAGCCGTTAACCAGACCGATCATCCCCTTCTGCAGGCCCAGGGAGTGCTCCAGAACGTGTCGGTTGCTGGGTGAGAAGAAGCGCATGTAGATCCGGATATCCGGATTGGGGCCATCCCAGCTGTCGTTTTGCCAGGACCAGAAGCGCATCTGCAGACTCCAGAGCACATTCATCAACAGGCTGGGATTCTCAGGCACCTCCGGCGGCTGGACATTAACGATCGGCGCCAGCTTTACCTCAAGGGGCTGGTCGATACCGATGCCGTAACGCTGTGCTTCCCGCTGCAGGAACAGCTCCATATCCTCAAAGTGCTCTTCGCTCAGCGCGGCCACGTACTGCCCCGTATCCTGCCGTCCATCGGCATTGATCGGATACACCACCACCCAGAGTGGCTCCTGCCAGTCGGTCACACGCACGATCGACAACCAGGTGTTCAACGCAACCATCAGCAGGAGCAGCAGAAGAAAAGTAATACGGAGTTTTCGGAAGGTATCGCTATTGATCATTCAGACATCTTCCATGTCAGGAGCGAATTTCGAAACAGTTCAGGCGACGAGCAACATCAGTACTGCGTACCTGGCTGCCTTGCCGAGGGTAATCATCAGCATAGACAACCAGACGCCTCCCCGCAGCCAACCGGCGATAAAACAGAGGGGATCACCCACGATGGGCAACCAGGACAGCAACAGCGCCATCGGTCCCCAGCGTTCAAGCCAACGCTGGGCGCGTTGGTGTTCCGGTTTTTCCAGCGCTTTCAGCGGGTATCGGATCGCCAGAAGCCAGCCCATCACAAAGGTGATAATACCACCCAGTGCGTTACCGGATGTGACCGCAAAAAACAGAGGAAGTGCCGCATAGCTTTCGTTGTAAAGCATCCAGCCGAAGAGGGCTTCCGAACCACCCGGCAGCAAGGTCGCCGAGATGAGGCCGCTGAGGAACAGTCCAAACAGCGTCGCTTCAGCACCCATCTCCATCATCAGCCGATACCGCCCTTACAATTGCAGACCGGCTTTTACGCAGCGCAGGATGCCCATCTCGTAGACACCGGCCAGCGCTTCGTACACCGGTTTCAGCGCGTTGCCGTATTCCCGCTGACATTCGTGGATCACCTGCTCGATATGGCGCAGCTCCGCATCGGGCAGTTCAACCACATCGTTCATCTCCAGTTGCCCCTGGCTTATACCGTGGGCCAAGTGGTTGTAGATCACCTTGGCCGACAGCTTTTGTTGCAGGGCGATCTGTTCGGTGGTCATGCCGGAGCGGAACAGCATGATCGACTGTTCTACCTGGGCATCCAGGTCTACCGGCTCGTTGACTTCGTGCTCTTCGATCACGGCAATAAACTGGTCGCCGTACAGATCCAGCTTACGCTGCCCCACACCGTTGAGGCGCTTGAACTGCTCATGGCTGAGGGGACGGTACATCACCATCTCCATCAGCGTGGCATCGTGGAAGATCACATACGGCGGTAGATCCTGGTCATCCGCCAGTTCCTTACGTTTGGCTTTGAGGGCATTCCACAGGGCGTAATCTTCCGCTTCCAGCTTGTTCTGCGGTACCTGTTTGCGATCGTAGCGGCTCTGCTTGCGCTGATCCTTACGCAGTTCGAGGGACTCTTCACCCTTCAGTACCGGACGGCATTTCTCGGTCAGCTGCAGCACACCGTGCCCTTCCGCATCTACGCGCAGATAACCGCGGGCCACCAGCTGGCGAAACACCGAACGCCACTGTTTCTTGTCCAGTTCCTTACCGATACCAAAGGTGGTGAGTTTGTCGTGGCCCAGTTGCACCACTCGATCCACCTTATTACCGATCAGGGTTTCAATCACATAGGTCACACCGTAACGCTGACCGGTACGGTACACCGCCGACAGTGCCTTGCGCGCCGCTTCGGTGCCATCCCAGACCGGAACGGGCTCCAGACAGGTATCGCAGTTACCGCACGGTTCGTGGTTGTTTTCGCCAAAGTACGCCAGCAACGCCTGACGACGGCAGCTGGTGATCTCACACAATCCCAGCATCGCTTCCAGTTTCTGGCGCTCCACCTGTTTGTGCATATCGCTGGCCTGGGATCCTTCCAGCATCTGGCGCAGGAAGATCACATCCTGCAGACCGTACACCATCCAGGCATCGGCCGCCTGACCATCACGGCCGGCACGGCCGGTCTCCTGATAGTAGGCTTCCACGCTCTTTGGCAGATCCAGGTGAGCGACAAAGCGCACGTTGGGTTTATCGATCCCCATGCCAAACGCAATGGTCGCCACCATCACAATCCCCTCTTCGTTGAGGAAACGGTGCTGGTTATGGTTGCGCAGCTCTGACGGTAACCCCGCGTGGTAAGGCAAGGCTTCAAAACCCTTCTCATGCAGCCACTCGGCGGTCTCTTCCACCCGTTTGCGGGACAGGCAGTAAACCACACCCGCATCTTTCGGATGTTCGTCTTTTAGGAACTTCAGCAGCTGCTCTTTGGCGCGATCTTTCTGGCCGATGCGGTAGCGGATATTGGGGCGGTCAAAGCCACGGATAAAACGCTGGGCATCGGTCAGCTCAAGGCGATTGATGATCTCCTGGCGGGTGCACTCATCGGCAGTCGCCGTCAGGGCGATACGAGGTACACCGGGAAAACGCTCACGCAACTTAAACAGCTGCAGATATTCCGGGCGGAAGTCATGCCCCCACTGGGAGACACAGTGCGCTTCATCGATCGCAAACAGACCGATCTGACATTCGGACAGCAGGTCCAGCGTGCGGGCCTGCAGCAGACGTTCCGGTGCGATATAGAGCAGATCCAACTGACCGGCACGGATCTGGTGCTCGGTTTCAGCAATCACGGAATAATCGAGGGAGGAGTTGAGGCAACCGGCGCGGATGCCCCACTGGGACAGGGCTGAGACCTGATCCTGCATCAGTGCGATCAGCGGTGACACAATCACCGCCACACCCGGTCGGATCAGCGCAGGCAGCTGATAACAAAGCGATTTACCACCGCCGGTAGGCATTACGACCAGTGTATCCTGCCCGTTCAGCAAGGTTTCGATCACCTCCGCCTGGGGTGTCCGAAACTGCTCATAGCCAAAAACGTCTTGCAGGAGTTGCAGTGCCCTATCCATCATGGGGCGGCATTATCCGCTAACACTAAGCTACTGTCATCAACGATTCATCCCACCAGCAGCTATATTTCTTCAAATAAGGCTGCTATTACGCGGTTTTCCGGCTAGAATCGCACCTGTAATTTACTTGACGGGATGTTGCAATGAACGCACTGACTCACGCTGAACTGTCCGACGCTGAACTGGACGAACTGGAGGACTTCCTCTACTCCGACGCTGTATCTGAAGATTCTCTGGATCTGGTAGGCGTGCACGGGTTGTTCACTGCCTGCAACATCAGCCCAAAAGCCGTCTCCGAACAGGAGTGGAGCGAACTGGTCTTTGACGGTGCGCCAACCTGGGATTCCCAGGAACAGCACGACCGTATCATGGAAATGCTGCGTCGCCTGTACAAGATGATCAACAGCAACCTGTACAGCGATCAGGAGATTGATCTGCCGTGCGAGCTGACCCTGATCCCGGACGAAGACGAAGATATGTCCGGCCTGACTTGGTGGGCACAGGCGTTCATGGAAGGTGTGTTCATGAACGAAGAAGCCTGGTTCAACCATCAGGAAGAGGAAACCGTTGCTGAACTGATGTTGCCAATCATGA
>NZ_CAXRBQ010000118.1:0-4962 GCF_964228735.1 Pontibacterium sp. | reverse complement strand
GAGTGCAGGGAAAACCAAGATGCAGGCGCTGGGTGCCGCCATGAGGAAGCTGCTCCAGATCTGTTTTGGGGTGGTGAAGAACCAAAAAGAATATATGCCTCAAGCCGCTTAAAACACGCTTGAGGCATATCTGGAGAGATGGTATCTACAGTGCAGGTTTGCTGCTGGTCTAGGACGGCGCCCCTCGATAGTAATGCCACAAAAACAACGACCCCACGCTCCGCCATGGCGCCCAATGCTCGATCAGATCCCTCGCCTGCTTCGGCGTGGGTTTCTTCTCCAATCCTTTCAGGCGCCCTAACGCAACCTGGATCGCAAGGTCGTCCGCGGGAAACACGTCCTGGCGTCCGAGTGAAAACATCATATAGATCTCAGCACTCCAGCGGCCGAAACCTCGCAAGGCAGTGATCGACTCGATAACTTCCGCGTCTGTCAGTTGGTCCAGCCCTTCCGCATCAAAGGTTCCGGCCAGTTGCGCCTCCGCCATCCCTTTGGCGTACTCGATTTTACGAAACGACATGCCTGCCTCTCGTAACGCCTGATCTTCAACGGCGATGACACGCTCAGCAGTTATATCGCCCAACAACGCCTCTACACGCCCGCGGATGGCGTTAGCGGCTTCGGTTGATACCTGTTGCCCGATAATGATCGACAGAAAAGCGCTGAATCCTGTGGGACGGACACGTGGTTCGGGAGCACCGATCAAGGCATACGCCTCGGCGATCTCTGCATCGATTTCGGACAGGGCTTCCAGTCCTTGCACGATCTGTATCTTGTCGATCACGTTTACCTCTGGGGTGTGACTGCTTTGCATTACTTTGATGGCTTCTCACGAAGGGCTACGAAAACTCGGAACGTCATATTGCGCAAATCATAGTGAGGCTCGCCACCCGATTCTTGCTCAGTTTCCACCGTAAGTTCGGAAATAGCTAAGCGTAGCGTTAGATCGGTATTTTGAGCCTCAATAACCATCGTGCGGTTGTTGCGCGCAGATCGCATACGGACCTGCGAACCGATGAAACTGTTTAGATCTAAAGATAACGCATCATATCCCTGCAGGCTAAAACTCATGGTGCCGTCAGCATACGAGGCCGAGAATGGGATTTCAGCGTTGAAATGTAGCGCCCAGGGTTTCTGTTCAACGCAGCTATTTTTGTAGCAATGCAGAGACTGCCGAGGGGTTACCCAATCAAAACCACTCACATCCATGACCCGGTTATAACCTTCGCCACTGCTAAAGTTCATGATCTCTTTGTTGCTTCCCGGGTGTCGCTCGTATTCGCTGATCAGAGTAAATCCGAGCAGCTCCCCAATCTCGCTCACCGTGTATTCTTCTTTGCGCTCGTCCCCCTCGGGCAGCCAGGGATCAATTCGCTCCAACTGGTTGCGACGGTCCAGGTAGCGCAGGATTGAGCTGATGCTTTTGCGATCACTGAATGGCACTGTTTCGGTGGCTGCTTGCAGCTTGCCTGATTGAAGCAGGTCGTTAGATTCGAGCAATGTTTGTAGGCGGTTGAATTGGTTGTTTACGGAAAGGCTGGTTGCACTCAACGGACCAACAGCGGCAATGACCAGTAGCAAAGTAAGTGATAGAAACAGCGTTTTCAGCGGCGGTCGCGCGACGGTAAACGCTATGGCGAGTCCGCCCAGCCATACCACCGATACAGCCACGTAATAACGTGCTTCAGTTAAGCCGTACTGATCAACACGTTGGAAAAGCGCCAGCGCCTGCATGGCAACTGGGATGATCAGCGCAGGGAAGAATATTCGCTGTAGAAGTCGTAATAGTGCGCCACCCTGCTCGCGTTGTGGCCAACCCAGGAAATAGGTCAGTACACCTACGCAACCAAAACCGGACACCAGATAACTCAGTTGGCCTCGCGGTAGTTCCTGCTCGATGCCGATTTTTACGAAGTACGCATATAGGATCAGCAAATATGCTGTAACCAAGGGTGCGAGCACCTTTTGTACGATGAAGTTCTCGTAAGCCGACAGGTTCAGTTCGGGCTGAAGAAAATGGTCGGGATCGTTCGCATAGGTCAACGCGTACAGCGGCGCCAATACCAGCAGACATGCACTCCAGATATCACCGTACAGCTCAGATGGGATATCTGCTCTGAACAGGTATTCGATGCTGGCCAGCGAAATAGAGATCCCCCCGCCCCACAGGACACCCGCCAACGCTGCAAACAGTGCACCGTGATACAGGTGAACGCTGAATCCCCATGTCGCGTCATCGAAACGACCACGGATAAACGGTGCGGAAGATACAGAGAGAAACAATGCCGCAAACAGCGGCACTAGCAGCCACAGCAGCGTTTCGCCTTCGCGACTAAACACCTGCCACGCCAGCAGCGCAAATATGCCCATCGCCATCGCGTATTCCCGGAACTTGTTCCAGCCCAGGCCCGATGCGATCAACCTTGTAATCACAAACCAAAGATAGCCACAGGCGGCAAGTACGAATTGCTGGCCAATAACATCCAGTTGTTTATCGATATCGACCACATCGTGAATGACCAATACCATCAAGCCAAACAGGTAGAGGCTACAGGCGACCGGTAGCGGAAACCGCAACAGGGTCTCTTTAAATGCGTCTATCGGGAGTAGACGCTGTATTAGGCTGGTCATATGACGCTCCGGGGCGGAACAGAGGACAATTTAGTGTAGGTGGGACAACGGGCGGTTCACTGAGTCGTGATACCGCCCGTAACAGAGGAGCTTATTTTTTCTTCCAGTTGCCGTTCTGCAGCTGGATATACTGGCCTCGCGGTGTGCGCTGTTGCAGACGCTGGCCCATGCGTAGCTCAAATACGCCCTGCTCTACACCTGCGCTGGCAGCACTCTTCTTGTATGCAGCTTTACGTTTCTTGTTGATATCGCTGACCAGACGTTTGAGGTCAGACGGCGGATTGGAAACTACGATACCCAAATAGCCGTTGGCGCGTTCACCGATCAGGCCTTGTGCTTTCGCTTCATCCTTTGACACTGCCCAAGCCGAGGTCGCAACCAGCGACAGCGCGAGGGTAAACACGGTCAGAATCTGTTGTATTCGACGAAACATAGAAATACCTCAACTCCTTAAAAGATATCGCCCTGTTCATCCAGCAGCGTATCGATCTCTTTATCCACTTTGACAAGAATCTCATGCTCAATCTTCACGTTAAGATTGATCGTGATCGGTTCACTGGGGACCGCCACTTCGACCCTAGGCGAACAGGCTGTCACGCCCATCGCTGCCACCAATACTAAGAGTGGTGGCATGCTTGTATTCAGTTTCATCATCACACCTCTGTTGTGTCCTTTCTGACGTGAAGTAAGGAAGGTACCAATTAGTCCTGTGAGTACTCTGCAAGTCCTTAAGCCTGTAGATGCTAGGCGTAGTTTGCAGTTAATGGCTCAGTCCTTAGCAAAAACTACAACACCGCAGATGCAGGCTTAAGGGCTTGCCCTTCGGGGCGTTCGGGATGATCCACACTAGGTGTCAGTGCTTCTTGTAAGGTCCAGACATTACTGCAAAGCACTTCCTTGATTGTGAACCATCCCGAATGCCAGTGTGCCTACAGGACTTGTTGGTACCTTCCTCAATCACCGTACCGTTTCTCCAACTTTTCCGTCAATTGATCAGCGAACTGCAATGTACGCATCAGGTCCGGTATGTTCTCCTCCACGTTGATTGTGAAATCCACCGGATGTCCGTTATTCCAGTCTGGGTTTCTGCCTTTGAGTCGCGTGTTCAGCAAGGCGGTACCGTCGGGCTGATAATTGAGTTTGATGTCCAAAGTATCGTACTGAAAGTTCTCCAGTGCACCCAAAGCCATGCCCAAGCCTGGATTGGTGGCTGCGTAGGCGGCTACAGCGGCGTCCGGCTGGAAGCGGATAACGCCACCGTCGGGTGCGGTCAAATGGCCATCGTTCACGCTTGCGCCCTCAGCGTTGTAGCGAAGCGGAAAACGTCCGCTCAGCTGACCGCTGCCACTCAGGCCCTCTTGTTGCTCGAGTTTCAGTATTTCCGCTACATCCAGTTGGTCTACCGTAACTGAAGTAGAGATATCCGGTGACCGGAGAGCCGTTTCAAACCCATCAACGCGGATATCTCCACCCAGCATCTTGGCACTCAGCGGTTCTACTGAAACGGTCCGTGTGCCTTTCGCAGTTTGCCTGAACCTGTAGCCTGTGGAGATGTTGTTTACCTCTACACCGCTAAACAACGACCCGACCGTCAGTATGCCCCTATCGCTAAAACCACCTGATGCGCTGTAACGACCGCTGGATTGCCATTCGATACCGCGCAGCACTGTTTTCCCCCAGCCGGCTTCGCCGCCATTCACTGCATTCCAGAACTTCAGACTCAGCTTACCGCCCTGAACTGATCCCTCGCCGTTATGATGAAAGCGACCGCCCAGCAGGCTTAACTCCGGTGGTATCTGCTTCGCATAGGGCCTCAACGTATCATCGAATCCCGGCAGGTTAACGGTTGCCAGTTTCCAGGCCAGGTCCGTACGCCCCTTCTTAAGGGTCGTTGTTGTAGTGCCATTCACTTTTACCGGTAAGCCTTTGGCCAGCAGAGTGAAGCGGCTGGTTGCTCTGCCAGGGCTGATACTGAACCGGGTTTTCAATGACAGGTTCGGCACCTTCTGGCCTGGCATCGTTACCGCCACCTCGGGCAGTTCCAGTGTTCCTTTATATAGATGCTGGACCAGATCGGCTGAATCAACACTGAACTGAACCGGGCTGATGGCTGCACGGACGTCTCCCTGTCGTATAGAGGAGAGATGCAGCTGGCCGCGGATCGGCATATTGTGGAGGGTTGGCACCGGAGTTGTTTCGGATCGGGTCATCCCGTCGAGATTAAGAGAGACGTTTATTGGACGATCCAGAACCAGATCCGCTTTAGCCAACCGGATATTGGGCAGCGCAACCGGTGTCACCTTTACCGTGCTCTTTTGAGCAACACTGAGA
>NZ_CAXRBQ010000117.1:0-47122 GCF_964228735.1 Pontibacterium sp. | reverse complement strand
GGTCGCTCTGATAAACGTGACGGGCATACAGTTCGTACACCTGATCCTGGTTTATAAATATCACCCGATACATACGATCATCACTGGCCATTGGTGTTCTTCTTACCTCACTTCAAATGCTCACTGCTCGTCTCATATATGGAGGCGCTGTGATCTTTTACAAGTTTAATCCACAACAACATACTGGTTATTTTTTAGACACATTTTCGCTAGGCAGGCCTCAGCCCATCCAGTATAATTCGCGGTCCTCAATATTCCGGGCACTCACATACACGCGCCCGTTGATCATTCCGAACGAAACACAGGTGAATAATGGCGAAGAAGCTGTTTATCAAAACCCATGGCTGTCAGATGAACGAGTACGACTCTGCCCGTATGGCGGATCTGCTGGGTGAAAGCCATGCCCTTGAACTGACAGACAACCAGGACGAAGCAGATGTCCTGCTGCTCAACACCTGTTCGATTCGTGAAAAGGCGCAGGAGAAGGTGTTCCACCAGCTCGGCCGCTGGCGCAAGCTGAAAGCCGAAAATCCGGATCTGAAGATCGGTGTGGGCGGCTGTGTAGCCAGTCAGGAAGGTGATGCCATCCTCAAGCGTGCACCGTTCGTGGATATGATCTTTGGTCCACAGACCCTGCACCGCCTACCGGAGATGATTGACGTCACCGACAACGGTGGCGTGGGCATCGTGGACGTATCCTTCCCGGAAATTGAAAAGTTCGACCACCTGCCAGCACCAAAAGTGGAAGGCGCCGAGGCATTTGTATCGGTGATGGAAGGCTGCTCCAAGTACTGCACCTTCTGCGTGGTGCCATACACCCGTGGTGAAGAGGTCAGCCGCCCACTGGATGACGTGATCACCGAATGTGTTGAGCTGGCGGAACAGGGCGTGCGTGAAGTAAACCTGCTGGGCCAGAACGTAAACGCGTATCGCGGTGATACCCACGACGGCGATACCGCCGATCTGGCCGAGCTGATCCGTTGTGTCGCAGCGATCGACGGTATTGACCGTATCCGTTTCACCACCAGCCACCCGGTTGAGTTCACCGACAGCCTGATTGACGTCTATGGGGAAGTGCCAGAGTTGGTTAGCTTCCTGCACCTGCCGGTTCAAAGTGGCTCCGATCGTATTTTGATGGCGATGAAGCGCGGGCATATGGCGATCGAATACAAGTCCAAACTGCGTCGTCTGAAGAAGATCCGTCCGGATATAACGTTTTCTTCCGATTTCATCATCGGCTTCCCGGGCGAAACCGACGCAGACTTCGAAGCGACCATGAACCTGATCGCCGATGTCGGTATGGATCAGTCCTACAGTTTTATCTACAGTCGCCGTCCGGGCACACCAGCATCCGATCTGCCTGATGACGTAAGCGAAGAGACCAAGAAACAGCGCCTTAAGATTCTACAGGACCGCCTCAACCAGCAAGCGATGGCGATCAGCCGTCGCATGGTCGGCAGCACACAGCGCATTCTGGTCAACGGTTACTCTAAGAAAGATCCGGGCATGTTGTCTGGCCGTACCGAGAACAACCGTGTTGTAAACTTCCGCTGCGACAATCCTGACCTGATCGGCCATTTTGCGGATGTACGGATTGAACAAGCCTACGCCAACTCCCTGCTTGGGGAACTGGTTGGCTCAGAACTGGATCAAATGCAGTAACTCTCACTGTATTCAGGAGATAATTTGAACACATCACCTTCCATCAAGCTGGCGCTTGAGCCGGATAATCCGGAATACCTCGCCAATCTGTGCGGCCAGCTTGATGAACATATAAAAATGATCGAGCAGCGCCTCGGTATCGAAATCCGCAATCGCGGTAATAACTTTCAGCTGGTAGGCGATATGGACATCATCCGTATCGTCTCCGAAATGCTCGAAGACCTATACGACGAAGCCAAACAAGGCAACCTACTGACGCCGGAGCAGGTCCACCTGTACCTGCAGCAGTCCGGTGTCGAACAGAAACAGCAGGAGCTGGCCGAGGAAGACCGCGAAGTCAGTATCCGTACCAAAAAAGCGCTGATCCGCCCGCGCGGTCCGAATCAGCAACTCTATGTACGTTCCATTCAGACCCACGATATCAACTTCGGTATCGGTCCGGCAGGTACCGGTAAGACATACCTGGCAGTGGCTTGTGCGGTGGAAGCACTGGAGCGTGAAGAGATCGACCGTATCCTGCTGGTGCGTCCAGCCGTGGAAGCTGGCGAGAAACTGGGCTTCCTGCCGGGTGACCTGAGCCAGAAGGTCGACCCTTACCTGCGCCCACTCTACGATGCCCTTTACGAGATGCTGGGTTTCGAGAAGGTCGGCAAACTGATCGAACGCAACGTGATTGAAGTTGCCCCGCTGGCGTACATGCGTGGTCGTACCCTGAACAACTCGTTTGTCATCCTCGACGAGAGCCAAAACACGACTCGCGAGCAGATGAAGATGTTCCTGACCCGTATCGGTTTTGGCTCCACTGCCGTAATCACCGGCGACATCACCCAGGTCGACCTGCCGAAAGGCACCCTGTCCGGCCTTGTGCACGCGATGAAGGTGCTGGATGGCGTGAAGGATATCGGTTTCACCCAGTTCTCCGCCAAGGACGTTGTGCGTCACCCACTGGTACAACATATCGTGCGTGCGTATGACCGCTTTGAGAAAGTGGAACAGGCACGGGAAGAAGCGAAACGAAAGGAACAGGCCAAGTGAGCTACTTTGTCGACCTACAGGTCGAGATCAACGACAACGACCTTCCTTACGAAGCGCAGTTCAACCAGTGGGTTGAAGCGGCGCTGACCGGTCGCAAAGACGAGGCGGAGCTGTGCATCCGCCTGGTCGATCCGGAAGAAAGCCGCGAGCTGAACCATCAGTACCGCGGCAAGGATAAATCCACCAACGTCCTCTCCTTTCCCTTTGAGGTGCCGGACGATATTCCACTCAACCTGCTGGGCGATCTGGTGATCTGTGCCGAGGTGGTTCGCCGCGAAGCGGAAGAGCAAAATAAACCCCTGCATAACCACTGGGCACATATGGTTGTGCACGGGACCTTGCATCTGATCGGCTACGATCATATAAATGACGAAGACGCCGAGGAGATGGAGCAGCTGGAACGTGAAATTCTGGCCCAGCTGGATATCCCGGACCCCTATAAGGAAATCTGACAGAGACACACTATGAGCGAAGACCGAACGGGACAATCTCGTGGCTGGCTGAGCAAACTGACTCAGGCATTCAGTGATGAACCCAGAACACGAGATGATCTGTTAACCGATCTGCGTGACGCCGCAGACGAAAACCTGCTGGATGCGGAAGCCCTGGGCATCATTGAAGGTGCCATGAACGTATCCGACAAACAGGTACGCGACGTCATGATCCCCCGCTCCCAAATGGTCGTTGTGGAAGCTGAACAGACCCCACGCGAATTTTTGCCGGTGGTTATCTCCAGCGCCCACTCCCGCTTCCCGGTTATCGGCGATACTCCGGACGAAGTCCTGGGCATCCTGCTCGCAAAAGACCTCCTGCCCCTGATCCTGGAAGGCAACCTCGAACAGTTTGATATCCGCAGCAAGCTGCGCGAACTGACCGTCATCCCAGAGTCCAAGCGCCTCAACGTGCTGTTGCAGGAGTTCCGTACCACCCGTAACCACATGGCGATCGTGGTGGACGAATACGGTGGTGTGGCGGGGCTTATCACCATTGAGGATGTGCTGGAGCAGATTGTCGGCGAGATCGAAGACGAACACGACGCGGAAGAGGATGACGGCAACATCCGTCCGTTCTCCGACAACGGATACATCGTCAAGGCACTGACACCGATCGAAGACTTCAACGAGTTCTTCGATGTGGGCCTGCCCGATGACCTGTTTGATACCATCGGCGGTCTGGTCACCCAGCGTTTTGGCCATCTGCCACAGAAAGATGAACAGGTTGAGCTCGACGGCTTCAGCTTCAAAGTCCTTTCCGCTGACAACCGCCGTATCCGCCTGTTACAAGTTATCCCCAAAGCGGCCGCCTGACCGATGTTGACTGTGCGCCTGTTGTTGGCCCTGCTTGCCGGTGCATCAGCAACAGCTGCACTGGCACCGTTCCATCTAATCTGGCTCGCGCCCGTCGCGCCGCTGCTGCTCTACCTGATCCTGCAAAACGCGTCGCCGCGCCAGTCTCTGCTACTGGGCTGGATTTTTGGTGTGGGCTTTTTTGGCGCCGGCGCCTCCTGGGTGTTTGTCAGCATCTCGGAGCACAGCGCAACCCCGCTGCCGATCGCCATCCTGCTCACCTCACTGTTTGTGATGGGTCTCGCCTTGCTCTACATGTTGCAGGCCTGGGTCTGGAAACGTTGGTTCAGCGGCAGTTGGGGCGCACTCTCGTTTATCGGCCTGTGGATTCTGGGAGAATGGCTACGCAGCTGGCTGTTTACCGGCTTTCCCTGGCTCTACCTGGGTTACGCCACTCTGGATACGCCGTTGGCGGTATTGGCGCCGATTGGCGGCGTCTGGCTCAACTCTCTGGTTGTTGCCGCCAGCGGTATTTTACTGGTGGAGCTGGTGCGTGATAGCCGCTGGAGCGCCCGTGGCAGTTACCTGATTCTGCTGGTTTTACCCTGGGCCGGATTGCCGTTTCTCAACCAGCAATGGACTGAAATCCGCGGTGAAGCGCTTTCAGTTACCCTGATCCAGGCGGATATCGATCAGGAAGCAAAGTGGGACCCACGCCACCGTGAAACCATACTCGCCCAGTACGAAGCTCTGACCCTGCCGCACAGTGGAGATGATCTGATTATTTGGCCGGAGACTGCGATCCCAACCTTTTTCAGCCGTGCCGCCCCGCAGCTGGAACGCTTGCTGCAGAAACTGGATGACGATGGCACCACACTGATCAGCGGCCTGCCTACCTCCACGCGGGATCCGGACAGTCGGCGTCGTCTCTACCACAACAGCTTGGCGGTACTGAGCAATGGCTCCGGCGTATACCACAAACAACGTCTGGTGCCGTTTGGCGAGTATGTCCCATTAGAGGACTACCTACGCGGTACCCTGGAGTTCTTTAACCTGCCGATGTCGAGTTTCAGTCTGCCCCAGCAGGAGCAACCTCTGCTGGCTGTGAACGGTCACAAACTGTCCGCAGCAATCTGTTACGAGATTGCCTATCCGGAACTGGTGCGCGCGGGCGGACAGCAAGCCGACATCATCCTGACCGTGTCCAACGACACTTGGTTTGGCCATTCGATAGCCCCGGCACAACATATGCAGATCGCCCGCATGCGCGCACTGGAGAATCAGCGCTGGATTATCCGCGGCACCAACAATGGTATTTCCGGTTTTATTGATCCAATAGGCAAGGTGACTGAACAGGCACCCCGTTATACACAAGCCACCCTGAGCGGCAGCGTGCAGGCCCGTCAGGGACTGACACCCTATCAGCAATTGGGTAGCTGGCCAGTGTTGGGGCTGGCGTTTTTGTTCAGCGTAATGGGTTTAGGAAACCGCAACCGCGGCTCGGTTAGCGATAACGCCCAGGGATTTCGTCTAAGCCCTCGTCGCTGATCACCTCAGACAGAAACCAGCCCGGCACAAACTTACCCACACACATTTCGTAGTGCTCGCCATCGGCGAAGTGGACACTCAGGCTGAAGCCCATACCGGGTTGATGGTTCAAGCCGATCACCCGGTCACTATCCGGTGCCAGGCGAAGTACGGAGATTGATTCCTGATTGTCAGCATTGCCGTGCTTGATATCGATCCGCTCAATGACCCGGCTGGACACGTTCACCAATTGCACCGAAAGCATCTGTGCGGGTTTATCGGCTGCGGCGTAGAACCCCAGAGCTGCTGCGCTGGAACTCATTACCAGTGTAAGCAGCAGGCACCAGAGTCGACTTCCTGATCTCATTTACTTTGTTCGTCCTGCGTCCAGGGTTGTGAGATACGACGGAAGAAACGCCCCTTACATGAGGTGCACTCACCGATCTGCGCGGTCTGGGTCAACACCTGGGTAGCTTCACAGTTAAGGCACTGCAGGGTACCTGCGGTTGCCAGCTCACCGGCGATATATTCATCGTCGCCGTGCTCCAGGCGTTCACGCAGCTCTTCCTGCTGAATGCGGGTTTTGTCTGCCAACCCCACCAGCATTTTTTTCATACGCTCCTCAAGGATATTGAGGTCAAAATGCAGCCAAGCGGCGATCCCCTCGCCGGTTTCGTGGGCGTAGAAGCCGAGCTGTTTCATATCCCGCTTGATGTAGGCCTTCATCAGGTCCATCTCATCGCGGGTCATCTCCTCTGCGGTCAGCTCCACCTCAACCGCTTCCTCGATTTTCTCCTGCAGATAATCCCAAGAAGTTGCTTCCGCATCGGACAGGTTTTTATGCAACCGGGCCATGACACGGTTATAGGCACTGATTCCCTGAGCCGGATCTTCACGGCGATCACTATCTTTATCGGTCATATGATGCACTCCCGTCTGTTGGCTCTACTTCATATATTGTATGCTATGCACCATAACTCAAACTTTCCATATGAACATTTAACCGGCATCAATCGGATGCCGGTTTTCAGTTACCGGGTTCAGAAAAGATCACGATGAACGAACAGTATCAGCCACAGGACATTGAGAATAAGGCCCAGCAACACTGGGAAGACAATGACAGCTTCAAATGTACCGAGGAGCCAGGCAAGGATAAGTTCTACTGCCTGTCCATGTTCCCGTACCCAAGCGGCCGTCTACACATGGGCCACGTTCGTAACTACACCATCGGTGACGTGATCTCCCGCTACCAGCGCATGCAGGGCAAAAACGTCCTGCAGCCAATGGGCTGGGACGCGTTTGGCCTGCCAGCGGAAAACGCGGCGCTGAAAAACAACGTTGCGCCAGCGAAGTGGACCTACGAAAACATCGATTACATGCGCAACCAGCTCAAGCAGATGGGCTTTGGTTACGACTGGAACCGCGAACTGGCTACCTGCCACCCTCAGTACTACCGCTGGGAACAGTGGTTCTTCACCAAACTGATGGACGCGGGCCTGGTTTACAAGAAAGAAGCTGAGGTTAACTGGGATCCGGTTGACCAGACCGTACTGGCCAACGAGCAGGTGATCGACGGTCGCGGCTGGCGCTCCGGCGCCCTGGTTGAGCGTAAGAAGATCCCACAGTGGTTCCTGAAGATCACCGACTACGCCGATCAGCTGCTGGAAGACCTGGACAAGCTGGAGCAGTGGCCGGAGCAGGTCCGCACCATGCAGAAAAACTGGATCGGCCGCTCCGAAGGCGTCGAGCTGGTCTTCGACGTAGACGGTTACGGCGAGCTGGAAGTGTTCACTACCCGCCCGGATACTCTGATGGGTGTGACCTACGTAGCGGTAGCAGCGCAGCATCCACTGGCGCAGCAGGCAGCGGCGAACAACCCGGAGCTGGCTGAATTCATCGAAGAGTGCAAACACACCAAGGTGGCGGAAGCTGACCTGGCGACCATGGAGAAAAAAGGCATGGCGCTGGGTGTGGAAGCAATCCACCCACTGACCGGCGAGAAAGTACCTGTTTGGACTGCTAACTTCGTCCTGATGGATTACGGCTCAGGTGCCGTAATGTCCGTACCGGGCCACGACCAGCGTGACTACGAATTTGCCAAGAAGTACGGCCTGACCATCAAGCAGGTGATCAAGCCTGCAGACGCAGCTGAAAGCATTGACCTTGACGAAGAGGCGTACACCGAGAAGGGTGTGCTGCTGAACTCCGGCGACTTCGATGATCTGGAATTCGACATGGCGTTCAAAGCGATCGCCGCGGAACTGGAAGCCAAAGGCAAAGGCAAGGTTACCGTTAACTACCGTCTGCGTGATTGGGGTGTGTCCCGTCAGCGTTACTGGGGTACACCGATCCCTGTGATCAACTGCCCAAGCTGCGGTTCCGTACCGGTACCTGAAGATCAGCTGCCGGTGGTTCTGCCGGAAGATGTGACCTTTGACGGTGTGGGCTCTCCGATCAAGAAGATGGACAGCTTCATTAACTGCAGCTGCCCGAAATGTGGCGGCGATGCAGAGCGCGAAACCGACACTTTCGACACCTTCATGGAGTCCTCCTGGTACTACGCACGTTACGCCAGCCGTATGAGCGAAAACCAGATGCTGGAGCCGGAAAAGGCCAACTACTGGCTGCCGGTGGATCAGTACATCGGTGGTATTGAGCACGCGATCCTGCACTTGCTCTACTCCCGTTTCTTCCACAAGCTGATGCGTGATCAGGGTCTGGTGGATTCAGACGAGCCGTTCCAGCGCCTGCTGTGTCAGGGCATGGTTCTGGCAGACACCTACTACCGTGAGACTGAAAACGGTGGTCAAGAGTGGTTCTCACCAACAGACGTTCAGGTGGAGACCGACGACAAAGGCCGCATCATCAATGCGACTCTGAAATCCGACGGTCAGCCGGTGCTGTCTGCAGGCGTGTCCAAGATGTCCAAGTCCAAGAACAACGGCATCGATCCACAGGTAATGATCGACAAGTACGGTGCCGACACCGTGCGTCTGTTCATGATGTTCGCAGCACCACCAGAGCAATCCCTGGAATGGTCCGACTCCGGCGTGGAAGGTGCACACCGCTTCCTGAAACGTCTGTGGAAGCAGGTATTCGACCATAACCAGAACGGCGGTTCTTCCGTTGCACTGGATACAGCGGCACTGACCGATGATCAACAGGCGCTGCGCCGTAAGGTCCACGAAACCATTCAGAAGGTATCCGACGATATCGAGCGTCGTCAGACCTTCAACACTGCCATCGCTGCAGTGATGGAGCTGTCCAACGCGATCAGCAAGTTCGTTGATGTGAGCGAGCAAGGCCGTGCCGTGACTCAGGAAGCCCTGAGCACTGCTGTTCAGCTGCTGGCACCAATCGTGCCTCATGTGACGCACGAACTGTGGACCGCCCTGGATCAGGACGGCGACATCCTGACCGCTCCATGGCCTCAGGTTGATGAAAGCGCGCTGGTCCGCTCCTCCATCGAGATGGTGGTACAGGTGAACGGTAAGGTACGTGCAAAAATCAGCGTGGCGGCAGACGCCGACAAAGACGTGATCCTGCACACCGCACTGGCGGAAGAGAATGTGCAGAAACACATGGCCGACAAGAGCATCCGCAAGCAAATTGTGGTGCCGGGTAAACTGGTCAATATCGTAGTCGGATAACAAGCGGATAAAGGAGCATCCCATGGCCCTGCAACTGAATGTAAAACCGCTGCTGGCGATTACGCTGGCATTTACCCTGTCGCTGCTCTCCGCCTGCGGGTTTCATTTGCGCGGTGCCGTGGATGTATCCGCCGACAAACTGCAGCTGAGCCTGCAGGACGAGAAAGCGGGTGAAAGACTGAGCCGTTCCCTGAAGCGCAGCCTGCAGGACAACGGTATCCAGCTGGTCGCCGATGCGCCGTACAACCTGAAGGTCGACAAATCCCGCTTCTCGCGTGAGTCGGTTTCTTTGGATAACAGCGCGCGCGTGGACGAGTACTCGCTGACTCTGACCGTGGATTACACCCTGCACTCGATCAAGTCTGACCTGAGCAAAACCGAGTCCGCCATCATCGAGCGCGTGTATACCTACGATGCAGATGCCGCAGCCGCCAAGGATGAGCAGGAAACCCTGCTGCGTAACGAGATGTACGACGCCATGGCCACCCGCATCATCCGCAGCTACATGGCATTCGACAGCAAGAAATGAAGTTAAAACAGGAGCAGCTCGCCAGCCGACTGAAAGGTGAGGTTTCCCCCGTCTATCTGATCACTGGCGACGAGCCGCTGCTCTCAGAAGAGAGCTGCGACATGCTCCGTAGCTATTTCCGCCAGCAGGGCTTCACCGAACGGGAAGTCCTGCACGTGGAAACCGGCTTTAAGTGGGAATACCTGCTGGAGTGCGCCAACGCCCTCTCCCTCTTTGCCGACAAGAAGATCATCGAACTGCGCCTGGGCAGCAGCAAGCTGAACAAGCAGTCAAGTGAGATCCTGCGCCAGTACCTGGCCTCCCCCTCCCCGGACAACGTCCTGTTGCTGATCGCCGACAAGATGGATGGCGCCAGCAAGAAATCCGCCTGGTTCAAAGCCATTGATCAAAGCGGTGTGATCGTAGAGCTCTGGCCGATCGAACCCAACCAGCTGCCCACCTGGATTCGCCAGCGCGCCGCCCAGATCGGTTTGCAGCTGGAGGATGATGCTGTCAGCCTGCTGGTCGACCGTATCGAAGGCAACCTGCTGGCCGCCAAGCAGGAACTGCAGAAACTGCTCCTACTGTATCCGGACAAACCGGTCAGTGCCGACGATGTAATCGAAGCCGTGACCGACAGCTCCCGCTATGATATTTACGGCCTCACCGAAGCAGTCTTACTGGGCCAGGCAGATCGCTGCAATAAAATTCTCCAGGTACTGCATCAGGACGGGACGGAAGCCGCTATCGTGCTTTGGGCGCTGGTGCGTGAAGTCCGTGCGCTTTATAACATTCAGTTAGGCCAGTCTGGCGGCATGAGCTTTGACGCCGTATGCCAGAGGGAGAAGATCTGGGGCAAACGCAAACCTCAGCTTGGCCGCGCCGCACAGCGCCTGCGTCGCTCAGCGCTCGAAAAGCTACTGCAGGAGTGTGGTGAGGTTGACCGGATAGTGAAAGGCGCACAGGCGGGAGATCCCTGGGTGAACCTCGCCAGCATCTGTTTTACCCTTGCGGGTGTCACTCTGCCCGTTTCTTAACTATCATGTAATTCTAATGCGTCTTAACGCAGCACACGGATTGTAAAGGAAGGGCTTCCCATGCGCACAACTGCATTGTTAGTGGCCTGCCTGAGTCTGGCCACCACCGGCTGTGAACAGAAATTTGATCCCGCACGCCTGACAAAAGGCGACGAACTCTACGACTATTACTGTATCGGCTGCCACAAAAGCCGTGGCCTTGGTCCCTATCTGGAAAACCTGCCGATTACCGAGAACAGCCTCAAGGACTACCAGATCATGCTGGTGATCAAGTATGGCTACAACGAATCACACTCGATGCCCACCTTCGATAACCTCAGCGCAGAACAGGCGGAGGCGGTCTCCTCGTACATGGTACAGAAACGCCGGGAACAGCTGACTGCCCAGCAGTGAGCACGCGGGCAATTATTGAGCAGTTTGCTACAGCCCCATGTTCTGTCGCCCCGGGTGAGTTACCCTGAGCTTTTCCACAATATTGCCCCCAGATTTTCTGTATAACCGCTGTAACAAAAATGTTGATAACTGCCCTGAGCTCCACAACATTTTTTCAGAAATCTATTGACAACTCACTTCCTGCGAAAAGTTAGCCACACAGTACAGAAATAGCACACCAAGCCAAAACCCTTATAATCCGGGGCTTTCAGCCATGTACACCAAGCCTATACCCGGTTTACCCCCAGAGTTATCAACAGATTCTGTGAGTAACCCCAAAACATGACTACTAACATAAAAAACCGGCGTAATGCCGGTTTTTTGTACAGCCAATTTCACTTATACCAACTGGTGATCCACACGGGTTTCCAGCTTGATGTTGTCGTGCAACGGGCAGCGGTCACACACCGCATCCAGGAAAGCCTTCTTCTCATCTTCAGACAGGTCTGCGTCAATGCTCGCATCAACCGCGATGGTCTGGAAACCCACCCGGTCATCGGTCTCCTTGCCCAGCAAGCCGGCAGGGTTCAGCGTAGCGTCTACTTTAAGCTCCATACCACGCAGTTCGATCTTCTGCTGCATCGCGGCGATACGGGCGATGCTGGCGATACAGCCGGCCAGGGAGAACAGGAAGTATTCCAGCGGGGTTGGACCTTCGTTGGTGCCACCTGCATTGGCTGGCTGATCGATAACAACCTTGTGGTCACGAATATCAGCATACACAGCAGCGCTGTTACCCATGCTTGCAGTTACAGAGATGGTCTTCAGGGCAGACATGTTAAATACCTCTAATTAAGTTGATGCTAATATAATTAGAAGCCCTCCACTCTGCAACTGCTGGTAGCTAAATCCAAACCCAAAAAAAGGGAGCCTAGGGCTCCCTCTGGTGATTCATCTTGGGTTGAGGATTATTTCACCTCTTCCCCTTTGGCCTGCAGATCAGCATGGTAAGAGGAGCGGACCAGCGGGCCACAGGCCGCGTGCTTGAAGCCCATCTCTTTTGCCAGACGGCTGAACTCGTCAAACTCTTCCGGCGTTACGAAACGCTCTACCTTGAGGTGATCGCGGCTTGGCTGCAGGTACTGACCGATGGTCAGCATGTCCACATCGTGGGCACGCAGGTCACGCATGACGTCGATGATCTGCTCGTTGGTCTCACCAATGCCCACCATCAGGCCGGACTTGGTGCGTACGTTTGGATTACGCGCCTTGTACTTCTTCAGTAGCTGTAGGGACCACTCGTAATCGGAACCCGGGCGTACCTTCTTGTACAGGTCAGGCACAGTTTCCATGTTGTGGTTAAACACGTCCGGTGGTGTCTCGGTCAGGATATCGATGGCGATATCCATTCGGCCTCGGAAGTCCGGTACCAGGGTTTCGATCTGAATGCTATCAACCCGGGCACGGGTTTCGCTGATGCAGTTGGCAAAGTGCTGGGCACCGCCGTCACGCAGATCATCACGGTCTACGGAGGTCACTACCACGTAGCGCAGCCCCATATCGGCAATCGCTTCGGCCAGTTCTCGCGGCTCATTTTCAGCCAGCGGGTTCGGGCGGCCGTGTGCCACGTCACAGAATGGACAACGACGGGTGCAGATGTCCCCCATGATCATGAAGGTAGCGGTACCGTGGCTGAAGCATTCGCCCAGGTTCGGGCAGCTGGCTTCTTCACATACTGATGCCAGTTTGTGGTTGCGCAGCTTGTCCTTGATTCGCTTGACCTCAGCGTTTGATCCCATGCGCACGCGCAGCCAGTCCGGCTTACGTGGCATCTCATCTTTGGCAGTAGGAATTACCTTCACCGGGATGCGGGCTACCTTGTCCGCACCGCGCAGCTTAACGCCTTGCTCGGCACGTTTCGGGGTTTCTTTCGCTGGGTTTTGAGAGTCGGTAGACATGTTGCTAGCTTATTCCAGAACGTCAGAATGGGAGACCTGAGTATACCCGATTTTGCCTACCAATTGGTCGACCAGCTTTTGCATAAGGTCCTCCAATTTTGGCATTTCGGCCAGCTCAGCAAGCTGTGTCATCGGCATTCCCGCGTAGCCACAAGGGTTAATACGCAGGAATGGCCCCAGATCCATGTCCAGGTTTAGCGCCAGGCCGTGGAAGGAACAGCCGCGTCGTACTCGCAGGCCCAGGGAGGCGATCTTGGCATTGCCCACGTACACACCCGGAGCATCCGGTTTGGCATACGCTTCGACGCCATACTCAGCCAGCAGATCCACCAGACTACGCTCCATAATATCGACCATCTCACGTACACCCAGCTTGCGGCGGCGCAGGTTGATCATCAGATATACGATCAACTGGCCCGGGCCGTGGTAGGTCACCTGGCCACCACGGTCGACCTGCACCACCGGAATATCACCGGTGGCGAGCAGGTGCTCAGCCTTGCCGGCCTGGCCCTGGGTAAAGACGGGCTCGTGCTGCAGCAACCAGATCTCGTCACGGGTTTCGTCGTCACGCTGATCGGTAAACGCCTGCATCTTCTCCCAGGTTGGGTTGTAGGGTTCGATGCCCAGGGTACGAATCAGTACCTGATCTTTGATGCTCATTCAGATCACCATGGTGACACGACCGGTTGCCATCAGCGCCTGGTGCAGCGCGCGCAGCTGGTCCTCACCAGTGGCGGTAATCCGGAATCGTACCGACTGGAAGGTGCCTTTTTTACTGTCCTGAATAGTCACGGTTTTCAGATCCAGGTCCGGCACATACTGCTGCACCACTTCGATCACAAAACCTTTGAAATCTTCACCACCGCGACCAATCACCTTGATCGGGTAATCTTCACAGGGAAATTCAATTTTTGGAGCTTCTGTATCACTCATCTTTCAGTCGCTTTATTGTTTACCGGTCATCAGCTGTTGCTGGTAACGGATAAAGAGTTCAAACATCGTACGCCAAAGCGGGCCTTTATCCCCATCACCCACCGGCTCACCATCAATCTCAATCACCGGCACCACCCCACGGGTGGAGCTGGAGATCCAAACTTCATCTGCCGCCTTGAGCATCTCATAGTCGATATCCACCTCCTGCCAGGGGATCGTATGCTCATCGGCCAGCTGCATGATCAGTTCCCGGGTGGTGCCACCCAGAATCTCTGATCCGCGTTTGGGGGTGTAGATCACACCCTGCTGAATCACAAAGACATTGCAGGAGGCCCCTTCGGTCAGCTTGCCATCGCGCATCATCAACGCTTCGTCAGCGTTCTGCGCGTTCGCCTGATGGACCACCAAGATATTGGGCAGGAGACCGTTGCACTTCACATCACAGCGGTGCCAACGCAGGTCAGCCGTAACGATCACCTTCATCGGCGCTACATCGTCCGCACCTGCAGTGTAGATATCCTTGATCGGCGTGCAGCAGGCAAACACTGTCGGCTGCATCGTATCGTCGTAGCTGTGGGTGCGTTTCTCCGCCGCGCCGCGGGTCACCTGTAGGTAGACCGAGAGATTGCCACCGCCATTGCGGCGCACCAGCTCGTTCAGGATCGGTTCCCATTGCAGATGGGGTTTGATCTGCAGCGCCCGCAGGCTGTATTCAAGGCGGGTGAGGTGTTCACTCAGGCGAAAACCGATCCCCTGATAAAACGGAATCACTTCATAGACACTGTCTCCAAACAGAAAACCACGGTCAAAAACCGATATTTTGGCTTCCGTTGCAGGCAGATATTCGCCGTTCAGATAAACAATACTCATAGCCTAAAAACGCAAATGCCCACACCTTTGCAGATGCGGGCATCTCTGCTCGGTTGGGTCAGGGTTAGCCGATCAAGCCAACAAAGAACAGCATGATCGCGTGCCAGATTCGCTTCAGCAGACCCGCAGGCTGGATATCTTCCAGCGCAACCAGTGGCACTTCCTCAACCAGCTCACCGTTCAGCAGGATGTTCACCTTACCGTAAACATCACCTTTGATGACCGGCGCCTTGATCACCTGATCGATATCCATCACCGCTTCCAGCTGATCAACCTGGCCACGTGGAATGGTCACCGCCAGCGGATCAGCCAGGCCTACACGCAGCTGGTCACGGGAACCGGACCATACGGTCGCGTTGCTCAGCGTCTCATTGGCATTATAGAGCTGATGCGTGCGGTAGTAACGGAAACCGTAGGAAAGCAGTTTCTGACTCTCCTGCGCGCGGGCTTCCTCACTGCGGGTACCCATCACTACAGAGATCAGACGCATGCCGTCACGCTTGGCGGACGCAACCAGGCAATAACCCGCGGCATCGGTATGACCGGTTTTCAGACCATCCACGGTCTTGTCACGCCACAACAGTTTGTTACGGTTTGGCTGGCGAATCTTGTTGTAGGTGAAGTACTTCTCGGAGTAGATACCGTAATGCTCCGGGTAATCCATAATAATCGCACGGGCCAGCAGAGCCATGTCCATCGCCGAGGACACATGCCCCTCTTTTGGCAGACCGGTAGCGTTCATGAAGTTGGAGTTCTTCATACCCAGCAGGTCAGCATGCTGGTTCATCAGATCGGCAAACGCCGTTTCGCTGCCAGCAATGTGTTCAGCCACTGCAACGGATGCGTCGTTACCGGACTGAATGATGATACCCTTCATCAGGTCTTCCAGTTTTACCTGGGTACCCTCACGGATAAACATACGGGAACCACCGGTACGCCACGCTTTCTCGCTGACCAGTACCAGGTCCTGCTTGGAGATATTGCCCTTGCCCAGCTCGTAGTCCAGGACATAACTGGTCATCAGCTTGGTCAGACTGGCCGGTGGGAATGCGGTTTCCGCACTCTTCTGCGCAATAACCTTACCGGTATCCGCATCCATCACCACATAGGCACGGGCAGCGATCTGAGGTGCAGCTGGAATAAGAGAAGAAGCCTGTACGCTCACCGCACACAGGCTGAGAATCATCAAAAAAACGAAACGAATCTTGGCTTTAAACATTGTTATCCAAATATCAAAAGCGGAACTGGAAATTAAACACTACAGATGACGCACAACTGTACTGAACCCCTCAGTCTAAGTCCACCAGATGGGTGTCCGGATAACCGGACTGTTCCAGCTGACTCAGCAGATCACGCACCTGGGTTTCGGAGTTAACCGGCCCTACCTGTACCCGGTATAACACCCGCCCGTTGCGATCCAGATTGCGTATGACAACCGGCTGCCCGGTTAGTGCCCTTACAGTTTCAGTCACGCGCTCAGCAGCGACGCGGTTGCTGTAGGCACCCACCTGAAGATACTGCCCCACGGGTACAGCACGCTGCACATTGTCCCGTACCGGCACACGTACATTCGGTGCGGTCCTCACCGGTGCTGCCGTTTTTGCCGTGGCAATCAGTGTGGTTGGCTTCTGCCAGGTACGTGGATCAATCGCTTCCACCTCGACCTGGGCGGTACCGCTACGCAACATATCCAGCTTGGATGCAGCAGCATATGAAAGATCGATGATGCGTCCCGCATGGAAAGGACCACGATCATTCACGCGCACAATCACCTGACGGCCGTTTTTCAGGTTGGTCACCCGCACATAGGTCGGGAGCGGCAGCGACTTGTGGGCCGCCGTCATGGCATACATGTTGTAGGTTTCACCGTTTGAGGTGGTATGGCCATGAAATTTCTTACCGTACCAGGAAGCACCACCACGCTCGCGGTACCCCTGAGCACTGTTCATCACGTAATAGCGCTTACCAAATACCACGTACGAGCTTTTATTGCCGCCACGACTGCGCGGCTCCACCTTAGGCACTGCATCCTTCACGTGAGAGACATCCACGGGTTTGGCCGGCCCGCGATCGTGTTTCATGGAATAACGCCCACCGCCACCGGAGGAACATCCCACCAGCAGAAGCAGTGTCGTCAGCAGCGCAAGCAGTCTCATGACTTGTTTTTACCGTATTCGGCTTTTACCGCCTGACTCAGCTCATGTACTGCCATCGCATACAGACGGCTGTGGTTATAGCGGGTGATGACGTAGAAGTTGTGCAGCCCAAGCACGTGTTGGAATTCGCCGTCTTTTTCCAGGCGCATCAGCGTCGCAGGCTGATCGGAAGCCAGCGGCATACGCGCCTGCACACCACGGGCAGACCAGTCCGCCAGGGTCAGCTTAGGCTTGAGGCCGTCGTTAAACCAGCTGTCCTCGGCGTTTTTATCCACCTTCACATCGCTGATCACGGTGCCGCCCTGCTTCCAGCCGTGACGGGCAAAGTAGTTGGCAACACTGCCGATTGCATCGGTTTTGTTGGTCCAGATATTACGCTGACCGTCACCGTCAAAATCCACGGCGAAGTTACGGAAACTCGACGGGATAAACTGACCGAATCCCATAGCACCGGCGTAGGAACCTTTCAGGCTAAGCGGATCGATCTGCTCTTCCTTCACCATGTGGAAGTATTCCTTCAGCTGGCCGCGGAAGAATTTGGCGCGCTTCGGATAATCAAAACCCAGGGTAGTGAGCGCATCGACAACGCGGTATTTACCCATGATCCGGCCATAGTGGGTTTCCACCCCAATGATCGCCACGATGTATTCCGCGGGCACCCCGTACTCTTTTTCTGCACGCGCCAGCGCCTCGGCATTTTCCTGCCAGAAAGTCACGCCCCGGGTGATACGTTTGGGCTGGATGAAGATATTGCGGTATTCGCCCCAGGTCAGACGTTTTTCCGCCGGACGGGAGATCGCTTCCAAAATCGATTCCTGACGGGAGGCTTCAGCCAGCACGGCACGCACATCCGCTTCTGCAAAGCCCTCGGACACCAACTCTTTGATAAAGGCCTGACCTTCCGGGTGCTGCGCATAATTGCTCGCTTTGGCCTCGGAGATCGCACAACCGGTCTGCAACAATACTGCACTACCCAGCAGCACCGACAAAAGATGTTTCTTACCCTGTTGTTTCTTACCTTGTTCCATCCGACTCTCCCCTAAACTCGCTAACGCAGCATCATCGTCTTGTGGCTATGCATCGACATCAACAAACCAAACCCCGCCATCAATGTCACGATGGAGGTTCCACCGTAGCTTACCAGTGGAAGTGGTACGCCCACCACCGGTAACAGACCACTTACCATACCAATATTCACAAAAACATAGACAAAGAAGGTCAGCGTAATACTGCCTGCGACCAGTCGCCCAAAGCTGTGCTGGACGGTCGCCGCCATCCACAATCCACGCCCGATAATCGCCGCGTAGAGCAATAACAGAGTAACAACACCCACCATACCCAGCTCTTCGGCGATGACCGCGATAATGAAGTCGGTGTGGGATTCCGGCAGGAAGTCGAGCTGCGACTGGGTGCCGTCCAACCAGCCCTTCCCTGTAACTCCACCGGAACCGATCGCGGTCTTGGACTGAATGATGTTCCAGCCCGATCCGAGTGGATCGCTCTCCGGATCAAGGAAGGTCAATACACGCTGTTTCTGGTAATCCTTCATCACCATCCACAACCCTGGCAGTGCCGCGGCCGCCAATCCCAGCGCGGCAAAGATGTAGCGCCAGAGGATGCCACTGAACAAGAGCACAAAAATACCGGACGCGGCAATCAGCAACGAGGTCCCCAGGTCGGGCTGCTTCATGATCAGCACGGTGGGCATACCGATCAGAATCAGCGCGACAAAGGTATGTTTCAGGCTCGGCGGTAGAGGACGTTTGGCCAGGTAGGTGGCGATCATCAGCGGCAATACCAGCTTCATAATCTCCGATGGCTGGAAACGGAAGCCGGGCAGCTGAATCCAGCGCTGTGCCCCTTTTGCGCCCACACCAAACAGGATTACACCCACCAGCAGGGCGACGCCAACAACGTAAATCCAGGGCGCCCAGCGGCCGAAGAAACGGGGTTCCAGCTGCGCCAGGAAGATCATGGCAACAAAGCCCGCCCCCATACGGATCGCCTGGCGGGTAACGTACCCCATATCCTGGCCGGAGGCGCTATAGAGGATAAACAGGCCAAACGCACTCAACGCCAACAGCAGCATCAGCATAATCGGGTCGAGGTTGGTGTAACTCCAGAGCGAGCGTCGGCGTCGCAGGGAGTCACTCGCCTCTGGCATATGGCGGCGAAATTCAGTCGTGGTCATAACCCATCAGGCTCTCAAACTCGGTACTTTCAACCTCTTCCTCACCCACCAGGTAGGCATCCATCACCTTACGTGCAATAGGCGCGGCCGTGGTCGAACCGCCACCGCCGTTTTCTACAATCACCGCAACGGCAATCTTGGGATCCTCCACCGGCGCAAAGGCAACAAACAGAGCGTGGTCACGCAGACGCTCGGCGAGCTTTTCTGCATCGTACTCCTCATCCTGCTTGATACCCACCACCTGTGCGGTACCGGTCTTGCCGGCAAAGCGATACTTGGCCCCCTGGGCCGAACGACGGGCAGTGCCTCGCGGACCATGTACAACGTCGACCATGCCCTGGATTATCAGATCCCAATACTCCGGGTGGTTCAGCTGCACATCCTGCGGTTTATCCTTGCCGAAATCGTAGTCCATCTCACCGATGGCAAAACCTTTCTCTTCATCCGACTGGTACGCCCCTTTCAGCATACGTGGCTGTACCCATCGCCCGCGATTGGCAATCACGGCCGTAGCGGTCGCCAGCTGCATCGGGGTTGCCAACAGGAAGCCCTGACCGATACTCAGGTTAAGCGAGTCCCCTGGATACCAGGGTGCACGACGGTTGTTCCGTTTCCACTCCCGCGATGGCAGGATGCCCCGGGTTGCTTCCGGCAGGTCGAGACTCTCGATGGAACCAAAGCCAAAACGGCCCAGATAATCGGACATCGGATCAACGCCCATTTTGTGACCGGCGGAGTAGAACCAGACATCACAGGACTGCGCCAGCGCCAGGTTCAGGCCCACAATACCGTGCCCGCCACGTTTCCAGTCACGGTAACGACGGCCATCTTTGGTGAGAGTGTACCAACCGGGGTCGCGTACCTTAAACGATGGCGATACGGATCCGGAATCAATGGCGGCCAACGCCGTGATCGGCTTAACGGTTGAACCAGGTGGATAGCGGCCACGCAGGGCGCGGTTAAACAACGGCAGATCGTCGGACTCACGCAGGGCACCGTAATCCTTGCTGGAGATCCCTGTCACAAAATTGTTCGGGTCATACCCCGGTGTGGATACCAGCGCCAGTATGCCACCGTCGTTTGGATCGATCGCCACTACGGCGGCACGCCGTCCCTCCAGCAATTTTTCGGTGGTTTGCTGCAGCTTGAGGTCCAGGCTCAGGATCAGATCCTCACCCGGTACCGGGTCGGTGCGTTCCAGCACGCGCATCACACGGCCACGGGCATTGGTTTCCACTTTCTGGAACCCCACCTGGCCGTGCAGGATCGATTCGTAATATTTCTCGATACCCAGCTTGCCGATGTAATGGGTTGCCGAGTAGTTGGTCTCATCCACCCGTTCCAGCTCACGCTCGTTGATACGGCCCACATATCCCAAGGCGTGCACCAGCGAAGAACCGTACGGATAGTAGCGGATCAGGTCCGCTTCGATACGTACCCCCGGCAGGCGGTGATAGTTAACAGAGATACGGGCGATTTCGTCTTCGGTCAGACGGAAGCGCAGCGGCACCGACTCGAACGGACGGCGGCGCTGCTTCATGCGTTTACGGAACCGCTCGACCTGCTTATCGGTAATCGGGATCAGCTCCTGCAGGCGCTGCAGGGTGCCATCCAGATCTTTCACTTCCTCTTTGAGCAGGGTTACGCTGTAGCTGGGCTGGTTATCCGCCAGCAACACACCGTTACGGTCGTAGATCAGACCACGGGTGGGCGCCACCGGCTGCAGCTGGACACGGTTCTTGTCCGACAGGGCACTGTAGCGGTCATGCTCCATCACCTGCAGGAAATAGAAGCGGGCGATCAAACCGAACAGTGCGATCAGCACGATGGCAAACGCGATCACCGCCCGGACACGGAAGGTGCGTGTTTCCCTGTTGTGGTCTTTTAGTGGCGTGGAACTCATTCCAGCCCCTATTTGTGATACGGATGTCCCTGGATCACAGTCCAGGCACGGTAGAGCTGTTCAGCCAGCAGCACCCGCACCAGCGGGTGGGGCAGGGTCAGGGCCGAGAGAGACCATTTCTGATCGGCCAGGGCAACACAACGGCTGTCGAGGCCGTCCGGACCACCCACCAGCAAAGAGACATTGCGTCCATCCATGCGCCAGTGTTCCAGCTGATCGGCCAGCTGTTCGGTGGACCAGCTCTTGCCGCCCACCTCCAGCGCAATCACCCGATCCCCTTTGGGGATCGCCGCCAGCATCTGGTCACCTTCGAGCTTCTTGGCCCGAGCGACATCGCTGTTCTTGCCGCGATGCCCCAGCGGCAATTCAACCAGCTCCAGCTGCATATCCTGCGGTAACCGCTTGGCATATTCGTTATAGCCGTCGGTTACCCAGCGCGGCATCTTGCCGCCGATGGCGATCAGGCGCACTCTCATCGGGTTTACTGAACCTCGCTCTCGGTCTCGTCGATACTCCAGAGGCGTTCAAGGTCGTAGAAGCTGCGTGCATCCGGCATCATCACATGTACCACCAGGTCACCCAGGTCAACCAGGATCCAGTCGCCCACCTGCTGACCTTCAACACCCATTGGCTGCACGCCCGCTTTTTTAACCTTCTCTGCCACGTCCTGAGCAGTTGAGACCACGTGACGGGAGGAAGTTCCGCTCGCGATGATCATATAGTCGGTAATAGAGGACTTACCGCGCACATCCAGCAGGGTAATGTCTTTGGCTTTCATGTCTTCCAGAATGCTGGAAACCAGTTCGATCAGTTTTTCTGTCTGCATCTTCTCAGTTCAATTGGTTGTATAACCGTAGAGGTTATTGTCTTGTATATACGCCCATACCGGATCGGGAATTAGGTAACGGGGCGAGTAGCCATCGGTGACCAGCTGGCGCACCTGGGTGGCTGAAATGCCTAACGGCGTCATCTCATGGATCAGGACATGCCCGGCGGGTTTACTCAGCAGCGTCGCCGTGTCATGCACCCGGTTGGCCCGGGTAAAGCCTTGCATGGTTTCATCGGGCTCAAAGTGATAGCCCGGACGTGCCACCACGATGATGTGGGCATAGTCCAGAAACTCGAGCCACTGGTGCCAGCCTGGCAGCGTCAGATACGCATCCATCCCCATCACCATGCAGATCGGCATGGTTTCCCCCAACTCCTCACGTAAGCCCTGCAGGGTCAGCAAAGTGTAGGAGGGTTTATCCGAGGTCACTTCGCGGGCATCCGCCCGCAGCGAAGGCTCATCCGCGACAGCCGCGTCCACCATCGCCAGGCGCTGCTCCGACGTACAACCCGGCGCATCTCGGTGCACCGGTTGTTTCGACGGAATCAGACTGACTTGGGGCACATCCAGCCACTGCTGGATCTCGAGCGCGGTACGCAGGTGGCCGTTATGGACGGGATCAAAAGTCCCGCCCATAAAAACAAACGCCTGGTTCACCAGAGACTCCACTTACTTGCGGATATGACCGTCGCCAAGGACCACGTATTTTTCGGACGTCAGGCCATCCAGACCCACCGGGCCACGGGCATGGATCTTATCGGTGGAGATACCGATCTCGGCACCCAGACCGTATTCGAAACCATCCGCAAAACGGGTGGACGCGTTCACCATCACCGAGCTGGAATCCACCTCCAGCAGGAACGCGCGGGACTTGGTGTAGTTCTCGGTGATAATCGCATCGGTGTGATGAGAGCCGTACTTGTTGATGTGACGGATCGCTTCCGCCATATCCTCAACCAGCTTGATCGACAGGATCGGTGCCAGGTACTCGGTGGACCAGTCCTCTTCAACCGCTTCGTTGATGTACGGTAGCAGCTCCCGGGTTGCTTCACAGCCGCGCAGCTCAACACCGATCGCCTGGTAGCGCTCCGCCAGCTCCGGCAGCACTTCAGCCGCAATGGCCTTGTTCACCAGCAGGGTTTCCATGGTGTTGCAGGTACCGTAGCGGTGGGTTTTGGCGTTGATCGCCACGTTAACCGCCTTGGCCTTATCCGCATCACTATCGATGTAGACGTGGCAGATACCATCCAGGTGCTTGATCACGGTGACCTTGGCATCACGGCTGATGCGCTCGATCAGGCCCTTGCCGCCGCGCGGTACGATCACATCCACATATTCCGGCATGGTGATCAGTTGACCCACGGCCGCACGGTCGGTGGTTTCAACCACCTGTACCGCACTTTCCGGTAGACCGGCAGATTTCAGACCCGCCTTGATGCACTCAGCCACCGCCTGGTTGGAATTGATCGCCTCGGAACCACCACGCAGGATGGTTGCATTGCCGGACTTCAGACACAGGCTCGCCGCTTCCACGGTCACATTCGGACGGGATTCGTAGATGATGCCGATCACACCCAGTGGCACGCGCATCTTACCCACCTGGATACCGGTTGGACGGTAGTTCAGGTCAGTGATGGCACCTACGGGATCGGGTAGACCTGCCACCTGACGCAAACCTTCAATCATGGTATCGATACGTGCGGGAGTCAGTTCCAGACGATCCAGCATGGCATCGTCCAGACCGTTGGCACGGCCGTTTTCCAGATCTTTCAGGTTTGCTGCGTGCAGCGCTTCACGGCTGCTATCGATAGCATCAGCCATCGCCAGCAGCGCTGTATTCTTGGTGCCTGTGGAGGCTTTTGCAATCAAACGAGCTGCGTCGCGTGCCTGCTGGCCCAGCTCGATCATGTACTCTTCTACATTCATGAAGTTATCTTCCCGATCAGTAATCGCCCCATTATAGCGCCGTGAGAGTTCCGGGTCATGGCTACTCTTCGCGGAATTGAATTAACCCTTCCCGAAATCTCCTGCTATGATTGAACGTTTGTCGCTTGCAGAGGCCTAATGAACCCGGCTTCGCGGCCGAAACGAGGTGATAAGGAGATAAAACCCCGTTTGTAACTGGTTAAATGGAACCGCCGTCAGCGGAACCTTTTCTATATTTTGATTTTCAGTATCTGATTCAAGCCATATTAACGTGAGCACGGACAACCGCCCCGCCATTTTCTCAGCCAGATCCCTGTCGCTGATTGCCGCCGTAGTGTTTCTCGGCAGCCTGCTGCTGGGTGGCGGGTATTTATGGTTCGCCTCCAACCAGCAGGCCGAAGCGGAAACACGCCGTCTGGGACACTCACTGGCCAAACAGACCACCTTCCTGATCCGCCCCCTGATACTGGCCGACGACCGCATCAGCACCAACTACCTGCTGCAGGAACTGGCTGAGCTGGAACATGTGACTGGTCTGCAGCTTACCGACGCCCAGGACCAGGTCATTGCCCGCGCAGGTGAAAATGAAGGGATCAATATCCAACGTCAGATGATGCAACAGGAACGCCGCATCGGCACCCTGACTCTCTGGCTTGCCCCCAAACCCCTGCAGCAAGTGATGCAACGCCAGCTGTTGCTTGGCCTGTTGATCGCCCTGATCAGCGCCAGCCTGACGGCCATTGTGCTGTGGTACCGTTGCCGGGCAACCGACACCGCCGTGCCGCTTACGCAGAACGAAGTAGTCGAGGACTACCCCGCCGACGAGCCGGATACAGCCCCGGAAACCACGGCAGAAGCGACAGCAAACCACGATCTGGTTGAGTTGCTTCGCCCTGAACCTGCACAACCCGCACCACAGTTAACACCTGACCACTCTGCAAAAGCAGAAGAAGAGCCAGCCACCGACGAACACATAGCGCCTGCTACCGAAGCGGATGCACCTGCGATAGAGCTGGAGGAACAACCGCTCAATCAAAAGACCGAAAAAGCAGCAGCCAAAGAGAATCCGCTGCGTCGCCGCGGCCGTGACGAAGAACAACTGACGCTGTACTCCTTTGAGCACGAGATGGAGCTGATGCTAACACCGGACGATGCGGCCTATCTGCTGTATATCGATGCCACCAGCGCCCACGCCGAATACGCCGATGCGGCAGAACGCGATGAGCTGCTCGCGATCTACGCCCAGCTGGCAGCTCAGGTTGCACATATCTACAGCGGACAGTTGGAAACGCTGAAAAATGGGGATCTACAGATCAACTTTGCCGCGCCGGTCGAGAAAGATGCCCACGGCATCAACGCACTCTGCGCAGGCCTGCTGTTCGTATTGTTATACAAAGGCTTCAATAAACAGCGTATCGGGCAGTTCCAGCCGGTTATGAACCTGCACATTGCTTTGGTGCGTGGCCAAAAGGGCAAACCAGCAATCCTGCAGGAGGAATCCCGCTTCCTGACCCGTACCACGCAGAGTAACGAGCTGATCAGCCACACCGCCCTGACCGAAGCACCGGATATCAAGCGGGCGCTGCTGAAAGATGCGGACATCCGCCGCGAAGATGAGGACAAGGTACTTATCCACAAGGTAGAAAAACGCTACCAGACACTGTTTGAGAAGCAGTGCAACCACCTGCTGACCAAACTGAAACAACAGGCTGAAAGCACCCACTAAAACGGCTAACGCCATCCTAACCGATCATCGCACCGTTTTTGCCACTCCTTTTCACCACATACATGCGTGTATCGGCTTCGCGCAACAGAGTATCCACATCGTCGCCGTGATCCGGGCCGATCGCCCCACCTACAGAACAGCTCACTCGCAAATTATCAACGATGTGGTCAAAGGGGTCATTCAGCACATCCAGAATACGGGACGCAAGCTGGTCTTTTGCCTTGAGCACATCACGCCCAAAGATCAGGATGGCAAACTCGTCACCACCGATACGCGCGACCAGATCTTCTTCGCGCAGAATGCTGTCCAGACGACAGGCAATCTCAGTCAGGACCTTGTCACCGACCGGGTGACCATGCTCATCATTGATCCGTTTGAAGTCATCCACATCCACGTAAAGCACTGCCAGTTTTTCCCGGCTTTCCCGGGCGGAGTCCAGAGCGGCCGCGGCTGCTTCCTGGAAGGCTTGCCGGTTGGGAATCTGGGTTAAAGAGCATCGGTACGCCAGATCACGGTACTGCTCGCTGCGCCGATGCGCCTGCTGGGCTTCCTGCTCCCGTGCCAGCAATTGCTGCTGCATCTCGCGCCGGGCCAGGATATTTTCCACCAGGCGTTCCAGCAGCCCCATATGTCCATGCGCCCAGAAGCCGATGATCGGTACCGCCAGCAATCCCATCAACAAAACGTTGATCAGAAAATTAAACTCCGACTGGATCCGCTCGGCGGCCCCCGCGTTGTAAGCATCATAAGCACGCTGTAATACAGCCAGTGCTTCAATTGCAGTCCTGTCGCTGATCTCTACCCGCTTCTCCAGAATGGCAGGCTGAACACCCTCCACGACGCCCAGCTCGGCACTGCGTACGGATGCCATATAAGCCTCAAAGGTTTTTCGGATGGTGCGCAGCGCAACCTGCTCTTTCATGGTCAGCTCAAGACGACTGTATGAATTGAGGGCATTGCGCGTTTCATCGATATCCAGCGCAAGCCGGTCGAGATAGGTTTGGTCCTGACGTAAGACGTAGTTTTTGTAGTGGTGGATAAAACCACCGTAGCCAACAGCACGATGAATGCGCGCCAACGCATCTCCGCGGGCACTGGTTTCATAACTGTAATCGACCCAGCTTTGCCTGAGCTTCACCAGGTTGTAGAGGAGCGATCCGCCCAGTGTAAGCATTGCTGTGGCCAACAATGTTGCCAGCAACGCCGTCCGCTTTTTGTATCGCTGATTGAGTAAATGCCCTTCCATTGGCGCTCTTTCAAATCCCTTTTCGTCATCTGTGATTGGTTATTCGAACAGCAAAGGTATTCGGTTTACTTGCGGCTCAGTTAATCCAGCCTAGACCAAAACGGGCAGGTTTCAACCTGCCCGTTTTTACAATGCGGCTAACACCTTTTAAGGCGCCCGCCTGGCTTATTCAGCGCTGATCACTTCCAATCGATCAACCCGCTGATAACCCCGTGGCAGTTTGTTACCCCGTCGTCCACGCTCACCCCGGTAGTGCTCGAGATCACTGCCCTTAAGCTTGTGGTGCTGGCGGCCGGAATGCACCACCAGCATGTCATCCGGATTAAACGCAGTCAGCGCAACCAGAATTTCCTCACGGGCAGCAGCACGGGCAGAAGGGATGTTGATAATCTTGTTGCCCTTGCCACGTGCCAACTCCGGCAGTTCCGCCACTGGGAAGATCAGCATCCGGCCCTCGTTGGTCACCGCAGCCAGCAGCATGTCCGCGGTATTCTCCAGCTGCTGCGGCGTCACCACTTTCGCCCCCTTCGGCAACGTCAGCACCGCTTTACCATTCTTGGTCTTGGAGGTCAGGTCGGCCAATTTGGCGACAAAGCCATAGCCCGCATCGCTGGCCAGCAATACCCGATCAGAATCCTTACCCGCTACAGCCGCATCGATGGTGGCGCCTTTTGGCAAGGTAATCTTACCGGTCACCGGCTCACCCTGGCCCCTTGCCGATGGCAGGGTATGGGTATCCAGCGTGTAACTGCGCCCGGTTGAATCCAGCAGCAACGTTGGCTGGTTGGTGCGCCCCTTACAGGCCAGCTTGAAGCCGTCACCCGACTTGTAATTCAGGCCCACGGCATCCACATCGTGGCCCTTGGCAGCACGAATCCAGCCCTGCTTGGAGATCACCACAGTGACCGGATCGGAAGAGAGCAGGTCTTTTTCACTGAAAGCCTGTGCTTCGTCACGCTCAACAATCGGGGAACGACGCTCATCACCGTATTCTTCCACGGCTTCGGTGATCTCTTCCTTGATCAGCTTACGCATCAGGCTGTCTGATCCGAGGATCGCTTCCAGCTGTTTGCGCTCCTCTTCCAGCTCGTCCTGCTCACCACGAATCTTGAACTCTTCCAGTTTCGCCAGGTGACGCAGTTTCAGATCCAGAATGGCGTTGGCCTGGATATCGGTCAGGCCAAAGCGGTTCATCAGTTCCTGCTTCGGATCGTCCTCGTTACGGATGATCGCAATTACCTCGTCGATGTTGAGGTAGGCCACCATCAAACCTTCGAGGATGTGCAGACGATCCAGCACTTTCTGCAAACGGTGCTGCAAACGACGGGTTACGATCTGGGTACGCCAGCCCAGCCACTCGCCCAGGATCATGCGCAGGTTCTTCACCTGCGGTTTGCCATCCACACCGATCATGTTCAGGTTCACACGGTAGGTGCGCTCCAGATCGGTGGAGGCAAACAGGTGCGCCATCAATTGCTCGATATCCACACGGTTGGAGCGCGGCACGATCACCAGACGGGTTGGATTTTCGTGATCGGATTCATCGCGCAGGTCGCTGACCATTGGCAGCTTCTTCTGCTGCATCTGCTGGGCGATCTGCTCCAACACTTTCGCGCCAGATGTCTGGTACGGCAGTGCGGTGATCACAATTTCGCCCTGCTCTTTTTCATAGACGGCACGCATACGCACCGAACCACGCCCCGTAGAGTAGAGCTTACGCAGCTCGTGGCGCGGCGTGATGATCTCTGCCGCCGTTGGCATATCCGGCCCCGGCACAATCTGGCACAAGTCTTCCAGCGTGGCTTCCGGGTTATCCAACAGATGGATACAGGCATTGCCCACTTCCCGCAGGTTATGCGGTGGGATATCCGTGGCCATACCCACGGCGATACCGGTGCCGCCGTTCAGCAACACGTTTGGCAAACGAGCCGGTAGTACAGCAGGTTCGTTCAGGGTTCCGTCAAAGTTTGGAATCCAGTCAACGGTGCCCTGTCCCACTTCACGCAGCAGGACCTGCGAATAACGCGCCAGGCGCGATTCGGTATAACGCATCGCCGCAAAGGATTTAGGATCATCCTGGGAGCCCCAGTTACCCTGGCCGTCGACCAGCGGGTAGCGGTAGCTGAACGGCTGTGCCATCAACACCATCGCCTCGTAGGCGGCAGAGTCACCGTGCGGGTGGAATTTACCCAGCACGTCACCCACCGTACGGGCCGATTTTTTGAATTTAGCCGTGGCGCTCAGGCCCAGCTCGGACATGGCGTACACAATACGGCGTTGAACCGGTTTCATGCCGTCGCCAATATGCGGCAGGGCACGGTCCAGGATCACGTACATGGAGTAATCCAGATACGCTTTCTCGGTAAAGTCTCGCAGCGCAATGCGCTCACCACCCTCGGTAAACGTGGTTTCTACGCTCATCAGGATTCCTTAATTGTTCTCTGCAAGGGTGGTTACACCACCCTTCAACTGTTCTTCCAGCTTCAGTTACAGCCGGTGGTGACCAATGTCACCTGATACGGGTTTGGCGCTGCGGCATCAGCATCCGCCTCCTGGTACTGCACGTAACAGCCGTTGTTGCTGTTGTTGTAGCCGATCCGCACGCGGTTATTTGTGCTGGTGTCGACCGCCAGTCCGGAGGAGAGCTGAAGCTCCAGCAGATCCATGATGTCGGCGTGACCTGCGGTACTGACCCGCGCTTCGGGGTAACCGTATTTCAGCTCCACGGTCATCCCTTCGATCACCACATCGCTGTCGTTACGGGCCTGGTTCTGGACACTTTTCAACACGGCTTCCGCATGCACCAGGTTGGCGATGGAGTGCAACTTGCCCTCCAGGTGCTCCAGCACCGCTTGTCGGGCATTGTTGCCAATATCGAGAAAACGTGGCAGCGCCACCGCCGCCAGAACACCCAACAATGCAATGACGATCACCAGTTCAACGATGGTAAAGCCGCGTACCGGTCGCATCACCTTACACCTCCGCGAGGTTTCCTTTGGTCTCAAGCCAGCTCTTACGGTCGCTGGAGCGCTTCTTGGCCAGCAACATATCCATGGTTTCATTGGTGCCGTCACCCGGTTCAACCATCAGCTGCACGAGGCGACGTGTGTCGGGCGCCATGGTAGTTTCACGCAGCTGTAATGGGTTCATCTCGCCCAGTCCCTTAAAGCGTTGTACGCCGATCTTGGCATTCTTACGCTCGGCACGAATACGGTCGATGATGCCGTCACGCTCGCCGTCATCCAGGGCGTAGTACACCTCTTTCGCCACATCGATACGGTACAGCGGTGGCATCGCCACATAGACGTGTCCTGCTGCCACCAATGGACGGAAGTGGCGCACAAACAGGGCGCAAAGCAGGGTGGCGATGTGCATGCCGTCGGAATCCGCATCGGCAAGGATACAGATCTTGCCGTAACGCAGGCCATCCAGGTTATCGGAGCCCGGATCAACACCAATGGCCACCGAAATATCGTGGATCTCCTGAGAACCCATGGTATCCGGAGATTCCACTTCCCAAGTGTTGAGGATCTTACCGCGCAGCGGCAGGATCGCCTGGAACTCACGCTCACGTGCCTGTTTGGCAGAACCACCTGCGGAGTCCCCCTCCACCAGGAACAGCTCAGACTGGGTTGCGTCAGCACCGGAACAGTCAGCCAGCTTACCCGGCAGGGCAGGCCCCTGGGTAACCTTCTTACGCACCACCTTCTTGTTGGAGCGCTGGCGACGCTGGGCGTTGGAGATCACCATCTCCGCCAACTTCTCGCCCTCTTCCACATGGCGGTTCAGCCACAGAGAGAAGGCATCCTTGATAGCACCGGTAATGAACGCCGCCACATGACGGGAGGAGAGGCGTTCCTTGGTCTGACCGGCGAACTGCGGGTCGCGCATCTTCGCGGAGAGCACATAGGCACATTTGTCCCAGATATCATCAGCGGTCAGTTTGACGCCACGGGGCAACAGGTTGCGGAATTCACAGAACTCCCGCATTGCATCCAACAGGCCGGAACGCATACCGTTAACGTGGGTACCACCTTGTGCGGTTGGGATCAGGTTGACGTAGCTTTCACAGGTCAGCTCGCCGCCTTCCGGCAGCCACTGCACCGCCCACTCAACGGCATCCTCTTCACCCTGCAGTGAGCCGGAGAACGGCTCCGCCGGCAAGGTTTCATAGACCTGGGTGGTGCCCTGCAGGTAGGCGGTCAGACCATCTTCATAGCACCACTCATCTTTCTCTTTCTCGGCGCCGGTCAGGTTGGTAAAGGTCACTTTGAGCCCAGGACACAGCACGGCCTTGGCGCGCAGCATATGCTTGAGGCGAGTCACGCTGAACTTCGGTGAGTCGAAGTACTTAGGGTTAGGGGAGAAGCGCACCGTGGTACCGGTATTGCGTTTACCGCAGGTATCGACCACTTCCAGATCCGATACTTTCTCACCGTCGGCAAAACCGATGCGGTATACCTGACCGTCACGTTTAACGGTCACCTCCAGCAGGCGGGACAGGGCATTCACGACTGATACACCTACCCCGTGTAAACCACCGGAGTAGTTGTAGTTGTCGTTGTTGAACTTACCACCGGCGTGCAGCTTGCAGAGAATCAGCTCTACACCACTCACCCCCTGCTCCGGGTGAATATCCACCGGCATGCCGCGGCCATCATCGCTACAGGAGATGGACTGGTCTTTATGCAGGACAACATCAATCTGCTTGGCATGACCGGCCAGGGCCTCGTCCACGGAGTTATCAATTACTTCCTGGGCCAGGTGGTTCGGACGATCGGTTTCGGTATACATACCGGGACGGCGCCGTACCGGCTCCAGTCCGCTGAGGACTTCAATCGCATCAGCTGTATATTGTTTCGTCATCTATTAAATCCTTAGCGACGTGACGACTAACTAAGAGGGTTCGCGGACGGCAATTCAACACGCCCCTGGCTAAACGCCAGTATCGCGGGAATCAGATCCTGGAAGCGGTCAAACCCATGGCTTCCACCCGGCTGTACAAACTGCGGAGACAGCGCAAACTTATCCACCGCTTCACGGTAATCCAGCGTTTCGTCAGCCGTTTGTGTCAGCAGCAGGTAGCGGGACGGATCGTGAATCTGCTCACAGTCGATCTCCAGCAACTGCTGCAAATGATCCCGGGTTAGCACGTAGTGCTCGTGGGTATAGAGGTTTTCGTTCTCTCCCAGCCAGTCTTCCAGCAACGCATAGGGCCGCACGGCAGGGTTTACCAATACTACCCGGACGTGGCTGTATTTTTCCGCCAGCCAGGTGCTGTAGTACCCTCCCAGGGAACTGCCGATCAGTGTAACCGGGCGATCCGCAGCTGCTTCAATCAGCGTTTCCAGTTGTTTAATTGCTTGCGCCGGCCAGTGAGAGAGTTCCGGTACTTCATAATCAACGTCGATCTGAGCCTCACCCAGATACTGCCCCATCAACTGCGCCTTGATAGACGACGGCGAGCTGTTAAAGCCATGCACGTAGATAAACAGAGGTGTCTGCATCAATACTCCTCAAACCTCGAGCTCATATCTTATCGGCCTGAACTGAGAATAATGCAGTATCAGGATTGAAGAGACGTTACCCGACCGCTGACGGCCGTGCAACCGGGACTACAGCCGGACGACGTTTGCGTTGATCTGACCGCTGTCTGTAAGCTGATAGACGGCATAGGCCGGCCCCGTTTTCTGCGGATCATCCTCCAGCACTACACTATCACTGCACGCTTTGTATTGGGGCGCCACAGCAGGCGAAGAGAATAGCCGGATACCCTGTTCAGACAGATCCCACGCCTGATGCACATGCCCAAACAACACACAACGAACAGCCTGAGACATGGAGAGACAGCGCCAGAACGCATCCGCATTGCCCAACGATATTGGGTCCTGCCAGCCACTGCCCAGATGAATCGGGTTGTGGTGTACCAGCACCATCAGATGCGCGTCCTCTGAGTTATTCAGGGTATCTTGCAGGAAATCCAGTTCAGACTGCGCCAAGCTGCCCCCACCCAAACCGTCAGCATGGGCGGTGGAATCCAGCAACACCAGTCGCCAGCCTGCTAGATCAATGATTTTGCGGTTGAGTGCTGCTGTACCGTACTGGCGCATCTGTTTCGGATCATCATGATTTCCAGGTAACCAGACAGCTGGCAGGTTCAGTTCATCGAGCTGTTTCACCAGACGCTGATAAGCCACCGGTCCGCAGTGATGCACCAGGTCACCGGTCAGCACCAGCAGATCGGCATTGGAATGATAACGTTGGATATGCTTGAAAACAGTCAACCAGCGCTGCTCGATCACAGCACCCTGCATTTTTTCGGCAGGATCGGCCTGCAGGTGCAGATCCGTTACCTGAATCAATTTCAGCATTGTGGATCAGCCTTCTGTTCAGCCGACAAAGACAGGTTCCATCACATGACCGTGACTGATGCAGTGGGTGAGCCATTCACCGAGGTATTCGTTGAGCTGAATCTTCTCGTCCGGGTGGCGCATGCATTTGTTGGGGTAGGTGTACGCACCTGCAAGCTGCTTGTGGCGAGAACACACCACTTCTGCCGTACTGGCGTCGTGGTACAAACGCACCACCAGCTCGGGCGCAAACAGCCACGGTGAATCGTGATCATGCTGCTGGCTTACTTTCACAGTAGTGGTATAGGTGAAACGCTCCTCTACCTCCAGACGCAAGCTGGCCTGATGATCTGGCCAAGCCACCTGGTAACAGCGCTCGTCGACGTTATCCAAGTCCGGCATCAGCTTCATCAGACGCATATAGTTGGCTTCACACTGAGCCATCTGTTTGCGTAGATCAGGGATGTATTTACGTTTCATCAGCTACCTAACGCGCCCTCTGGAGCGCTGTTTATTGGACCAACGTTATCTTAACGCAATTGAGTACAAGGGGATATCGGCCCCACTTTCTGACAGGATACCAGATAGACGGGGGCCGCTGAGATGAATTTGATAGGATCAGGAAACCTTGATGAAGCTGATTTCGATAAAGAAGTCACCGTAATCGGTCTCAAACGGCAGAATGATGGTCGGTCCACTGGAGGAGTGTTCAATCTTGTGGTCTTTGCCACTCACCATGACTGGCACAGCCATATCAAAATCAAAACCTTTTTCCGCCAGTAGCGCCTTCGCCCCACCCGTGGCCATATTGGTCAACTCACCCACCATGTCGGTGACGGTTTCGTTAACGTTGGAAACTTCCTCACCTAACATCCGTTTGGTGATTGCATAGATGACCGGCTCGGAAAACGACACTGCAAATGAGCCCTTAAGTTGCTCCCCTGCCATACCGATAATGCCGGTCACAGCGCCGAGAGCAGTAGCGCTTTTTTTCACTGCGGGCTGCCCTGGTCGAGACTCAATCTGAGCCATCGTAGAGAGCACATTGGTCATCGATGTAAGAAATGGATTAATAAATTCTGCCTTCATCATCGTCCGTTCACCGTCATTGCAGATCTTGCAAATACCCTCTACAAAACTTTTGAAACCTGTCGTTTCAGCGTAAAGTCCATTTCGTATAGAAAGCGGTTTTTACCAACACCTTGAATCCTACGCATTTCAGCTTTACGTCAGCCAGCGCTGATTCAGATCATCCCGATTCAGTTGTAACCACTGTAGGGCGATGATCGACGGTGCGTTGTCGATTCGACCTTCCGCGACCATCTCAAAAACCTGTTTGCATGGCAACACTTGGACACGAATATCCTCTCCCTCTGTTTCCAGCCCGTGAACGCCTCCCATTTGGGCGCTATCCACACGTGCACAATAGAGCGAGATCCACTCATTGGTGCCCCCAGGGCTGACCAGATAGCGGGTGATCGGTACCAATTCGGTCAGGGTTGCCCCTGCTTCCTCATCCGCTTCACGGTGAGCAACTTCTTCACAGGTTTCCCCCTGCTCAACGATGCCTGCCACCAGCTCCAACAACCAGGGACTGCGTGGGTGGTCGAGCGCCCCCACACGAAACTGCTCAATCATCACCACAGACTCTTTGGCAGGATCGTATAACAGCACACATACGGCCTCACCACGAACAAAGAGTTCGCGGGTAATTTCTACCCTGCCGCCCGCAAAACAAGCATGGCTGAGATGTAACTTGTGCATCTCGAAAAATCCGTCATACACCACATCGCAGGAGTGTATCTCTACATCGGAATGATCAAACATCTGGACCCACACAAAGATTCAAATTGGCACCATAACCTACTGAAAATTCGAAAAAATATAGCATCGATAGTGCACTGCACCGAAGATTGATTATAATCATTAAACATATACATAGAATATTTAACTATAGACAACCATCCCACTTTTATTGGTAGAGGTTTGACGCAATGCGTCCACTGGTCAACACCTTCCCCCTTGCGCAGTGGCTGCAGAGCTACCAACGCAGCACATTCATCAGCGATCTGCTGGCGGGTGTGATCGTGGCCATTATGCTGGTGCCACAGGGGATGGCGTACGCCTTCCTGGCCGGCCTGCCACCACAATACGGTCTTTATGCCAGCATTCTGCCGCTGATGTTATATGCCTTACTCGGCAGCAGTCGCTCTCTCGCCGTTGGCCCTGTGGCCATTGTTTCCTTGTTGGTCGGCTCGACTATAGGCCAGTTTGCAGAACAGGGCACCGACACCTACATCAATGCGGCGGTTAACCTCTCTCTGTTAGTGGGCATCCTATTGCTGCTACTACGCGCCCTACAGCTGGGCTCGATCGTTAACTTTATAAGCCACTCGGTGACTTCCGGTTTTACCAGTGCCGCTGCGCTGATGATCGCAGTCAGCCAGATTAAATATTTCAGCGGTCTGGATATTCCCCGAGAACTGCATATCTGGGAAGTGTTTGGCTTCCTGGCGAATCACACCAACGAGATCAGCCAAATTACCTTGCTGGTAGGTTTCACCTCGCTGTTTGTATTGTGGTTCACCAAAGGCAAACTTTGCTGTTTACTGCAGTCGCTGCGCATCCCTACCTGGATTGCACAGCCCATCTGCAAAGCAGGTCCCATGTTCGCCCTTATTGTCGGCAGCCTGATGGTCTGGGGCTGGCAGCTGGACACTAACGCAGGGGTCTCCACAGTAGGCTCAATCCCTACCGGGTTGCCGGACCTGTGTGCGATCAGGATTGATATTGCTCTCTGGCAAGACCTCTTTGTGCCTGCGCTTTTGATCGCCCTGATCGGTTTCTTAGAGAGTGTATCCGTGGGGACCGTATTGGCCAGCAAACGCCGGGAGCGGATTGATCCCAATAAGGAGCTGATCGCTCTGGGGGTCGCCAATCTGGGTTCGGCCATCTCGGGCACCTACCCTGTCGCCGGCGGTTTTGGCCGCTCTATGGTAAACCACAGCGCAGGCGCCCAGACCACGATCGCCTCCCTGATCTCTGCATTCCTTGTACTTCTGAGCCTGCTGTTCCTGACACCACTTTTCTATTATCTGCCTAAAGCCACGTTAGGCGCAGTGATTGTGATGGCGGTTATACCATTGATCGATTTTTCCTCCTTCCGGCAGTGTTGGCGGTTCAACAAGGCCGATGCTCTGACACTGCTGGCCACCTTTGTGCTGGTATTGGTGCTGGGAGTAGAACTCGGCATTCTCTCCGGCATCGGCATCTCCATCGCCCTGTTGTTGTACCGGTCCAGCCAACCGCACATTGCAGTCGTCGGCCGCGTGGGTAACAGCGAGCATTTCCGCAACATCGAACGCCATGATGTAACCACCTATAACGATACGCTCGCGCTGCGTATTGATGAGAGCCTGTATTTCGCCAACACCCGTTATGTGGAAGAGTTTGTGCTTGCCCAGTGTGTTGAACAAAAGAGCCTGCGGCACGTGGTGCTGATCTGTAATGCGGTGAATTTTATCGATGCCAGCGCACTGGAGACGCTGGAAAACCTAGTGTTCAAATTGCGCGATGAGGAGATCACCCTGCACCTGGCAGAAGTAAAAGGTCCGGTGATGGATCAGCTGTTGAATACCGCATTTATCGAACACTTGGGTGAAGGACAGGTGTTCTTCACCACCGACCAAGCGATACGTGCTCTTTCAGGCAAGCAGCACACGACAGTCAACTGAGTGGATCGATGTGGTCATCCCGTCCGCGACGGCGGGATATAAACAGCGCGCTACCTGGCAGCGCCTTGGCTTCTTTTTTCGCCAGGGTCGCCAGCTCCGCTACCTCATTGTGTGAGTCACAACGACTGGCATCCGGATGCACAACACCAATGGCCAATCCCAGTAGTGGAAAAAAGGTCGGGTTACCATTACGGTCCAAAGCTTCGATCCCCTCTCGCTGCAGATCCTGCGGTGAGTAGAACGCCCGTACCTGGTCATCAAACTCGGAGATGATCCGATCACAACACTCCTGCCAGTCCGCACTGCGGAAGATCACCACAAAATCATCACCACCAATATGGCCGACAAAATTGTTGTTGCCTTGAGCATGGCGGTTAAGCAACTCGCCCATCAAGCGGATCACCTGGTCACCTTTGGAGTAACCGTAACAATCGTTGTACGGCTTGAAGTTGTTGAGATCGAAATAGGCCACCCGGAAATCAATCAGTTGGCGCAACAGCATATCGATCTCACGGTTTATCGGCACGTTACCGGGGAGCAAGGTCAGAGGGTTGGCATAACGGGCGTTACGGATCTTCAGCTCGGTAATGCGTTTCAGCAGGTCACGCACGCTACCCATGCCCAGATAGACGCCATCCTGGGTGATTATGATGTCTTGCTTCAAGGCAAACTCATCCTGATTGGTCACGATCTGGGACACTCGCGACAAAGTGGTACTGCTCTCAACCACAAGTACCTTCTGGCTAAGCATCTTGCGCACTGGCTTGTTTTCGTACAGCGCTCGTCCGTACTGAGTCGAGAACATCTCCAGCAATTCGCTCTTCAGAACAACACCAATCGGCTTACCGTCGACCAACACCGGGATAGTCGTTAGTTCAGGATTCTGCCGAAACAATTTGCTGACATATCCGATCTTGTCATCGGGATCCAGGGTGGGTGATGAGCGCAAGAGACTGAATGCGGTATCACCGCTATCCATTACTTTTACCGCGCTGGTATCCAGTTGGTCGACCAGGATAAAACTCTTATCCACTTCTGCTTTTGGTGCGGAGGTGGGTCGCCCTAGGAAGTACCCCTGCCCGATATTCACACCCAGCTGCTGCAGGGCGCGTAACTCCTCCATTCGCTCCACCCCCTCCCCGATCACCATACAGTGCATTGCCTGGGCGATATTGCAGATGGAGCGTACAAACTCTTTTTTCACCGGATCGCGATCAACAGACGAGATAAAGTGCATGTCAATTTTGACGTATTCAGGGCGCAACTCATTCCAGAGCTTAAGGCCAGAATAACCGCTACCCAGATCATCGATGGCAATCGCAAAACCCATCTTGCGATAGTGCTCTACAGCGGCGACAGTTAGACCATAGTTGTCAAAAGGATGTTGTTCAGACAGCTCTATCACAATATCCGACATCGGGATATCGAGCTCTTTGAGCAGCTCCTCAGTGAAGCCTTCCTGATGCTTATCCGATCCCAACAACGAGGCGCTGATGTTTAGAAACAGTTTTGATCCGGGACGCAGTTCAGCGTAATTTTCCAACGTACCCTTACGATATGCTAGCTCAAGCTCTAGTTCAAGACCGCACTCTATAGCGGTACGAAACAGGGCGTCGGGATACTGTAATGGGCTGAAATACGGGCCGCGAATGAGGACTTAAAAGCCTATTAGCCCGCCACGACGGAGGTCGACTATGGGTTGGAAGTGAGTAACGAATCGAGCGTTCTTCAACAATGCTGTAAGTTCAACGATAGAGTCACGAGTTATCCCCAATCCAGAAGCAGCCATCATAAAACCCAGTTTCAATAAAAATCCACGTGGTAATATAAAACATAATAATGAATATTACGTTAAGGAATCACACCTAGGAAAAAATTTTGATGCATGCTCGATCTAATTTATTCACCTTGTACAATATGTGAATCTATAATACGCTGAAGCTTCTGAATACGCTTATCTAAAAGGTAAACCGCCTCATATACAGAAATCATTTGTCCGTCAAAAACAACAACCCCCTCACCCTTCATATAAAAACTTTTTTCGTCGACTCCTATATCATCAATAAAACCCAAAGCGTTTCGCTGCTCCAAAAAGACAAGCTGATCTTTCATATAGCTGACCTGTTTTAGAAAGTGCTCGGTGATACTACCGTGTTGAATAGGAGCAGTTTCCGCTCTAGTTGGGCAAGGCTTCACCGCTTTTAGCCCATATGATATTTGATCTACAACGTCCGATTTCGAACACCGAGCTAGATACTTTTCCTCCTCTGACAGCGAATCATATCGTGAAAAGTAATAAAAATTTATATATGTAGTTTCAAACTCAACACCAACTTCTGAATTCGCGGAATAACGAAGTCCCCATTGGGGACAAGCGGGCGTCGCATAGTAAGAAGCATCCAATGCCACACACTCGAAAGAAGACGAAAAAAAACGAAATGTGTGTTCATTAAAGCAAATCAAGTTGTTATGAAACGGATTTGCTAGGTTAGCTCCCGAATTGAAATATGGCACTGTTACAAAGAAAACCCCCTCATCCTTAAGGACCCTATAGACCTCTTCCAATACATTAATAAACCCCTCTACCGTGAGGTGCTCCAAACAATGAGAGGAGTAAACAAAGTCGAAGGTATTGTCATCAAATGGAAATTTATCCGTATTCAAGTCGACTACGTAGTCTGCGTCGGACATAGCAGAAAAATCCAACCCGATAGATCCCGGTAGTTTTTTTTGCCCACAACCGACATCCAGAGTCATAATTTCAACCATATATCACCTATTACAATCTCACAAAAAGTCTTTATAAACACGCAACGTATCGGACATAACGCGATCATTGGAAAATTCACGTTCGACAAGCGCTCGCGAGTTAATCCCATATTTTCGCGCCAATTCAGGGTCGTTTAAGATATTACAGATCGCTTCATATAGATCGGCAGGGCTATTAGTGTTGACTAAAATACCATTTGATTCGTGCACGACTATATCCCTACTACCTCTTACGTCACAGGAAACAAGCGGACGTCCACATGAAGCTGCTTCTATCAGTATTCTGGGAACGCCCTCTCCATATGAAGTCGGCAAAACCACCAGATCAACATTCCTCATGAGGGCAGCCATGTCTTCCACACGCCCTAACCAACGAATGAGCCCAAGTCTGTCATACTCAAGTACGTCATCTAATGGGATACAATCATGCGCGTCGGTATCTACAATACCGGCAACTAAAACGTTAAAAGGTTGCCCTTTGTCATCCGCTAGCCGCTTAGCTTCGACTAAATCATAAAAGCCTTTACTTTTAAGCAACCTAGCGGCAAAAAGCACACTTCTAGCGTTGGGGGGTGGGGAAACTGAATACTCACAAACATCAACTCCGGCGCCACGAATCGTGACTGATTTCGTCAAAGGGACAGCGTTAAGTTTCGCCAACAATTTACGATCTTCATCGTTCTCGAAAATAAATCTAACGTTAGGAGTTTTTGAGGATAATTTATAGCAAATGATTACGAACCGCCTAAAAAGGCGACTCAAACTGTCTGAGTTGGAGAATAACGCCCCCAATCCAGTGACGCTACAAATTAAGGGAATACTTAACAAGCGTGAAAGCAATCCGCCATAAACATTGGGCTTTACGGTAATTGTATGGACTATATCTGGCTTCAACGCCAAAACCAACCTACCCAATCTATAAACCGACCGAATCTCCTTTAAAAAAGAAAAAGATTTTCTATCAAGAGGATAATCATGACAAAAAAACCCTAAACTCACTAAATGTCGTTTGTTTTTATCTTCAGTAAACGATGCCGCAATATGAACCTCATAGCCCTCAGACTGCAACATATTAGCCCTATCGAGCCAATGCAACATAAAATACCAATCTACATTTATGACAAGCAGACATTTCTTACTCACGAAATTCGATCCTTAACTTCGTTCAGCCCAGAAAGATATTCCTTATACGTCGACTTAATATCCACCACCACTCCGCCGCACTCCCTCCGCTCGAGACAGACTGCAGGTTCATCTTCCCGCTTTAACACCAGTTTCTTATTTACACCAAAAAACGCTATAAAGAATGCGGCGGCATTTTGTAACCTTTCGCCTGAAAACAAAGAATAAATCACCACCTGCGCGAGGATTTTAATAACCTTCGCGAACCTCCAATAGAGGGGAACTTCTCCATAAAAAGCTAAGGCAAGCAAGTTTCTATAGTACAAAAAATGCCTAAATGGACTATGATTAGACACTTTCTTCCCAAAAACAGACAAATATCCATTACCAATTGAGTGCTTCATCACTGCTTGATGGTCAACCATAATCTGGACACCCTGAGACTTTGCTCTTAAACAGTAGTCGACGTCAACACAATCTAAAAAAAACCTCTCGCGCATCGAGCCAATTATCGACCAAATCCTTTTACTTATGATCATTCCTGACCCAACAACGAAATCGACTGATGCATATTCTGTAGCATTTCGATAGATTCTACATTCTGACGCAACACCCTCTGGATTATACTCACTCGTAATCAATCGCTCCCGATCATATATTGACGGGGCGTAAATTGCAGGAACCTCAGTATATTTTTCTATCGAACGTTGAATAAAACCATCAGGAAGCTCACTATCCTGATCCATAATAACAATGAAATGAGCGCCCTCTTCAAAGGCAAAATCTATAACGGCGTTGAGCCCACAAACCCCAACGTTATGAGGACTTCTAATGACATGAACATTTGACATATCAAACTGTGGAGCCACAGATGAAGCGTTGTCATAAATGTACACAGTGTTCACTTGCTCGCGCGCTAACCTGACCGAACGCTCCAACAGACTATGATCGGGGTTGTACGATAAATAAACGGCAACGACTATCGGTTTCATTCGTAGTACGCCAAAAGATCTTCATCGATATTTAACTTCATCATATCTTGAATAAGCCTATCTTTAGGTGACCAAAAACTACAATACTCAACGCTATCGGACTCAACGTAGTAGTTCGCGTAGCAGGCAATATCTTTTTGCTTGCGGTTTTGACCAAGAGAACCGACATTTATGACATTCCCCCCACTGGAAAGACCAGTGCAAAACTGTATATGTGAATGTCCTATAAATATCGACTGACTTTCAACTGTCTGAAAAATCGTATTTGGGTATATATGACGCCCTTCAAGGGTGTGCGTAAATACCAAGCTCCTGGCGTTACGATCACCGTTATCGACAACTTTATTAGGAAATTTTTTTAATCGAGGATCCTCACTATATAGGCCATATGAGAAACTAAAAAAGCGCTTAGCCAGAGGGGAGCAACTTTCATGTGCTCTCCCTGAAATAAACATATCTTCGTGATTACCTCTAACAATGTTGTCTACTCCACACTTGCTTATAGCAAGTTCTATGCAAGCATTGCTGTGAGGCCCGTAACCTACCAAGTCGCCCAAACAAATAAATTTGTCAGAACTTTCTCTCTCGAAAAGAGATTCCAGTGAATATATGTCACCATGAATATCACTAAAAATCGTAATTTTCATTAGAAATAAATCTCTTCATAATAACGAATAAACTGTTTTCCTAGCTGAGGACTGAATTTTTTATACGGCTGGTTAAGCACTATATTGTAAAAATAGGCCTCTACGGAGTTGAACCCCATCTGTGACTTCGGGGCTTCCGTAGAACTTAGTCTACCGTTAATTTCGAAAAGGTGAGGCTTATCTCCTGCTAGCCTGAGCTGCACATTGATATGACCATATTTGAAGCCTGCGTATTTTGAGAACGCCAAAGCGACGCTAGAAAGATACTCTGAAATAGTTTTATCTTCGACGACCACCCCATATAAAGACGCCCCATCTTCAGTAAGCTCACGATCGAGTATAATGCTACTAACTTCACCACTGTACTTATCCAAATACACGCCGCATGTATACTCATTCCCCTCAATAAAGTCTTGTACGACAGCGTGCTTAATTCCTAGTTCGACATACTTATCAAGCGCTGTTTCCAAGTCCTTTGAATTATCACATTTAAATATGTTTCTAGATGCAGAACTAGAATTAGGCTTCAAGATACAGGGATAAAAGCCAATCTCGCGCTCAACAGTTCCACCAGTAACTCTTACTGTTTCCGGTGCTGGGATATCCATTTTACGTATAACGTCAACCGTAGTAGCCTTATCCAAGCAGCTTTCTGCAGTGAGGCTAGAAGGGCATGCGACAATATCGTTGAGCTCTTTATACGTACTTAGAGCTGAAAGCTCATGCTGCGTTCCTGGATATATAATATTTACCGAATGTTCCATCACAATATGCTGAATAAAGCCAAGATATTCCGGATCAGTTGCAAATGGACAAATCAAGGTCTCAAAGCTACTGAATTTACCACCTAGCGTGTCACTAAAATTAAATCCAGCCGCCACTTCCAGACTATTCAGCACGATGAGATTAATGTGATCGGAAAAATCCGATTCTGAAAGTGCTTTTATAATACTCTGCCCCATTACGGAGCCCGCACCTGTTACAACTACGACGTACTTCTTAGCCATTTTTAGTCTTCCTTAATACTGCAAACATAGTGTTCAAGCGCTTCTTCCATGTCGAAGCGGTAAGAATACCCAGAAACTTTCGATTGACACATAGTTCTTACGTCAAACAAATCAGCTTTTACCTCATCGCCATTCAACAAACGCTTAAAGTCTCGGATATAGATATTTTCAGCCAATTTGGACAGACTCATTGGCGTTTTATGGCAGAGATTATAAATCTCCCCTTGGTGCTCGAAATCACCAACAATAAAATCTAATATATTACAAAGCTCATCAATATATATATAACTTCTCACCTTAAAGCTTTTTGAGCTTAAATTAAAAACCGTTCCATTTTTCAACGAATTCTCAATAGCCCTAAAAAAATTACCATGTCGCTGCCCAGCGCCGAACACATCAGCTATCCTAATAACTGTGTACTCACGGCTTTCAAGGCCTGCGCACATAGATTCACCGATAAACTTAGACAAAGAGTAACCACCATCAGGGCGTGCTTCGTCACCAACTTTACAATTTAATTTTAACGGATAAACATTATTCGTAGATGAATATACTAACTTCAGCCCGTTTTTTGCCACAGTCTCTATAACGTTGGCGTCTAATATAATATTAGCTGAAAGTGTAGAAACTGAGTCAGCACCCAGATCTGCTCGAGCAGCCAGGTGTAGAAGCGTTGTGCCGGCAGGCACATTACTCAGATTTACTACTCTACCTGGACGCTGACTAATAAATTTAGACCCAATATATCCCCTATATCCTGACACGCATACAGGGCTATCATCCAAAAGAAAAACGTCAATCATAAACGCTTGAACCTGTTTATTTTATAGAATGAATATTTCATATACACTTTATATTTCAGGCGAGAAAGAAAACTATGCGTTACAAAGTATGCAAAACGTAGTTTCGACAGCACTACATCACGCCATAATGGAAATAAAGTATCCTCCGCATATTTAACGCCACGCATAAGATCCCGCAGAAATTTAACCGACTTGTAAAAAACATATCGCAGGCCACGTCGATGCAATAAAGGAATGCTATATAGTTTTATGTCAGTCGGGATCGAACTTTGAACAGTGCCATTTAAAAAGGCACCACGCTCCCTAGAATTCACCAACCAAAGAACCACGCCAGAATAAAGGTGCTTAGATGTATCCGGATCATCCAATTTAAATTGATCTTTATCACTTTCGAATAAAACAGAAACATTATCAAAATTGACAAATTCGCAGCGCTGAGGCAACAAAACTAGAACCTGCTTGCTAGGATCCATATTATCAAAAAGTTGAGAAAGCTCGCTGAATCCCTCATAGGTCAGTGCGTCTATTACTATATAATCAAAAATTTCGCATATATTGTTAAAGCACGCTTTATCATTTTCAATATCACCACTCAAAATCAAGTACGAAGCCAACCCCTTCGCCATCGACTTATCCATTTTATGTACAGTGCTAGCGGCATTTTCTACTAAGTGAAACGCGCCATGAATACCATCTTCAAAAAGCGCTTGCTTTGTCTTGTCACCTATATGCTTACCACCGTTTATAACGACAAGATCAACTCTAGACGAAAACTCTTTGTGACAAGCACCATTCCCCTTTGATACTTTCTGTTTTGATAAGGTTGTCAGTATATCTTCCCAATATTGAACAGCGCTTTCAAACCTATAGTTTAGACAAATATCTTCATGCGCATTTTCACAAATCTTAAGTCTAAGCCGCCTATCTTCAATGAGTGCTTTAATATTATCGTACCAACTATCAACGGTATTAAACGCAAGCATACCGTTAACACTTGGGACCACACACTGCTGATAAAGAGTAGTATTTGAATATACCCCGGCAACCCCACATCCTGAATATTCCCTATATTTATTATTGGTCTTTGAGTTATAGAAAACACTTTCACCTAGCGGGGCCAGCCCTATATCGTACCCTGTCTGATAGAAACGTCGAACAAACTCTTCATAATTTGCCAAAGGGGAATTGAACACGACGCCTTCCATGTTCTCAAGACATGTAAAAGGTTTTCTCCAGAAATGCAGTTCCACATCCCCTTTATACTCTATCATTATCCTTTCTAAGGCAGCCTCTAACGTTCGCTCTAGCTCAGGATCGTCCACCCTAGTCGTCGCAAATGCGATCTTTAATCTACCTTCGGCTTTTTTTTCAATACCTTCTAAGATAGAAAAATCAAAGTAACACTTTATAAAGTTAACATTTTCATTATATCTGAGTGCTTTTGTCTTAAGCTCTTCAGAATAAACGTTAACAAGATCCGCGCTTTTTATAAATTGCTCTAGAATTCTAATTGAAAATGGAGAGCGATGATAAGATGAAAGCGGATGCTTTTTGGGGAATTCAAAAAAGTTATCGTCGATATCATATATAACAGGCACTCCTGCACTTTTTAGCGTTCTAAATGCTAAGTAAGACCTTATATCCTGAGACCTGCAAAAAACCGCCACATCGGCCCATTCACATTGCTGACTAGAAATGTTACTAGGCCGAACCAACCTAAACGAAATTTTCGACCTATTGTTCAGCTCTATCAGTGGACGTACTATCCCTATTAGAAACGTTGGTATAAGTGCATCTGTCACTAACAACACATTACACTTTGCCATTTAGGTATTCCTCTAAAACTTCGGAGACTTTTCCATCCATTACGATATTTCCTTTATCTAACCAGATTGCTCTGTTGCAGAGCCGAAGTGCTAGCTCTGTGGAATGCGTAGCCATCACAATAATACTCCCTTTATCCAGCATCATTTCCATTCTTGCGTTAGCTTTTTCAGTGAACGATGCATCACCTGCCCCTACAATTTCATCTATAATCAGGATATCGGGTTCAATACTGGTAGCCACCGCAAATGCAAGACGAACAAACATACCGGACGAGTAGGTTTTAATTGGTTGGTTTATAAAATCCCCTAATTCAGCAAATTCAGCTATTGCATCTCTCTTATTTAATATTTCAGAACGCGTCATTCCTAAAAGCATTCCGCGAATTATAATATTCTCATAGCCAGTCATCTCCATCTCGAATCCTGTAGCAAAATCCAGAAGAGATGATATGTTACCTTCTACGGTGATGCTTCCGGAAAGCGGAGTAAGAATACCTGCTAGTGTTCTTAACAACGTTGATTTACCCGCACCATTTGAGCCGATCAAACAAATGCGGTCACCTTCTCGGATATCCAAGCTAATATTATTTAGAGCTTTATGCTCCTCAACTACAACCCTCTTTCCCTTTAAAGCTGAAAGTACCGTGGACTTTAATGATGTACTTTCACCGGTAATAAGTGGATACGAGACCTGCAATTGCTTAAGTCTAATGTGCTTATTCATCGCTTTCACAAGTAGTACGCTATTCGTTTTTCAAGCCTAGAAGACGCAATTTTACTAGAGACAATCGCAATCAATAGAACGACAAAAACAACCAAATAATCAATCAAGGGAGCAAAGGACTGGTCCACTATTGGAACTCTAACAATCTGAATAAACGAAGAGAGAGGGTTAAAATAGACTGCAAACCACAACCCTTTACTAAGTAACAACTCAGGCGGGTATATCACGGGCGTCAGTACAAAAAGCAGTTGAAAAACATTCGACAGCCCATGTGATAGATCTCTATATTTAGCACCCACTAGCCCGCAAAAAACAGAAACAAAAAAGCCTGTA
>NZ_CAXRBQ010000116.1:0-3111 GCF_964228735.1 Pontibacterium sp. | reverse complement strand
GTCGCGGTGGGTGCACCGGTGCTCACGGCCCTGACCGGTCGCTGGAATCGAAAAGTGGTGCTGCTGGCATTGATGGCCCTGTTTGTGGCGGGGAACCTGATGGCGTGGCTTGCGCCGGGGTACGAATCCCTGATCACGGCCCGTGTCCTGACAGGTCTGGCCCACGGTGTGTTTTTCTCGATCGGATCCACTATCGCCACCACTCTGGTCTCTAAAGATAAAGAAGCGAGTGCCATTGCGATCATGTTTACCGGCCTGACCGTTGCACTGGTAACCGGCGTTCCCCTAGGAACCTGGATCGGCCAGGCGTTCGGCTGGCGGGCTACGTTCCTCGTGGTGTCCCTGCTGGGTGTGATCGCTTTTGTCGGCAGTGCACTGTTGATTCCACGTAACCTGAAACAAGCCCAACCAGCACGTTTGTCCCAGCAGTTGAGTGTACTGACGCAGCCACGATTGCTGCTGGTGTATGCGATGACCGCAGTGGGTTATGGCGGTACGTTTGTAGCGTTTACGTTCCTGGCGCCAATCCTTGAACAGGTGTCTGGCTTTGAATCCAGCTCGATTGCGCTGCTGCTGTTGGTGTACGGCGTGTCTGTCGCTGTCGGCAATATTTGGGGCGGAAAGATGGCCGACCGCATGGGCCCCGTTAAAGCGTTGCACATCATCTTTGCCGCGTTGGCACTGGTGCTGGTGGCCTTTACCTTTACGGCCGGAAACCAGATCACTGCTGTACTGACTGTATTGGTATGGGGGGCCTTTGCATTTGGTAACGTACCGGGCTTGCAGGTGTATGTGGTGAAGCTGGCCGAGAAACACACACCGCAGGCTGTGGATGTGGCATCTGGCCTGAATATCGCCGCGTTCAATGTGGGTATCGCTGTTGGTGCTTATGTCGGTGGTTTAATTGTGGATTCCATGACGCTGATGGATACCCCATGGATCGGCGCGATTATTGTCTTTTGGGCACTGTTACTGACGCGACTTTCCGGCTTCCTGGATAATCGGGATCAACCGCAGATCGCAACAGCTTAAGCAGAGCAGTTTGCTTACCACCTAAGACCTTTGTCGCTGCCAACTGACTTACCGCTTGCCTCGCAATGCTGGTAAGTCAGTTATCCATCTTTTCTCTCTCTCTTCCTCAGGTTATTGATTCCTAGCGGTTTTTAAACTTGGCCCGCTCTTTGCTGAAGCTATAGCTGACCAATAAAAAACTATAAAGCTGAACACTGTTTGCTGCCGCGCTATGAGCACCTTTTTCGCATCTGGGGTGAGTGTGTAGGACCGAGCAGTGCTTCTTCAGCGGTATCACTGCCGGAGAGAGCCGAATGTCCCAAATTGAAACCTTCTACGAAGTTATGCGGCGACAGGGGATAACCCGTCGTAGCTTCCTGAAATATTGCAGCCTGACTGCCGCGGCGCTGGGTCTGGGGCCAACGTTTGCGCCGCAGATTGCGCACGCGATGGAAACTAAGGAGCGTACGCCTGTACTGTGGCTGCACGGTCTGGAATGTACCTGTTGTTCCGAGTCCTTTATCCGTTCTGCACACCCGTTGGTAAAAGATGTGGTGCTGTCGATGATCTCCCTGGACTACGACGACACGCTGATGGCGTCGGCCGGTCACCAGGCGGAAGAAGTTCTGCACGAGACCATTAAAAAATACAAAGGCAAATACATCCTTGCCGTCGAGGGCAATCCGCCGCTGAACGAAGATGGCATGTTCTGTATTTCCGGTGGTAAACCCTTTGTAGAAAAACTGAAGTACGCCGCGAAAGACGCAGCTGCGATCATCGCCTGGGGTTCCTGCGCGTCCTGGGGTTGTGTGCAGGCCGCACGTCCAAACCCAACCCAAGCAGTGCCGATCCACAAAGTGATCACCGACAAACCGATCATCAAAGTACCGGGCTGCCCGCCGATCGCGGAAGTCATGACCGGTGTGATCACCTACATGCTGACCTTCGGCAAGATGCCTGAGCTGGACCGTCAGGGCCGTCCGAAGATGTTCTACAGCCAGCGTATCCACGATAAATGCTACCGCCGTCCGCACTTCGATGCCGGTCAGTTTGTCGAGCAGTGGGATGATGAAGGCGCACGTAAGGGATACTGCCTGTACAAAGTGGGTTGTAAGGGACCAACCACCTACAACGCCTGTTCCACCGTACGCTGGAACGAAGGTGTTTCCTTCCCGATCCAGGCCGGTCACGGTTGTATCGGTTGTTCCGAAGACGGTTTCTGGGACAAGGGTTCGTTCTATGACCGACTCTCCAACATTCCGCAGTTCGGCATCGAGAAGAACGCCGATGAAATTGGTACCGCTGTCGCGGGTGGCGTAGGTGCTGCGATCGCTGCACACGCCGCAGTAAGTGCTATCAAACGTGCGCAGCATAAAGGAGACCAGGACTCATGAGCACCCAACTGAATGCAAAAAATCTGGACAACAGCGGACGCCGGGTGGTTGTTGATCCTGTAACCCGAATTGAAGGGCACATGCGTTGCGAAGTGAATGTGGATGAGAACAATGTCATCCGCAATGCAGTGTCTACCGGCACCATGTGGCGTGGTCTGGAAGTGATTCTGAAAGGCCGTGACCCACGTGATGCCTGGGCGTTTGTCGAGCGTATCTGCGGTGTTTGTACTGGTACCCACGCGTTAACCTCCGTTCGAGCAGTCGAGGATGCGCTGGATATTCAGGTGCCGCTGAACGCTCACCTTATCCGTCATCTGATGGACAAAACCCTGCAGGTGCACGACCACATCGTACACTTCTACCACCTGCACGCGCTGGACTGGGTAAACCCAGTGAATGCGCTGAAAGCAGATCCGATCAAAACCTCGGAGCTGCAGAAGATGGTGTCACCGCGTCACGCCAAATCCAGCCCGGGTTACTTCAAGGACGTACAGACACGTCTGAAGAAGTTTGTTGAAACCGGACAGCTGGGTCTGTTTGCCAACGGCTACTGGGATAACCCGGCGTACAAACTACCGCCGGAAGCGGACCTGATGGCGGTGTCTCACTACCTGGAGGCGCTGGATTTCCAGAAAGAGATCGTCAAGATCCACACCATTTTCGGCGGTAAGAACCCACACCCGAACTACATGGTGGGTGGCGTGTC
>NZ_CAXRBQ010000115.1:0-9361 GCF_964228735.1 Pontibacterium sp. | reverse complement strand
GTTCTGGCAGGATGGCGTTAATCGGCAGATCAGACATGAATCGGGATAAATTCCAGGGTGAAAAGGCAGACCCACTATTGTGCCACTACAGCTACTGGGCGTTAAGGAAGATGCGAACAAGTCCTGTAGGCACTCTGGCTTTCGGGACGGTTCACAATCAAGGAAGCGCTTTGCAGGAATGTTGAAACCTTGCAAAAAGTGCTGACACCGAGTGTGGATCTTCCCGAAAGCCCCTTAGGGCAAGACCTTAAGCCTGCATCTGCGGTGTTGCAGCTTTTGTTAAGGACTAAGGCCATTAACTGCAATCTGCGCCTTGCATCTACAGGCTTAAGGGTTTGCAGAGCACTAACAGGACTTATTTGCACCGTCCCCTGTGCGTTGGGTTGGTGTTGCCTGCTATCTCTTCATCGTCTGTCGTCTCCTTAACTATCCGTTATCCGTTTTTGTGCAGAGTTAAAAAAAGGCTTCAAGACGGTGCTTGAAGCCTAAAGGGACCTCAGGGAGAGGTGATTCTTCGCAGAGGGCTCAGAGCCGTAGAGCCATATTCTGGAAGATAGGACGAGTCGGTCACTGTACGGTCTCGATTCGCAGTACGTTGGTGCTGCCAGGTTCACCAAACGGGATACCCGCGGTGATCACCACCATGTCGCCAGCGGCGGCCATGCCTTGGCGCTTAGCTTCCTCCAGCGCGGTAGGTGTAATCTCAATCGGTTTGGCAAACTCAGGGCTAACCACCGTGTTTACACCCCATACCAGTGTCAGTTTGCGTGCGGTACAGAGGTTTGGTGTCAGGTTCAGAATTGGTGCTTTCGGACGTTCGCGTGCGGCACGCATACCGGTTTCACCGGAGTTGGTGAAGTTGATCAGTACTGCTACATCCAGAATCTTGCTTACCCGACGGATTGCGCAGCTGATCGCATCCTCAACGGTGGCGTTAGGCTGCGGGCGGTTTACATCCAGATGCGCCTGGTAGCTTGGATCCGCTTCGATGTTGCGGATGATCTTGCTCATCATGGTTACCGACTCAACCGGGTAGGCGCCGGACGCGGTTTCCGCTGAGAGCATTACTGCATCTGCACCTTCATATACGGCGTTGGCTACGTCGGTTACCTCGGCGCGGGTTGGGGCAGGGGTGAAGCGCATGGATTCCAGCATCTGCGTAGCAACCACTACCGGGCGGCCACGTTGGCGACAGGTTTTGATGATCCGTTTCTGGATGGCCGGAATGGTCTCTGCTGGGAGCTCTACACCCAGATCACCACGGGCCACCATGATGGCGTCGCTCAGTTCTACAATCTCTTCCAGATGCTCAACGGCGGATGGCTTTTCGATTTTGGCCATCAGGCAGGCTTTACCCTGGATCAGCTCGCGCGCTTCACGGATGTCTTCCGGACGCTGTACAAAGGAGAGCGCTACCCAATCCACACCCAGTTCCAGACCAAAGGCCAGATCGCGGCGGTCTTTTTCTGTAAGCGGGCTCAGGTCCAACACCGCTTCCGGTACGTTTACCCCTTTGCGCTCGGAGAGTTCTCCGCCCACCACTACCTGTGTCTGGATCTGATCGCCGTTGGTTGCGGTTACCCGCAGGCGGATCTTGCCGTCATCCAGAAGCAGATCCATCCCTTCTTCCAATGCATGAACGATCTCAGGGTGGGGCAGGTTTACACGGCTGTGGTCGCCTGGTGTGTTATCCAGGTCAAGCTGGAACGCCTGACCATCTTTCAGGGTGATCGGGCCATTGGCAAAAGTGCCGATGCGCAGTTTAGGACCCTGCAAGTCCATCAATACACCGATCGATGTATCCAGTTCCTGTTCGATATTACGAATCCAGTTCAGGCGTTCGGCATGGTCCTGATGCTCACCGTGGCTGAAGTTCAGGCGGAACAGGTTGGCGCCGTTTACGACCAGATCACGCACGTCCTTTTCAGACTGAATAGCCGGGCCGAGGGTTGCCAGGATTTTTACTTTCTTGTCGTGTGCTGTGTATCTGTTCATAAGGCTTGTCCGCTTATCTGAAGTGGTGAAGCAACCGTTAACGTTGGTTGCCTTGTGTGTAGTACTGCATTGCGTGGTTCAAGTCTGATGCCTCCGCGGGTTTTGCATTGTGGAAACTTTAGATCTCAAATTGTGTACAATTTATGTGTTTTGATTGTAGTCATAAGTTGACTAAAGGGTCAAGAAATATGTATTTTGGATTTAAAGGTAGAGCCTGATGCCCGTGAAGTAAGCATTCTGTCGTTGTTGGATAGATCGCTTATGTGTTGTCGGTTAGGTGATTTTGTATACGAAAGGCTCTGCGAAAACCGAATCAATCATAAAAATTATCGGAGTAACGAAGATGGGTAGACTGGATCTTGATCGATCTATGCAGATCACCAATGAAGCGTTTCAGAAAAGTGTCGAACTGAACTCAGCGCCGCTGAGCGTGGCGATTCTGGATGCGGGTGGAAAGCTGATCTCACTGCAGCGTCAGGACGGCGCCAGCATGATGCGTCCTGAGATTGCGATTGCAAAAGCCTGGGGTGCGGTGGCGTTGGGTAAATCATCCCGCTCTATCGGCGAAGATGCGCAGCAGCGTCCGTCCTTTGTATCGGCTTTGAATACCCTGGCGCAGGGTAACCTGATTCCCGTCCCGGGTGGTGTGCTGGTGCGTAATGCGGAAGGTGACGTACTAGGTGCGGTAGGTATCAGCGGCGATACGTCTGATATCGATGAGCAGTGTGCGATTCACGGCATTGAAGCGGCTGGTTTGCAGGTAGATCCGATTCCAGCGTAAGCAGTTTTAAGCAGATTTTAGCAATTTAAGTAATAACGGTTCCTCGTCAGCGACTACCGACGATACCTCCGGTAGTCGCTTACCCTTTGGGGCATTCACCCCGGGCGTAGTCATATTGATTACGCCGTCTCTTTTTCCTCGATTCCACATCCACTCAATACCAGTTTCACAATCAGGTCAGCGGCCTGATCGTAATCCTCCTGGTCCAACTTTTCCTTACCGGTGATCTGCGAGATCTGCCAGTCAAAGTCCGCGTAGGTCTGGGTGGACGCCCAGATGGTAAACAGCAGGTGCTGTGGCGGTACAGGAGCCATCAGGTCCTGATTAATCCAGCTCTGAATACGTTCACACATCTGTGTGGTCTGGTCCTGCATCTGCGCAGCAATGTCTTCCGGCAGGTGTGGGGCACCGTGCATGATCTCGCTGGCGAATACCTTGGAGGCGTGCGGATGGGTTTGGGAGATACGGATCTTGGCGCGGATGTACTCTTCAAGCGCCGTTGCCGGATCGTCGTTCTCGTAGAACGGTTCTGACGCCTGCAGCAGCGGTTCGGTAATACTCTCCAGTACGCTGCGATACAGGTTCTGCTTGGTCTTGAAGTAGTAGTAGACGTTAGCCTTCGGTAAGCCGGCGCTGTTGGCGATATCGATGGTTTTGGTCGCCGCAAAGCCTTTCTCGGCAAAGAACTTACTGGCTACCTCAATGATCAGCTCGCGGTTACGCTCCCTTATTTTGGCCATATAGACGTCTCACTCCTGGGAAGAATTTCAGTTGTAGCAATGGTAGCACCGCTGATTGAGGCGCCTCAATACGGTGCAGGTTGTCATGCCTCTTAAAACGCAAAAAGCCGGACAGCTTTCACTGTCCGGAAAAGCACTTGCAATCATCGACATAAGTGCGGGCATGGAAACCTTCTTGGAAGGGCGCTAGTGCACCTTCCTTAACAGGTTGTTGAAAATTGTTTACGAGGCAGTTAGTACAAGGCAGAAATCGACGAAAAAGCGGAGTTTATGTGTAATAAATGAGCATTTTGAGTCGATTTTTAACGCAGTAATAACAACGCAGGTAGATTTTCAACTGCCTGTTAAAGCCCTGCGCGCTTTTCGGGATGCTTGCAGGGCTTTGTCTTTCTATTTCTCAGCTTTAGTCTGGCTGATCCATACACCCAGCAGATCACGTTCTTCCTGGGTCATCTGGGTCATGTTACCCAGTGGCATGGTTTGGCTTGCCACAGTCTGCAGGTAGATCTGCGGTGCCAGGGTTTTGATCTGGCTAGCGTTATCCAGCATCACGCCACCCGGAGCACTGGTAAACATAGTGCTGGTTGGGTTGGCAGAGTGACAGCTGGTGCAACGCTCGGTGATGATCTCCTGTACCTGCTGAATAGTAACTTCCTGCTGTGCTGCAGCTTCAGCTGAAGGCTTGGTTGGCGACGTGATGAACGCCAGGCAGACCATGCCTACTGCAGCAGCCGGAATTGTCCAGGCAAACTTCTGAGATGAGTGACGGGTGTTGAAGTAGTGACGTACCAGTACACTCAATACCGCCAGACCTGCCAGTACCGCCCAGTTAAACTCGTTACCGTACGTGCTTGGGAAGTGGTTGCTGATCATGATGAACAGCACCGGCAGCGTAAAGTAGTTGTTGTGACGGGAACGCAGCAGACCTTTAGCTGGCAGAGCTGGATCTGGTTCTTTACCCGCTTCAATCGCAGATACCAGTGCACGCTGTGCCGGCATGATTACGCGGAATACGTTACCCACCATGATGGTACCGATCAGCGCACCGACGTGGATGAACGCACCACGGCCACTGAATACCTGAGACAGACCCCATGCTGCAGCAATGATCAGCACGAAGATTACCGCACCCAGCAGGGCAGGCTGTTTGCCCAGTGGAGAGTCACACAGCAGGTCATAGACAAACCAGCCAACAACCAGCGTACCGATACCGATAGCAATCGCAGTTGTAGGGCTCAGGCCGGAACCTGGAGCGATCAGGAACAGTTCAGCGTTCAGGTAGTACACCACGCCCAACAGCAGGATACCGGTTATCCAGGTGAAGTACGCTTCCCACTTAAACCAGTGCAACTGATCAGGCATCTTAGGTGGTGCCAGTTTGTACTTCTCCAGGTGATAGATACCACCACCGTGGATCGCCCATAGATCGCCGGACAAACCTTCACGTGGATTGCTGCGGTCCAGGTGGTTTTCCAACCAGACGAAGTAGAAAGATGCGCCGATCCAGGCAACACCGGTGATCATGTGTACCCAGCGGATCGCCAGGTTGAGCCATTCAGTGATATGGGGATCCATAGTCTTCTCCTCACAATACTCTGACTATAAATAGAGATTAAAAGTCAGCGTTTTTATTTTTATAGGTTTCGTATTCGATTCAGGCGTTGGACGCTGGATCTAGCACGATATGTGATTCATCTGCGAAGAAATACTCATCGCAGTTGTTACCTTCTCCCTCACGGTCGATCACCAGGAAGTCATCCTCTTCCGCGCAGCACAGCACCGGGTGGTGCCATACGCCTGCGTGGTAGTTGATGCCCTGGGTACCGTCCGTGATGAATGCCTTCAGCTGGCCCGGGTAAGGGATTTCGCCCGCAGGAGCGACCAATATCAGGAAGGGGTGACCCTTCAGCGGGATAAAGGCCTGGCTACCCAGCGGGTGGCGTTCCATCATTTTCACGGTCAGCGGCATCGTCAGCGCCTGTGCGCGGAAGATGCTGATGATCGCGTTATCCTCCGGTTTGCCCAGCTGCACGGCGCCCAGCTTGTGGTAGCGCCGCGTCGAACCGTTGTTGATCATGAAGTAATCCCGATCACGGGTTTCAATCACATCACCAAACGGGGCAAAGGCCTCAGCCGTTAACGGTTGTGGGTGGATAATCTGCATAACCGCCTCAGTCAGTTACCTTGCCGAACAGGCGCAGACGGCTGATACCACCATCCGGGAAGATGTTCAGACGTACGTGGGTGATTGGGCCAATGTCGTTGATCTGCTCAGCGAACTCGTGCTCCTGGTGCATCTCCAGCTTCTGGGATGGCAGCAGCTCTTTCCAGAACAGGCTCTGAGTTTCGATCTGGTCATCGGTACCACCTTTAACGTACGCCGCCTGGATAGAGCAGCTGTCCGGGTAGTTACCTTTGAAGTGCAGGGTATCAACCACGATGCGGCTGATTTCACCTGGGTGGCCCAGCGCGACGATTACCCAGTCGTTACCTGGTGTACGGCGGCGTGCAGTTTCCCAACCGTCACCCATGTTGATACCGCGGCCTGGGTTCAGGATGTTGCTCATGGTACCGAAGTGTTCGTCGCTGCAAGCCAGTGCGCGGGCGCCGTTCAGGGATGCAGCCAGATCGATCTCTTCGGATGGATCAGTTGCAGACCAGTTGATGTATGGCAGGCCGTGTACACGCAGACGGGCTACACCACCGTCCGGGAAGATGTTAAAGCGCAGGTGAGTCCATGGGCGATCGTCGTTGATCGCGTGCAGGTGTTCGCTGTCACCCTGCAGGGCCACTGCTGGCAGCACTTCGGTCCACTCTGCGTTGTCATCCGGATCACCGTTTGGAGAGAAGCAGGCTTCCAGGGATGCAGACGGTGGGAAGTTACCGGTGAAATGCTTGGTGTCGATGTTCACACCTTTGATCACACCTGGTACACCCAGGCGCACAACTGCGGAGTCGTAACCTTCGTGGCGCTTACGGCGGGATTCCCAGCCGTCCATCCACTTACCGTTGTCGTCGAATACACCCTCTTTCCATACTGCTTCAGTTGGCTGCAGCATGCGGTTGGCGTCGGCGAACCAGTCGTCGGTTACAAAGATCACTTCACTACCCAGACGGGCATCCGCCAGGTTGATGTATTTCTGAAAAGTTGCTGAATTTGTCATGGTTTATCTTTCTTCTTCGTAATTGGTTTACATGTCGTTCAGGCGGAACAGTGCGATCTTGTTGATCTGCTCAAGAGCGGTTTTGAACTCCTGCTCCGGACTGTTGTGAATACGGGTCTCGAATGCCGCCAGGATCTGGTGTCGGTTGCTGCCTTTCACCGCCATGATGAACGGGAACTGGAACTTTTCTTTGTAGGCGTTGTTCAGTTCGGTGAAGCGTGCGAACTCTTCTGCGGTGCATTCGTGGATACCGGCACCGGACTGCTCGGAGGTGGAGGCTTCGGTCAATTCACCCGCAACCGCTGCTTTACCCGCCAAGTCAGGGTGGGCATTGATCAGGTCCAGCTGCGCCTGCTGGTCGCTGTTGTTCAGTACACCCGCCATCTGCTCGTGCAGCACGCTGATCTGGTTGTGCAGTTCGCTGATGCCCAGGTCGAACGCCTTTTCTGCCACCCAGGAGGAATGCTCATAAATGTCAGCAAAAGTGCTCACAAAGGTGTCGCGATCCATCTCGCTTGGGGTGCAGTGCTGGAAACTTCCGTTACTCATTTGGCGCTCTCCGGGTTGAATGGGTGGTTTTCATGCCAGTGTTTGGCGATATCGATGCGGCGTGTGAACCAGACCTTGTCGTGGCTCTGCGCGTACTGGATAAAACGTTCCAGAGCTGCGATACGCGCCGGACGACCGATCAGGCGACAGTGCAGGCCGATCGACAGCATCTTCGGTGCTTCTTCACCTTCTGCGTACAGGGTGTCGAAAGCGTCTTTCAGGTACTGGTAGAACTGCTCGCCGCTGTTAAAACCCTGCACGGTCGCAAAACGCATGTCGTTGGTGTCCAGGGTGTAAGGGATAACGAGGTGACCTTTACCGTTGTTGTCGACCCAGTAGGGTAGGTCATCGTCATAGGCATCGGAGTCGTAGAGGAAACCGCCTTCCTGCATCACCAGGTCACGGGTGTTCGGGCTGTTACGACCGGTGTACCAACCCAGTGGGCGCTGGCCGGTAACCTGGGTGATGATCTCGATCGCCTTGTTCAGGTGCTCACGCTCTTCCTCAACATCCATGTACTGGTAATCGATCCAGCGGTACGCGTGGCTGCAGATCTCGTGGCCAGCCTCAACCATCGCTTTAGCAACTTCCGGGTGACGCTCGACTGCCATGGCAACGGCAAACACAGTCAGTGGGATGTCGTACTTATCGAACAGCTTCAGCAGACGCCACACGCCGGAACGGCTGCCGTACTCGTAGATGGACTCCATGCTCATGTTGCGGACGCCGGCAAGAGGTTGTGCGCTTGGCATCTCTGACAGGAACGCTTCCGATTCTGCATCACCGTGCAGAACGCAACGCTCACCACCTTCTTCGTAGTTGAGTACGAAGGAGATTGCGACACGCGCATCACCCGGCCACTGAGGATGGGGAGGGTTGGCACCGTATCCGATTAGGTCTCGTGGGTAATCTCTGCTCACGGTTCAACTCCTTACGTTACAGATAACTCTTCATTACGTTTTAGAACACAAAACGTGTGTAAACAATTGGTATGTATTGATTGTATACAATGATAAATCGGTTTGGCAAAGAAAAAGTTGTCTTCCGGGTCAAAAAAATGATTATATAGACCTATCTTCTGATCTTTAAGGGGCTCCAGGCGTCAGAAAGGTCCACTAAAAGTGGATTTTGGGCGGGATTTGGTGCTATCTGTATACAATGCATGCCGTAATGGCGGCGTTGGTACACGCACGACTGGGGTTCGACATTCACTATCTATTGGAGGGTGCTGTAAGCACTGCAACGATTTATGGGTTATCTGACTACACACGTGCTGGACTCAGCATTTGGCTGCCCGGGCAGCGACATTCAAGTAAAGCTGTACCGCATCGGTGCCAAGCGCGAGCTGATCGCAACTGTGACCACCAACAGCGATGGCCGCTGTGACCAGCCGGTGCTGGAAGGTGAGGCGTTTGCTAAAGGCGTGTACGAGCTGGAGTTTGGCGCGGGTGCTTATTACCGTAGGCAAGGTATGGAGCTGCCTGAACCGGCATTCCTGGATGAGGTGGTGATTCGCTTTGGTATTGCGAATGAGGATGAGCACTATCACGTGCCGTTGCTGATTTCGCCTTACAGCTACTCGACTTATCGTGGTAGCTGATTAGCGCTATACGATTTATTCCGAGAAAGCCGCCTTTTATGGGCGGCTTTTTTGTGGCATTGGTCTCGCCCCTTGAGGGCGAGATAAGGGGAGTATCTGAACTCCCCTTATCGATCCCCGTCAGCCCCGCTACTTGCCGGGCAAAGCCCGGTTCCCTGTGCGTTTCAAAATAAAACGAAGCAAATAAACTCGGCCTGCGGCCTCAGACAGAATTTGCTTTTCATCGTTTTATTTCTGCAATGCTCGGCGGCGTAGAGGGGAGTGGGATTCGTGCCAGCCGATGGTGTGGGAGCTTGAAAGAGTCGTTGTAGGGTAGCCTCGTCGTCATCGAAGGTGATCAGGCTACCGGCAGCCTAAAGGCTGCCCTTGTATCGCTCCACGATGGGTGGTGAGCTACCGTCCATCGTCAGAAGTCGGTGAGTTTGTGGCTGCCCTTAGTCCCTAAGGCTGTTCTGTAGATTAAACCCCGACTTCCCCTTATCTCAGAACTGAATGGTATCAAAGCGCTCTGAATTTCAGATGATGCTGCATT
>NZ_CAXRBQ010000114.1:0-51936 GCF_964228735.1 Pontibacterium sp. | reverse complement strand
GCTGTCCGGCAGCTTTTTCTTTCCACTGGCTCCCAGCTGACTCAACAGCGCCACTTGATTGACCAGATTGCCACGGCCGGTTGAGAGGCGATTACACGCAGTATCGTATGCAGAGCGGGTTCGCTCCAGGTGACGACCGATGTCTTCCATCGCTTCGATGAATCCAACAAACTTGTCGTGCAGTTCGCCGCCTCGCTTGGCAATCTCTCGGGCGTTCTGACTCTGGTGTTCATAACGCCAGATGTTGTGGATCGTGCGTAGCGTCACCAGCAGCGTGGCCGGACTCACCAGCATAATATTGCGCTCAAAGGCATCGTTGAACAGTGCATTATCGTTTTCCAAGGCCAGCATAAAGGCCCCTTCCACCGGTACAAACAGCAGTACAAAGTCGAGGGAACGCACACCTTCCAGCTTCTGATATGCTTTGTCGCTCAGGCCACGCACATGGCCGCGCAGCGACTGCAGATGTTCTCGCAGATAGCGTTGACGCTCCTGCTCATCCTCACTAGAGCAGTAACGTTCGTAGGCAGTCAGCGATACCTTGGCATCAACAATTACATCCTTGTTATCCGGCAAGCGCACAATAACGTCCGGCTGGTAACGTTTGCCTGACTCGGAAAGCGACACCTGCACTTCGTATTCATGCCCAGGGCGCAAACCGGATTCTTGCAACACGCGCTCCAGAATCACCTCACCCCAGTTGCCCTGGGTTTTGCTCTCCCCTTTCAGGGCATTGGTGAGGTTGAGTGCATCCTGGCTCATCTGCTGGTTCAGCTTTTTCAGCTGACCGATCTGCTCATATAGGGAGCGACGATCCTTAGCTTCCTTGTCGTAGACGTCTTCAACACGTTTCTTAAAGTCACCCAGCTGCTGACGTAACGGATTTAAAAGATGACCAAGCCCTTCCTGATTGGCCTGGCTGAATTTGGCAGACTTCTCTTCAAAGATCTTGTTGGCCAGGTTCTGGAATTCGATCTTCAGTTGTTCACGTGCGTCTTCCAGCGCCTTTAGCTTGTCCGCATGAGCCCTGCGCTCCGCATCCAAGCGAGTCTTCAGCTCCGCAAGGGCACTGCTGCGACGGACTAAGTCCTGTTGCCGCTGCTCTGCCAGTTGCGACATTTCCTGCAGGTCATCACGCAAGGCGGCCAGTTGACCAGAACGCTCTTCCAGTCGTGTTTCCAGCTCGGCGTAATCCTGACTGCGCACAACCAGCTCTTCCCGAACCAGCTTCAGCTCTTCATCCAACTGCTGCTTTTGCTGCTGCAGCTGCTCCAATAGCTCCAGACGCTCTTCCAGACGCGCCTGCTGAACGGCCTGTTCCTGGAGATGTTGCTGCTGCGCTACAAGCTCGGCCTTCGCATGCTCTAATGCTTCTTGCCTTGCTTTGAGCTTCTGCCAACAAACAGCCCCAACGAAAAGCGCCCCCGCGGAGGCGCCAATCAGGATACTTACGGAATCCATAGGTGCAGCGAACAACTGGGCCAGCTCCATCGGTTTGGTTTACCAGTAGTAATAGAGGGCGAAGCCGGACGCGACAACCAGCGGCATCATAATAAAGAGGTTTTTCACGTCACCCAACAGGCGCTGCAACAGTACAACGTGAATAACTGGGAAGGAGATGAACAGGCAGCTCAGTGGAATCCACCAGTCCAGTTTGAGCACACCAAACGCCATCGCGAACAGCAAGGTCAGTACTGAGTAGTTACCCGACATGATCACGGCAACCAGACCGTTGCGGCTTTTCGCAAACTCAGGCTTATCTTCGTCCGGCAGCTTGTTGATTGCCCCCGCACTCAGGGCTGCAGACATTGATACCAGGCCAGTTGCCAGAAAGACGTAGAGTAACTTCAGTTCCTCATCCACGAGAGTTTTCTCCAAAAAGCGAATAATTTCAGCCTATTGTACGTAATTTGCAGCGACTCACCCACCCGCCTAAAGCCGAAGCCCAAATATTCCTGCAAATAACCTTATTTCGTTTCTTACAGCGGTGCTGAAATCAGCTCCTGCGCCAACCAATCCCTGAATTGGATCACCTTCAACAGCTCTGCTTTGTAACCCGGACAAAACAGATAGTAGGCAAATCCACTCATCATGCTGAGCCCCAACGGGTTGACCAGCCGGCCTTCATTTATGGACTCCTGCGCCAGGAAGTCAGGCACCAAACCCAGACCCAACTGCTCTTCCGCTGCTTTGATCGCCAAAAAGAAATGGTCAAAACCCGCACCATGACGCGCCGGGGATCCATCTACCCCTAAGGTATGGAGAAACTCATCCCACATCCCTGGGCGGGTAACCTGGGTTAGCAGCCGGTGCTGCAGGATATCAACAGGTTGCTGGACAGGTGTCTCGGCAAGCCGGTCTGGAGAGGCCACCAGCAACAAACGTTCGCTGAGCAAAAGACGGTGATATTGACCGGCACGTTCCGGCCGTAAGCAACGAATTGCGAGGTCCACCTCGGTACCGGAAAAGTTAGGCTTGCCATCACCGGTAATCAGATCCACCTGCAGGTGGGGATGCTGCTGTTCAAACGCGTGAATACGTGAGATCAGCCAACTGCTGGTAAACGAAGGCGTAACACTCAGCAACAGCCGCTCGCGCTGCCGCTTCCCACCCTGTAGTTGTTCTGTGGCCGAATCCAGGGAGTCCAGCGCCGCCGACACAAATGGCAAGTACTGTGCACCCGCTTCAGTTAGCGATATGCCGTTGGGTTTCCGTTCAAACAGACCGACCCCCAGTGCACTCTCCAGCTGTCGGATCTGCTTACTGACCGCCCCCTGGGTCACGCACAACTCATCGGCCGCAGTGGTCACACTCAGATGGCGTGCAGCGGCATCAAACGCTTTAAGGGCATTTAACGGGGGTAGATGACGTCGCATCTCGATTCCTCAAAGTCATTCCAAATGCTCATACCCCTCGATAATAAGTCGTTTGTTGAACGAAGCGAAGCCTTCTTTAATACACACAAAACAACCCAACACAGACTTTGTAGCCTAAACACACCATGTCACACGTATTCCATCGTCACTGCCACACCACACTTCCCACTGCTGTTGGCGGAGAAGGCCCTTACCTCATCGACCAAAACGGCAAAAGATATCTGGACGGCAGCTGCGGCGCCGCAGTTACCAGTCTCGGTTACGGTCATCCACGGGTAGTTAAAGCTGTTCAATCTCAGGTACAAGAGATGAGCTTTGCTCATACCGGATTTTTCACCTCTGAACCGGCCGAGCAATTGGCAGCATTCCTCGCATCGAAAGCACCCGGCGACCTGAATAAAGTGTATTTCACCTCCGGCGGTTCAGAGTCCGTGGAAGCTGCGCTGAAGATGGCGCGTCAGTACTTTCTCGAACGTGGCGAGAGCAAACGCCACCTCTACATTACCCGTCGACAGAGCTACCACGGCAATACCCTGGGTGCACTCGGTATCGGCGGTAACCAGTGGCGGCGCGAACCTTTTGCATCTCTGATGACCGAAGCCCATTACATCGACCCATGTTATGCCTACCGAGGGCAGCAGGATGGTGAAACAGAGTTTGAGTACGGCCAGCGTATGGCCAATCAGCTGGAAGCAAAACTGCAGGAGCTGGGTCCGGAGAATGTCGCTGCGTTTGTGGCTGAACCGGTCGTCGGTGCAACAGCCGGCGCAGTGCCTGCGGTACCGGGCTACCTGAAACGCATCCGTGAGATCTGCGATCAGTATGGCATCCTGCTGATCCTGGATGAGGTGATGTGTGGCATGGGCCGGACCGGTACCCTGTTCGCCTGTGAACAGGACGATGTGGTGCCTGACCTGATCACCATGGCCAAGGGCCTGGGTGCCGGTTACCAGCCGATCGGTGCGATCATGGTGCAGCAGAAGATCTTTGACACCATCTCGGACGGCAGCGGTTTCTTCCAGCACGGCCACACCTACATGGGCCACCCGGTTGCCTGTGCCGCAGCGCTGGCAGTTCAGCACACCATTCAGGATGACAACCTGCTGCAAAACGTTCACCAGATGGGCAATACGCTGAGAAACTCACTGCAGCAGACCTTTGGCGATCACGAAAATATCGGCGATATTCGTGGCCGTGGTTTGTTTATCGGCCTGGAGCTGGTTGCCGATCGCGAGACCAAACAACCGCTGCCGGCAGAAACCGCCATCCATACGATGATCAAGAAGGAAGCGATGGCCAACGGACTGATGTGTTATCCAATGTCCGGTACGATCAACGGCCGTGAAGGGCACCACATACTGCTGGCACCACCATTCATCATCAATGAACATCACGTAGATGAGCTGGTAAGCAAACTAAAACGCTCGGTAGATTCTGCAATTAGCCAGGTATGCTGCACGGCATAAGAGGAAGAGAGGAAAACCACATGGACCAGGACAACACAATGACCCAACCCGTAACGCTGATTGTCGCGCCTAACGGCGCACGCCGCATGCCAACGGATCACCCTCGCCTGCCGATTACACCGGAAACCGCAGCTAGAGAATCACGCGCGGCGGTTGAAGCGGGTGCCGCTGTTGTACACCTGCATGCCCGTGATGCAGAGGGCAAACATACCCTTGATCCGGCGATCAACCGTCAGTTTATGGAAGCGGTACGTGCCGAACTGGGCAGTGACGTTGTTATCCAGCTCACCACCGAAGCCGTTGGCCAGTTTACGCCGGATGAACAGATCCACCTGATCCGCGAGCTGCAGCCGGAAGCAGCCTCCTTTGCTGTCAAAGAGCTGATCCCCACCGACGGCGATGCGGACAAAACACGCGGACGGGAATTTTTCAGTTGGGTGCGGGATAGCGGCATCATCGCTCAGTTCATCCTCTACTCCGCTGATGATGTGCGCCGTTACCACCAGCTCAAAGCAAAAGGCATATTACCCGCCGACAAACACCACCTGCTGTTTGTACTGGGGCGCTACAGCAAAACACTGCAGTCAGAACCGGAAGACCTGCTGCCGATGCTGATGGCGCACAGCGATGACACACCATGGGCGGTATGTGCTTTTGGCGCCAAAGAACACCTCTGCGCAGCCGCTGCAATAGCTCTAGGCGGAGACGTACGTGTGGGATTTGAAAATAACCTGCACGACATGCACGGTAACCTGGCCGAGAGCAACGCCACCCTGATTGCTCAGGCGGCTGATGTTGCCCGATCCATGGGGCGAGCAACCATCAGCGCTGAACAGTTCCGCCTACAGTTCTGAACGGTAAAAACGATCATTACCGGATGCCCGCGAAGATCGGGCATCCCATCTCTTCCTTACATCCACCTCTGGTACGCTTTTCACCGGCACAGTATGATCTCACTCTTAACGAGTAAGGAAATTCGATTGCCGTGCTGATGTTCCGATATCTAAAAAAGCTGGTCGATCGCCATTTTAAGCAGATGAACTGGCAAGCCATTGTGATGATGGTGCTGCTGTATATTCTGCTGGCCTGGCTTCTGCTGTCTGCCGTCAATGAAGACGCACTCACTGGTAGTGACTTCTTCTATTGGTTGCTGGTAACCGCCTCCACGGTGGGCTACGGCGACCTCTCACCTTCAACCCCCGAAGGTAAATTCATTGTTGCCTTCTTTGTTATCCCATTTGGCCTGAGCCTGTTTGCACTGACAGCGGGTAAAGTGGCCGCATTCAGTGCCTATCAGTGGAGAAAAGGAATCATGGGTCTGAAAGATCTGAACCTGCGCGATCACATCCTGGTTATTGGCTGGGACGAACAGCGCACCCCCGACATGCTGCGCCTTCTGCTTCTGGAAGCCGCCCAGAATAAAGGCCGCAAGATCTGCCTCTGTGTGACCGACCTGCCTGAAAACCCAATGCCGGGCGAGATCGAATTTATCCGCGCCAAGGCATTTAACGACGATAAGGATATGGATCGCGCCTGCATCAACGAAGCGTCGACCATTATCATCGACACCGCGCAGGACGACTTTACCCTGACCGCAGGCCTCTACGCCTACGGCCAGAATCACAATGCACACATCATCGCCTTTTTCCGGGATGACTCCCTGGCACGCCTGTTAAAAGAGCACTGCCCAACCATCGAATGCACGCCATCCGTATCCACGGAATTAATGGTGAAAGCCGCGATGGATCCAGGCTCAAGCTGCCTGCACCGCGAACTGCTGAGCGCCGCCGAAGGTATGACCCAATACTCGATCCAGTACCCTGACGGCTTGCCGGAGATGTGTGTACGCGATCTGTACGTGCCCCTGAAAGAGAACTACGGTGCTACACTGATTGCCGTGGACCTGGACTCAGACGGCCGCCCGGAAGTGAATCCATCACTGGAGCAGCGTGTAAAAGCGGGCTGTACGATCTACTACATTGCCGATAACCGAATTAAAACCTTCGACTGGGCTGCACTCGCGTCCCGTTGAAACAACTCTTTGTTTTTTAGATAGGAGCCCCGCATGGAAGCTTTCGAGCCTCTACTGAACGGTCTGTTGAACTTTGCACTTTATTTCGGCCTGTCTCTGGTCGCCCTGCTGCTGTTCAAGTTTCTCTATACCCTGTTTACACCTTACGATGACTGGGCGCTGGTAAAAAACCAGAACAGTGCAGCCGCATGTGCACTGAGTGGTGCCGTGATCGGTTACTCCATTGCACTGGGTAGCGCTGCCAGCAACTCTGTCTCTCTGATGGACTTTGCGGTATGGGCAGTCGTGGCATTGATTGCACAGATCATCGCGTATTTTGTTGTACGGATGTTTATGCCGTTGATCAGCCAGCGCATTCAGGACAATGAAGTCCCAGCAGGTATCGTCCTGGGCGCCGTATCCATCGCGATCGGTATCCTTAACGCCGCGTCTCTGACCTATTAAGGGAGGACATCACGGATGAAAAGATCCCGACAGATAAACCTCGGCAAGATGCGTAAGCTGCCAGACCTGTCTGCAGCCCAGCTTACCAAGGTCAGCATCGTGATCGGTGGTGGCGCCGTACTGAGCGGCTGTGACAGCACCGATGCCTTTATCTATCGCACCGTTGCCGAGTGTGAGTTGGACAATCCGCTTGACCTGCAACGCTGTGAATTCGCCTACCAGAACGCACTCTCCGAGTGGCACCGCACACAACCGCGCTACCTCTCGATGCGGGATTGTGAATATGACTTTGGCTACAACGGCTGTGAGCAACGTTCCCGCTACTTCTACCCGCTGATGGCCGGCTTCATGCTTGGTGAAAACGAGCAAACCAGCGATGAGTTTGACCTGGACTTTGACCGCCCCAAACCGCTGGGCAAAAGCAAAAGCGCCAACTCCTATAACAAATGGGTGGGAGCCAACGGTGCATTGTTCGGTGACGCAAGCAAATACAAAACCCAGGTCAGCAGCAAGGCGTTCACCCCGCTAAAAGGCAGCTCTCGCACCCTGGGGCGTGGCGGTTTTGGCAAAACCATCTCCAGCAAATCATCCTGGGGCGGCTGATGCTGCGCATCCCTACAACTGAACGTGCCGACTGGAAGCTGAGAGCCAAAGAGTTTGGCTTTCACTTCCACACCATGCACGGCGAGCCCTACTGGGACGAAACCGCTTACTACCAGTTTTCCCTGGAACAGATCGAAAAACGGATCGAAGATCCCACCGCAGAAATTCACCAGATGTGCCTGGAGGTGGTGGATCAGGTTGTGCGCAGCGAAGAGCTGTTGTCGAAATTCTGCATTCCCGAGTCCTTCTGGGATCAGATCGCCAGCTCCTGGTACGCCCGCGAGCCCAGCCTGTACAGCCGTATCGATCTGGCCTTCGATGGCACAGGTCCTGCCAAGTTCTACGAGAATAACGCAGACACGCCCACCAGCCTATATGAAACCGGTTTCTGGCAGTGGCTGTGGCTGGAGGATCAGGTAAACAGCGGCCACCTCAGCCGTGAGGCCGACCAGTTTAATGCGCTGCAGGAGCTGCTGATCAATCGCTTTGCCCAGCTCAAACAACAGATGCCCGATCACACCCTGCACTTTGCCTGCTGCAAAGATACCGATGAAGACCGTGGCACCGTGCAATATATGCAGGACTGCGCCGAGCAGGCCGGCATCACCTGTGACTTCGTTTACGTGGAAGATATCGGCCTGAGCGACCGTAACCGCTTCACCGACCTGAGAGACAACAACATCAGCTGGTTGTTTAAGCTCTATCCTTGGGAGTTTATGCAACGCGAAGAATACGGCGACAACGTGGCTGGCAGCCATTGCCGTTTTTTGGAACCGCTCTGGAAATCGGTCATCTCCAACAAAGCCCTGCTACCCATGCTGTGGAAGCTATTTCCTAATCACCCCAACCTGCTGCCCGCATTCTTTGAGGATGACCCGGCGGCCAGCAGCCTGAGCAAGTATGTACGCAAACCGATCTTCTCCCGCGAAGGCGCCAACATCTCGGTGCATGAAAACGGCGAGACGGTTTTGGCCAGTGATGGTCCCTACGGTGAAGAGGGTTATATCATTCAGGCGTGGCACCCTTTACCGCGTTTTGGCGACAACCATACCCTGATCGGCTCCTGGCTGGTGAATGACCAACCTGCGGGTATCTCAATTCGTGAAGATAGCGGCCCGATCACCCAGGATCTTTCCCGTTTCCTGCCACACATCATCTTGTGAAGTTTCTATGAAACAGATACCTGCGCTGTGTGTTGTTATCACCGCGCTACTGGCACTTCCTGTTCACGCAGAATCCACATACGAAGTGGTCGATAACAGCTATACCGTGTGTGAAACCGAAGCCCAATACCGCCAACTGCTCAGTTGGTCGCTCTACGGTGTAGGTAAAAAACCGGAACAGGGTTGTTTCCCGGCACCTGCCGGAGCAAAAGCGATTATCATGGAATGCCCGGAAAGTGATATTATTCTCTGCCGATTTCGCCTGATGCCCTCCGACGGTTCTGAACCGATGGAGGTCTGGGCCAGCAAAGTGATGTTAAAAGAGATACCTTAACCCCCATGTCCGACTTCCTTGTTAACGAAGCTATCGAAGATTACGCCTTCCTGAACACCACCCGTGAACCGGAACTGCTGCAAGAACTTATCGACGAAACCAATAAAAACATGGGGTGGCCGCAGAAGCTGTCCGGTCGCCTGGTCGGCCGCACACTGAAAATGCTGGTACAGCTGGCGCAGCCAAAGAACTGCCTGGAGATCGGTATGTTTACCGGCTACTCCGCACTCTCAATCGCGGAAGCGATGCCGGACGACGGCCGCCTGATCTGCTGTGAAACCAACCCACGCGCCATCGAATTCGCACAAACTTTCTACGATCGCAGCCCTCACGGCCACAAGATCGAAGTAATCTTTGGTCGCGCCATGGACACCATCAACGACCTGGTGGAAAAAGGCGAGCTGGGCGAACTGGACTTCACCTTCATTGATGCCGACAAGCGTAACTACCTGAATTACTACGAGCGCGTGCTGGAACTGACCCGCCCGGGCGGCCTGATTGTGCTGGATAACGTGTTGTGGTCCGGTAAGGTACTGCAGCCGGAGTCCGAAATTGACGATGTGTTGGTAGAGATGAATCGCCGCATTGCCGACGACCCGAACGTGGAAAACGTATTCCTCACCGTCCGCGACGGCATGAACGTTGTACGCAAGATCCGCTAAGGTTGCATCATGTTCATTCTGCGTAACTACCGCTCCGATTCTGCCAAACTGCAAGCCTTCGAGAATCAGGCAGACCTAGAGGCGGCCGAATTCAGCGATGCCGACTACCGTATCGCAAAGGCGGGTGATCTGCTGGAGCTGTACGTCAAAACCAACGACAACAGCCCTCTGATGGAACTACTGAAGCAGGCCCGCGCATACTACCTGGATGATCTGGACATCGTTCAGACCGCGCCTGAAGTGAATGCACTGATGGCATGGCTGATGGATGACTACGGTGTGGATTACCGCGGTGAAAGCTTGGAAGCGACCGCCGATCGCCTGGGTGATATCGATATTGAAGCGGACAGCGACCGCTATACCGACCTGATCTTCCACCTGAAAGATGCGGTCGAACGCCTGTACGACCTGGAGATGGATGAGTGGTGATTTGCCACTCTCCTTCCCACGCCTGACCTGAACTCCGGATTAGCCCACTCCCCCTCCGAAAGCCAAGCGAACACCTCAACCGCTTTGCCTATTCGGGAGCTTTGCTCCATACTCGCACCTGATTGTTCCATTTTACGCTACAATCCGATGTATCTAATGCCATTCGCCCCTGATCACATACCACGATCTGCGACCGGCCCTTTTGTTGTCCTGGGAAAAAGCGCTTTATGAACCTGAACGATGTACGTCTCTTCCTGCGTGTTGTCGAAACTAACAGCTTCACTGCCGCTGCCGAAACACTGGGTATCCAGAAATCCACCATCAGCCGCCGTATCGGCCAGCTGGAAGACGACCTTGGTGTGCGCCTTCTGCAACGCACCACCCGCAAGCTGAAACTCACCGATGAGGGTCAGGAACTGTTTGAGCGCTGCCGCCCGCTGATCGATGAACTGGAACAGCTGCCCGATCTGGTATCCGCCCACCACTCGGAACCCCAGGGTCGCCTGCGCATTACCATGCCACCAGAGATGGGCATCTTCCTGATGAACGATGTGATCGCCGACTTTATGCGTCGCTATCCGAAGATTCAGCTGGAGCTGGAACTGTCGACCCGACTGGCCGATCTGATCGAGGAAGGGATTGATTTGGCACTGCGAGTGGGCCACCTGGATGACTCCAGCCTGATCGCCCGCAAGATCGCCTCGATCTCCAGCGGTTTGTATGCATCCCCGGAATACATCAACCGTAACGGCACCCTGCGCAACCCGGGTGAACTGTCTCAGCACTCCTGTCTGGGTCGCTTGTCCAACAGCCTGCACTGGGAGTTTGAAAACTGGAACAATGGTGCTCCGGTACCGATCTCCGCCCGATTGAAAGCCAACAACCTGATGTTTATGCGTGATATGGCCGTACAGGGCCTCGGTATCGCACGTCTACCGAAAGCGTTCTGTCGCGGTGAAGTGGAACGTGGTGCGCTGGTTCAGGTACTGGAGGAGTTCCACCTACCTGGGACAGAGGTACACGCCCTCTACCCGAGTCGCCGCCACCTGAGCCCTAAAGTTCGCCTGTTTATCGACCACCTGATCCAGATGCTGGCCGACCACCCTTGGGTGGCCGATATGAAGCCTGTTAAGCAATAGTTACAGATCAAAGCGGAAAATAGCGATCCGCGGCGTGGCAGAACTTGTCACGCTTCTGTTTGTATTTCTGGTTGTAAGGCGTCCGTGTTCGGCTGTACTTATCGGAAAGCGCTCGACACTGCTGGGTAAAGTGCTTTTGTGCCTGCGTCCGGCAACGCCGATAAGGAATGCTACCCTCTGGGTAGTTGTAGCAGACAGAATCAAACAGGATTCGGTTGGATTGCTCCTGCCACTTGATGGTGTAGCGTTTTGTTTCTTTTGAAGCAGCAACAGACGTGGAAAGACCGACGCATAACGCCAGTAACAGTGGTTTGATCTTCATCTCGGCATCCTTGCTGAGTTGTGGTCATGCTTGTTTCTTGTTCCCATGCTCTGGGATTGTGAAAGTATCTCTTTCTTGCACTCGTAGCAGCGGGCTCCGACCGCGACTTTAGCTAGGTTAATACACCTGTCGCCCTCAGAGCGGGCTGCTACACATGCTAAGACCGATTTCTATCGCAACCCCAAAGCATCGGAACGAGACTATACAATTTAGATCTAGCGGCCTAATCCTTCTCCAGAATCTGGTCGACTACATCCACCAACGCACGACCTAAGGCAAAGTGCTGGTCTGCATCCAGATGCACACCATCCACGGGACTGGTAGACGTAACCGTTGCGGCATCAAAGAAGTGAACCTCTTTTGTCGCCGCCACATTGCGCATCTCGCGTGCCAGCCCTACGGCTTTCTCTTCCGCACCCACAAACTTATCGGCAATCGGCCCTTTCGGCGACTGAATCACCGGCGGGCACACCACCAGAATCGGCGGCTGCGGCATGCCCGGTTCGATGGGCGCGTTTTTTACTTCATCGATCAGGGAGGCGATCCCCTGAGCAACATGCCAGGCAGTATGCGTATGCATCGACTGCAGATCGTTGTTGCCCAACATAATGATCACCAGTGCCAGCGGTGAGTGCTTTTCAATCGCCTGCGCCAGCCCTTCTAGGCCGTTGCGCCCCGCCTTAAACGGATCTTCCAGCACCGTACGGCGACCGTTGAGGCAATCCTCAACCACCCGCACATGGTGCTCATCCAGGATCAGTCCATTTTCCAATACGCCCGGCCAGCGCTGGTCAAAATCCAGCCGTTCACGGGTTCCCGGCACGATGCCCCAGGTGAGCGAATCCGAATACACCAGAACATTTTTTAACACTGTTATTCCCTCCTTGAATACGTTGTTACTTTCCTACAACAAGAACGAATCGGCGGTTAAGCTTTGCCGAACATCCCTGCGGCCAGAGCTTTCTGTATCTCAATGATACATTCACCGCCCTTGAACTCCTTCACCATCGGCTCGGACATGCCGGACAACCAAAGCTTCAGCTCGGAGTCCATATCAAAATGCCCAGAGGTCTCAACGGCAAAGCGCACAATCGACTTGTATGGAATCGTCAGGTATTCCCGTTTTTTGCCGGTCATGCCCTGAATATCAATCAAAATCAGGCGAGACTCGGTAAACACGTACTTATCACGAATCACTTTGTACGCCAGACGAATCTCTTCGCCTTCGTAGAGGACCGGTTCCAGTTCCTCTTTCAGTTCATCGATATCAATATCGCTGGCATTACCCAGTAGTCCATCTAACAATCCCATTCCTGTACCTCCATCAATTTGAGACCAGCTTGCCCGCGTGAGACTGAACGGCAGCTGAAAAGCGGCCCGTGCACAGTAACACTCGAGATCAACACCGGATTTAAATCCAGAGTATCAGCAGCGCATGACAAAAACAGCATCAGCCGTATGGTTTTATAGGTGATGCCAGAGGATTTGGCTACCTCAGACAACGCTGATCACTTTCCTCTTAGGAAAGGCATTCAAACCGCAAGGTAACGGTATAAATCAATTCAGCTCAAAGGTAGCCCGAGCCTTCTCTTCACCGTTAATCAACACTGCCACACCATGAATGCCTGGATAATGCTTGCGTGTTGTCATCTGACGGAAGCTCTGGCTGCGGCTAAAAAATCGCGCCTGCTCGTCAAACCCACCTTCAGAGATCTTAAACACCTTGCGACTCAACTGGCCGTTGGCTTTCACATAGTCGATCCCGTATTCGATACGTAACCTGCCGAGCAGCCCATTACGCGCCCTAACGTTGAACTCAAAGTTCAGTGTTTCACCAATCTGGATGCTCGCTTGCCCTAACCGAAGGTCGCTGACCTCAATCTCATCGGTGGGATGGTAACCAAACAGCGCCATCACGTCGGGATGCGCCTGCTTCAGCAACGTGCGACAACCATGCTTGATGATCCAGTCGGTGTGCGGGTGCTGGGATCTGTTGCGCTTGGCCCAGTCGATGGTGACTTGAGGATTATCCTTAGCAATATCGTTGAGGTTATTCGCCACGCTGCGGCGCACGTAATCGCTATCATCCTGCTTTAGCGTCTCGAGTATCGGCAGGATGGGTGACGGGTCGTTTTTGAATATCGGCAATGCTTGCCCCCAAGGCAACCGAGGTCGAGAACCTTCACTGGCCAGGCGGCGTACATGGTAGTTTTCATGCTCACTCCACACCCGCATCTGTGCCATCATTTTAGTAGGGTCACTTTGAATGAATGGACGCACGGCGAACTCGGCACTGGAGAAACGGGTCAGCCACTGCATGGCATCCATCGACAGATCCCAATGCTGCTGACCGTAGGCTTCCACAAAATCGGGAAAGAACAGCGCTTCATACCCCCCGAATTCAGGCGCCACCTCCATCACCACGGTGATCGCCTTTTCGTAGGGCATATTCAGCGCATGATGCAAACAGTGGCGAATATGCTGGCTGCGGGCCTTAAGCTCACGTGCGTGCCACTGATGGTCGAAGACAGATTGGATAAAACGCTCGGCCGGAAACGATGGGTAAGCCTTGCAGCAGGCTTGTGCTACCCGATCAATATAGGTTTGGTCGTATGCTTCCTTGAGGGCTTGAGACATGAAAGACTCCAAAAATTATAAGCACGTAACGGTGCTGTATGACGGTCTATGCCCTATCTGCTTGCGTCAGATGGCGCAATTCAAGCGTATCTGCAAAGACCCAAACATCCACTGGTTTGATATTACCAATCAGGAACCTTGGTTACAGGAGCGAGACATCAAACCGATCGATGCCATGCTTGAACTGCATCTGGTAACCGACGACGGTTCGGTAATCAAAGGGCTGGATGCGTTTATCTGTCTTTGGTCACGCACCCTACTCTTTCGCCCCTTGGCCTGGCTCCTGCAACGTCCGTTTATATACGGGCTCAGCCAACGCTACTACGCAAATGCAACTCGGCGCCGCTTGCGTCGGGAAGGCCGCTTACCACCGCACTGTCCACCTCACTAACGTCAGTGAGTCAGGCTGTTTGTACCGACTTTCGCGAAGATCTGCGAGATGAACTGCGGCCTGTTTTTCCTGCACCCGAGCCTGAACGTGAAGCCGAGCTACTGCGTTTGCGGCGTCGCTTAACCGGACTTGATGGCAGCCCTTTTAAGCTGGTTGGCACGGTTGTGACCGCCTGGGCAATCAACTCATCTAAGCGGGTCAGCAAGGGCGCCATGAAGCTTTGGTAGCTGGCCTGCTTCTGCGTAATTGCATCCAGCTGAGATTCCCAGTGGGCGGTCATATCGGGTTTAGACGCGCTATCCGGCAACGCATCCACCAACCCACAACCTGCTTCTGTTGCGCGGATCGCTTTACCTTCCCGGCGCAGGAAACCCCGCTTAAACAACAGTTCGATAATGCCGGCGCGGGTGGCTTCGGTGCCCAAACCGTCGGTATCCTTCAGCACCTTGCGAATTTCACTGTCGGTTACATATCGGGAGATACCGGTCATCGCCGCCAGCAACGTTGCATCGGTGAAATATTTGGGCGGCTGGGTCATTTTTTCCAACACCTCACCACGCTCACACTGTAGTGTTTGCCCTTGGGTAAGTGGTGGTAGAAGCTGCTGCTCCTGGTCATCCTTATCGGTTTGCTTACCCGCCAGCACCTTCCAACCGGGTTCTAACGGCTGCCGCGCGGAAGCGGTGAAGCGCCCACCCTCGATAATGATCTCTGCCTTGGTTTCGAAGTACTTATACGGGGGCAGGAACTGGTAAAGATACTGACGGGCAACCAGCTCATAGATTTGGCGTTCCGCTTTACCCAGACGATCCAGATCCGTGCTTTTTGCTGTTGGAATGATCGCGTGGTGGGCATCCACTTTCTTGTCATTCCAGGCTTTGCTCTTTTGGGATGGATTCAACAACGCTTTCGCAGGCTCAAATGCGGTGCAATTGCGATTGATCGCCTCAATCACCGATGGCGCCTGACTATGTTGTTCGACGGGGAGATAACGACTATCGGAACGGGGATAGGTGATCAGCTTGTGTTTTTCATAGAGCGCCTGGCAGCTATCCAGTACCTGCTGCGCACTCATGCCAAACCGTTTTGCCGCATCAATCTGTAGCGCCGAGAGATTGTAGGGTAGTGGCGCAAATTGCTGTTTCTCTTTCTGCTCCAGCTTGGTTAACTGACCCGGCTTATTGGTGATGCGCCCCGCTACATTGTCCGCCAGTGGTTTAGAGAGCACGCGCCCGTCTTCATCCTGATAGGGACGACAGGCTTCACTAGGTTGCCACTTGGCGGTAAAGCGCTCGCCTTCCGGGGTCAGCAGATGGGCGATCACTTCATAAAACGGCTTAGGCTGAAACGCTTCTATCTCCCTGTCACGACGCACGACCAACCCCAGCACCGGCGTCTGTACTCGACCAACCGACAACACACCGTTATAACCAGCTTTTTTGCCTTGCAGGGTATAGGCGCGGGTCATGTTCATGCCATACAACCAGTCCGCACGAGAGCGCGCCAGTGCCGATACAGAGAGAGGGATAAACTCGCGGTTGTCGCGCAACCGACTCAAGGCACGCTTAACGGCAGGTGCGTTAAGGTCGCTGATCAGGCAACGCTGAATACTGGCTTTTTTGCCAGCGGGCACGCCGATAAAGTCGATCACTTCATCCACTAGCAACTGGCCCTCTCGATCCGGATCTCCCGCATGCACCAACTGATCCGCTTCTTTTATCAGTTTACGGATCACAGTTAACTGCTTGCGGGTTTTCGGCTTGGGTTGCAGTTGCCATTGCTCGGGTACAATCGGCAGGCTTTCCAGCGTCCACTTTTTATAGGCGGGATCGTAGGCATCGGGTTCAGCCTGCTCCAGCAGGTGCCCAATGCACCAGGTCACTACATCACCGTTGCCCACACGGATGCAGCCGTCTTCTTTCTTATGGGGGCGAGGCAACACATCCGCAATAGCACGTCCCAGGCTGGGCTTTTCGGCGATGTAGAGAATCATTAGTGTGTTCGCTGCTCTGACTGCAAATAGATACTGTATATAAAAACAGCAATCTAGCGAACTTTATTCCTGATTACCAGTATCCGTTTCGCGATACTCTTCCATCTTCACCATCAGCCAGTCGCGGAACGATTCCATTCCAAACGTAGGCTGACGTTTATTGGAATACACGAGGTAAAAGTTGCGGGCGGACTGCAACACCATGTCAAACGGCTGTACCAACTGGCCGTACTGCACTTCACGCTCAATCAACTGACTGTCCGACAGCGCCACACCCAAACCTTCCATCGCCGCATTCAGTGCCAACGAGGTGTTAGAGAAGGTCAGGCTTTTCTGATCCCGCGACCAACTGATCCCTTCCTGACGCAACAACTGATGCCACTCCTGGGTACGGCTGGATACATGGATCAGGGTATGGTTCTTCAGGTCTTCAAGTTTGGTTAGCTTGCCCTCTTCCAATAACAACGGGCTGCAAACCGGTTTGATAGCGGAGTTACGCATAAAAAGAGCTTCCACCCCTTTCCAGCGCCCGTCGCCAAAATAGATCGCCATATCGGTATCCGAATGCTCAAAGTCGATCAGGCCTGACAAGGTACTGAGTCGCAGCTCAACATCCGGATACTGTTTTTGAAAGTCTGCCAATCTCGGCACCAGCCACCGAGTCAGAAAGGCAGGCGCAACTGCGATATTTACGGCTCCAGCATTTGGCGAAGCCATCAAACGGCGGGTTGCGCTGTCGATCTCATCCAGCGCCAACTGAATCGCCACCAGGTATTTTTCACCGGCGGTTGTCAGAAACACCTTACGCTTCTCCCGACGGAAAAGACTCATGCCCAGAAAAGCTTCCAGCGCTTTCACCTGATGACTCACCGCAGAGGGCGTAACAAATAACTCATCGGCCGCCTGATTAAAGCTACCCAGACGCGCCGCAGCCTCAAAACTTCGCAAGGCGTTTAATGGGGGTAAACGTCTGATAACGACCTCCCGGGTCTACTTTGACCTACTTGGTATCCCTGCGAAGAATTGAGATGTTTCACGCAGGTTACAATGGTGAATTTTTCTAATCAATAAGCTGAAAAACTGTCGTTTGTTAGTTAACCGCTTAGACTTTAGTATAACCGCCATCAACACAGCGTTCCAACGCTGAGATGCAGACATGACGGGCTTTACCGAGCTACAGCTCTCAGACAGGAACCAACGCTGGTGAACATTACCCCACTATCCGGCAACGTAACAGTTTTTTATCTGGTGAATGAAATGAACAGTGATTTTGATATCCGCACAAACCAATATGGCGAACCTGACATGGATTACTACATGCAGGAAGCTTACGTCATGCGCGCGGAGGTCGTCATGTTCATGGTTACATCTGTTTTTAGTTTGATTAAGCGTATTGCGACAGCAGCGACCAAGCTGGACTTCAAACCGCAGAAGACTTTCGGGACCCTCTTAGGTTACTAAGAGAACACACCTCTTTGGGGCCTACCTTTAGGCCCCTGTTTTCTTTTTGTACCTCCTTTCTCTTTCAGCACGATCCTCCAAACACTTCGAGCTAGCAAACACATATTCCATAAGGAAATTTAAAAAAGACACATTTATTACTTTTAGAAATATAAAAGAATAAATCCGTCTTAGCGGTTTACAGCCCTTTCCTTATAATTCCGCCCGACAACGCGGCACTCCCCCGTTACATTCTCAGGCGCATCAGTGGCAAACCCACTAAACTCCCACTAGCATCCGGCCCCACAAGTCACCGGGTGAACAGGAATACTGCCTGATCGGCACTTATTTTCAGGAATCACAGATGAAAGCGTCACCTATTGCGCTGCTCCCTCTATTGCTGTTTCTGGCAATGTTTATCGGTAGCGGCATCTACTACCAGAACCAGGCTGTTGAATTCGCCTTCTACCAGATCTCTGCACCCGTAGCGATCCTGCCAGCCATCCTGCTTGCCATGCTGCTGGCGAAAGGCCCGTTAAACGAGCGTATCGAAACTTTTATCAAAGGGATCGGTGACAACACCATTATCACGATGGTGGTGATCTATCTGCTGGCAGGCGGCTTCGCCAGTGTGGCCAAAGCGATCGGCGGCGTGGATGCCACCGTAAACCTGGGCCTGAGCCTGATTCCCGATCCACTGGTTCTACCAGGCCTGTTTGTGATCAGTGCATTTATTGCCACTGCGATGGGAACCTCCATGGGCACCATTGCCGCAATGGCACCAATCGCAGTGGGCGTAGCGGACGCGACCGGTATCGAGATGGCATTGGCTGCCGGCACTGTGATTGGCGGCGCAATGTTTGGTGACAACCTGTCGATTATCTCCGACACCACCATTGCGGCCACTCGCACCCAGGGCTGTGAAATGCGCGACAAGTTGCGCCTGAACGCCAAGGTTGCCATCCCAGCTGCGGCACTAACAAGCGTTCTGCTCTTTACCATGGGCGGTAGCGGAGAAGTCAGCACAACGGACGACACCAACATCCTATTGGTTTTGCCCTATATCGCAGTTTTGATCATGGCACTCAGTGGTCTGAACGTTATGCTGGTTCTGTTCAGCGGCATTCTGTTCGCGGGTGTAGTCGGCATGGTACAGCTGCCGGATTACAGCGTGGCCCAGTTCTCGAAAGACATCTATGCAGGTTACACGAGCATGCAGGAGATCCTGATCCTGTCGATGCTGATCGGTGGTCTTGGTGCAATGATGAAATCTCAGGGTGGCGTGGAATATATCGCGGGCGTGATCGACCGTCTTACCCGCCGCAAACACAACCACGAACCGTCACCGCGTTCCGGTGAAGTCAGTATCGGCGCCGCGGTTGCACTGACCAATATGGCAACCGCAAACAACACCGTTGCAATTGTGCTGAGTGGCGCGCTGGCCAAAGATATAGCCAGCCGTTACGGTGTGGATCCAAAACGCAGCGCCAGCCTGATGGACATCTTCTCCTGCGTGGTGCAGGGCTTTCTGCCCTATGGTGCGCAGGTGCTGCTAGCAGCCTCTATCGCCAAGCTGTCACCACTGGAGCTGGTTGGCTCAATCTACTACTGCGCACTCCTAGGTATCGCCGCAGTCATCTCCATCCTTTTGGGTCGCCCAAATCGCTGATCCTTACAAGGCGTAAATCTTCGGGTTTACGCCCTTTCAACCTCCCTTGCATCTTCCCTACCTCTTTAAATCATCCAATTAACGAACAATCGCTCAACCAACTCGTTAAAAATTAAGAATTTTTCCTATATCCGAGCCCTAAAACTGTTGCTACTTTTTTAAGCACCAGTAAATAAAATGAAAATTCAGTCACGAATAACAGGATAACTACACATCTTGTTTGCTATGTGACGGACTCCAGATAAGGATCGGGACTCTCAGTGTTCGGCACCATATCCGCAGTTCCAGCCGAACGGGTCATACCATACCGCTACGTTCACTAAGAAGTACGTGTGATAAAAGGACTCGGATTATGTTGGAACGGAAAGATTACTGTACGTGCTGCCTGACTCCCGCCAAAGAAGCCGCACCTTCGCCCTCTCTGCACAAAGTGGCGCATATCGGTGACCACACAGTTTATAACTGCGATAAATGCGGAATGACGCTATGTATGGATGAGGATTACGGGAAGGATATTTATGATCGAGCCGCGTATGAGCATGTGATTGCAGGGGCGGAGTTCGCCACGTAAGCACAACCAGCAAGACTAACCTGCAAACATAAAAAAGCCCTGAATGATCAGGGCTTTTTATTAGTCACGTATTCAGTGATTAGATACGTGCAGCTGGGATAGCCTTAGGTGCTACGCTCAGGTCTTCCGCAGGTGGAGCGAAAGACGTCAGGTTGATACCTTCAACGGCTTCTTTGTACTCTTCCAGAGTCGGGAAGCGACCCAGGATACAAGACAATACAACCATTGGGGTAGAGCCCAGCAGAGACTCACCTTTCTTCTCTGGAGTGTCTTCTACAACACGGCCCTGGAACAGGCGAGTAGAAGTCGCCAGCACAGTGTCACCTGGTTCTGCTTTTTCCTGATTACCCATACACAGGTTACATCCAGGACGCTCCAGGTACAGAATGTTTTCGTACTTGGTACGCGCTTCTTCTTTTGGATTCTCGTCAGAGAATTCGAAGCCAGCGTATTTCTCCAGCAGCTCCCAGTCGCCTTCCGCTTTCAACTCATCAACGATGTTGTAAGTAGGTGGCGCAACAACCAGTGGCGCATTAAAGGAGATAGGGCCTTTCTTCTCCAGGTTACGCAGCATCGCAGCAATAATCTGCATATCGCCTTTGTGAACCATGCAAGAACCAACGAAGCCCAGATCTACCTGACGACCATTGTAGTAAGAAGCAGGACGGATCACGTCGTGGGTGTAACGCTTAGAGATGTCTTCGTTGTTTACGTCTGGGTCAGCAATCATTGGCTCGTCGATTGCGTCCAGGTCAACAACCAGCTCAGCGTAGTACTTAGCGTTGTCGTCCGGAGCCAGCGCAGGCGCTTCACCGGATTTCACTTCAGCAATACGCTTGTCAGCCAGTTCGATCAGGCCGTGCAGCATATTTGCACTGTTTTCCATGCCTTTGTCGATCATGATCTGGATGCGGGACTTAGCCAGTTCCAGAGACTGAATCAGCGTCTCGTCAGTAGAAATACAGATAGAAGCTTTCGCTTTCATCTCTGCAGTCCAGTCGGTGAAGGTGAAGGCCTGGTCAGCCAGCAGCGTACCGATGTGGACTTCGATTACACGACCCTGGAAGACATTTTCGCCGTTGAACTTCTTCAGCATCTGCGCCTGAGTGGCGTGTACGATGTCACGGAAGTCCATGTGAGGCTTCATGCTGCCTTTGAAGGTTACCTTAACAGACTCAGGGATTGGCATTGCCGCTTCACCGGTCGCCAGTGCCAGAGCAACAGTACCGGAGTCAGCACCGAACGCTACACCTTTAGACATACGGGTGTGAGAGTCACCACCGAGGATAATAGCGCGGTCGTCAACTGTGATGTCATTCAGTACTTTGTGAATAACGTCAGTCATTGAGTGGTATACGCCTTTCGGGTCACGTGCAGTGATTACGCCAAACGCGTTCATGAATGCCATCAGCTTAGGCGTGTTTGCCTTAGCTTTGCTATCCCATACAGACGCAGTGTGACAACCAGACTGGAAAGCACCATCAACGCTTGGAGAGATAGTAGAAGCAGCCATTGCTTCCAGTTCCTGACAGGTCATAGGACCGGTAGTGTCCTGAGAACCTACGATGTTCACTTTAACGCGAACGTCAGAACCGGCGTGCAGAGGAGTCTTAGAAGTAACACCTACCGCGTTGCGGTTGAAGATCTTCTCAACAGCAGTCAGGCCCTGACCTACGTTGGAAATCTCTTTAGAAGGTGCGTAAACAACCGGAGCTTCAACGCCCAGAGTTTCAGCAGCGAAAGTCTGCAGTTTCTTACCAAATACAACCGCGTAAGAACCACCCGCTTTCATGAATTCAACTTTTTGCGGTGTGAAAGCGTCGGATACGTCTACCAGCTCCTGGTCGCCGTTGTACAGCTTCTTAGCTTTAGTATCGATGGTCAGAACAGTACCAGTTGCAACGGAATATGCTTCTTCCAGTACTGGGTCGCCGTTTGCGTCACGTACGATTTCGCCGTTTTCGTCGGTTTTCTTAACCCAGTTTTTCAGGTCCAGACCGATACCACCGGTTACACCAACAGTCGTCAGGAAGATAGGCGCGATACCGTTAGTACCCGCAACAACAGGTTTGTTATTTACGAATGGAATGTATGGAGAAGTTGGCTCACCCGCCCACAGTGCCACATTGTTCACACCAGACATACGGGAAGAGCCTACACCCATGGTGCCTTTTTCAGCGATCAGCATCACTTTAGCGTTAGGGTGTTTTTTACCAAGTTCAACGATTTCTTGTTGAGCTTCAGGAGAGATCATGCACTTGCCGTGCAGTTCACGGTCAGCACGGGAGTGGGATTGGTTACCTGGAGACAGCAGGTCAGTAGAGATATCACCTTCTGCAGCGATGTAGGTAACAACTTCGATCTTCTCTGGGATGTCGTCCAGCTTGGTGAAGAACTCAGCTTTTGAGTAGCTTTCCAGGATATCTTTAGCGATGGCGTTGCCCGCTTTGAAAGCGTCAGCCAGACGAGCGGTGTCTGCGTCGTACAGGAATACCTGAGACTTCAGAACTTCACCCGCAGCAGCAGCCTGAGCATCGTCAGACAGAGCGATGTCCAGCAGAACTTCAACGGAAGGACCACCTTTCATGTGAGATAGCTGTTCTAGCGCAAACTCAGGAGAGATTTCTGCAACAGTTTCTTTACCCAGAACGATGTCTTTCAGGAAAGCCGCTTTAACGCCAGCCGCTGGAGTAGTACCAGGTAGAGTGTTGTAGATGAAGAAGTTTAGAGAAGCTTCGCGCTCTGCATTACCAGTGTCTTTGATCTGGGCAATGATTTCAGAAAGCAATTCCGCGCTATCGATTGGTTTTGGGTTTAGACCTAGGTCCTTTTTACGAACCTCAATTTCTTCTAGGTAGTCAGAATAGTAACTCATAGGCTCCAGCGTCTCACTTAAATCTAGTTATGATTTGCTGGCAGATTATAAAAAAAAAGCTGCAAACAGCTCAACGAAAACTACCTAAATGAAACTAATAGTCTATATAAGCCAAAAAAATAGTGGATATAAATTAGAAAAATAGTACTAAAGCCAACGTATTTTAGACGATTTACATTGGATGAAATATGTACATTTATGCACAAGCATGGTAGAGTGATTACACTTTATTGCAAATAACAATCATTTTTATAAACATTTACCTTCATGACACTCCCAAGGTGGATCAGTCATATTTTTATTGCGTGGCTAGTTCACCAACGCTCGTATCCATAGTGGTTTAATCGACCAGTTAGACGCCCCAGAATCATATTTGGATCTTTGAGCCCTCTTGCTGTGGGCACCGAATCCCCACTTCACCACCTGACTCTTGCCTATGCTTCTCAGCGTTAGGGCCGTCGCGTTTGATCTGCGCGTAAAGACTGTGAGCGGTTGTTCCAAATCGCCGGACGACACCTACCAAATTACGACCTGCCACGGTTACTTGTTTGACCGCTGCGATCTTAAGTTTTCTGGATAACGCCTAATTGCTCACATGCCCCTCTTGTCATGTCATTTTCTCTGACTAAGCGGCGCCCAGCATACTGGTGGCGATTCACATCCTTGATCCTTTATTCATTCAATAAAGCAGCTCCACGGTCATTTCTGCGTTGCAGAAAACGAGCGCAATACCACTTCAAAATTGCTCAAATGAAGTTACAAGCACTATCAAATAGTCTTAGATTGTATGTAATTCTGACGAAATCCGGCCAATAACACTTGATTTGAGGCGCTTTATAGCTAACATTGTCGACAATCCTGACAAGATAATAATTTTAGTTGCAGGAAATAGCGGTTCGTTTGACGCCTGAAAATATGACTGACCAGGAAACCGAGCAGCCCCAACAATTACCGGATGCTCGTACAAAAAGGTTATAGGTTCAGAAACGCCCTCTCTGCGTAAGGTATAGAAGATGACAAGTCCTATCGATTTCGATCCATCCAGTTCTGTTAGAACACTCCCCGGAACAGCACACAGCTACCACAGCCTTCCTGATACTGCTGAGCTGTTTGGCATCAAGCTTGATGAGTTACCTTTCTCTCTTCGCCCTATTCTTGAAGGTATCGCCCGAAATGTTGGCCAAAATGGCGTAACTGCTGAGCAGGTTCAGGCGCTTGGCGGCTGGACAGAGCATCAGGGCAAACAGCCGGTCGAAATTCCTTTTACCGCTGGCCGTGTCATTATGCACGACCTGAGTGGTACACCAGCAATTGTGGACTTTGCAGCTATGCGTTCTGCGGTTCAGCGTATGGACCTGGACCCAGCGATCATCGAGCCGCTGGTACGCGCAGACCTGGTGATCGACCACACGGTTACGATGGACAATACCGGCAGCCCAGCTTCTCTCCGAATCAATGGCGAACTGGAAGCCGAAAGGAACAAAGAGCGCTATGCATTTCTGAAATGGGGCGCGCAGGCATTCGAAACCATCCGGATTATCCCACCTCAGACCGGTATCGTTCACCAGGTTAACCTGGAATATCTGGCACAGGGCTATCTCAATATGAATGGCCTGATGATTCCGGATACCCTCATTGGTATGGACAGCCATACGCCAATGGCAAACGCGCTGGGTATTGTGGGCTGGGGTGTTGGCGGCATCGAAGCCGGTGCCTCCATGCTGGGTCAGCCAATGCAAATGCTGGCACCAGAAGTTGTCGGCGTTGAGCTGACCGGTGCACTACGAGAAGGTGTTACCGCGACGGACCTGGTACTGACAATCACCGAAATGTTGCGTAACTATCCGGGTGGCGTAGTTGGTAAGTTTGTTGAATACGTCGGTGAGGGCTGTGCCAACCTATCCCTGCCAGACCGTGCGACCATTGCAAATATGTCGCCTGAATATGGCGCAACCATGGGCTTCTTCCCGTTTGATGAAGTCTCTGCCGAGTACATGAGAGCAACCGGAAGGGACGGCGATCTGCCACTCGCTTATTACAAAGCACAGAATATGGCTTGGACGCCTGGTCAGGCGCTTCCTCGCTACACAGACCTTCTGCAGCTGGATCTGTCCACTGTAGAACCTTCTGTGGCGGGTCCGAAACGACCTCAGGACCGACTACCTTTGGCTGAGATCGGCAACGTATTCAGAAAAGCAGCAGCTGAAGGTGATCGTAATCCTGAAGTTGCTACTGTTACCCCAATGAAAGCAGACGAAGCGGGTATTTTCGCGCCTCTGCCTGAAAGGGAACTAAAAGACGGCGATATCGTAATTGCTGCGATCACCGCCTGCACCAATACATCCAACCCTGGCTTGCTGATTGCGGCGGGCTTGCTGGCTAAGAAAGCCAATGAGCTGGGTATGAAGGTACCGGATGGCGTCAAAACCTCTCTGGCCCCAGGGTCACCGGTTGCCACCGACTTCTTGACCAAGGCAGGACTGCAACAACATCTCGACGCACTGGGCTTCAATACCGCGGGTTACGGCTGTACCACTTGTGTGGGCAACTCTGGCCCTCTGGCACCAAGCATCGAAGAAGCGTTGCAAAACCACGACATTATCGCGGCGTCTGTTTTGTCCGGTAACCGTAACTTTGAAGGTCGTGTACACCCGGATGTGGATGCCAACTTCCTGATGTCACCACCGCTGGTCGTTGCTATGGCGATGGCGGGCAACGTGAACATTGATGTGACCACTCAGCCACTGGGTCAGGATGCCAACGGCAACGATGTATTCCTTAAGGATATCTGGCCAAGCAACGCTGAAATCACTCAGACCATGAATGAGTGTATGGATCCGAAAGCCTTCCGTGAAACCTATGAAAACGCTCTCGATGGCCCGGAAACTTGGCAGAACCTGGAATCTCCGACCGGCCCTGTATACGACTGGGATGCGGATTCCACCTACATCCAGGAGATCTCATTCTTCGACGGTTTCTCTCTGGAGACGCCAAAAGACGCACTGAACAACATCGCTGGTGCGCGCATGCTGGTGATGTGTGATGACAACACCACGACTGACCATATCTCCCCGGTAAGCCGTATCCGCCCGGATTCTCCTCCAGGCGAATACCTGAGCTCACAGGGTGTGGCAGACGGCGACATGACCTCGCTGGGTGCGCGTCGTGGTAACCACCACGTGATGTTGCGCAGTATTTTCGGCAACGTGAAAGCCAGAAACCTGATGCTGCCTGGCACCACGGGTGCAGTAACCAGCTATCACCCGGCTGAAGGCGCGCCAACGGAAATGTCTATCTACGACGCTGCTGCGCGCTACCGTGAAGAAGGCACGTCCACTGTAGTATTCGGTGGCAAGCTGTACGGTACTGGCTCGTCCCGTGACTGGGCAGCGAAAGGGCCTGCCCTGCTGGGTGTTCGAGCGATCATTGCGGAGAGCTTTGAGCGTATTCACAAATCCAACCTGGTAGGTATGGGTGTACTGCCGCTGCAATTGCCGGAAGGTGTTACACGCGCGTCTCTCAACCTGGATGGTTCAGAAACCTTCGACCTGAATGGCATCGATACCCTTGAGCCTAGGGGGTCTGTAGAGCTGACCATTCACAGAGCGGATGGCTCATCCCAGCAGATTGAGTTGACTTCGCGTGTTGATACCTCATCAGAGCTGGATCAAATCCGTCACAAAGGCATCTTGCCGATGGTATTGCGCGATATTATCGCCGCGAATACATAACACCGACTCTGCGTTTCTAGACAACGAAAAAACCGCCGTTTCCCGGCGGTTTTTTATTCCTGTTAATTTATCTTTGAATAATTTATCCAAGTTTTATGTGGATAGGCATAGCTCTGGGACCAGGTCTCCCTTTTTTCCAATGATTCAACTAAACGATTTGAATGGATACTCACCGAAACAGGGCAAGGCAACTTAAACATGCATTTAGAAAGGCGAGAGGAACCTTCTCGAACTGCCTCCAGTTTAAGGCTGCACATAGAACTGGGGGGGGTAAGCAACTTCATGCATCTAACCGCTAGTTCTCATACGGTTATTAGATGGATACTGTCGAGGCTCAAACAACATAGACAGATCGTTATCACAGAACCTGACTCAATAACGCAGCACCACGAAGCACAGCCTCACGTCAGCATTTAACTTTCAACGAACGACAGGGTTGAGTGCAAGCTATCGCTGACTGTGAAGCCAATGGCACACGGATACGATACGGATACGGAAATAACAAACGTGGTGTCGGAGGTTTCGAGGTATGCGCTTAAACGGACCATGTGTCTCACTTTGTGTCGCAATTAGCGCCAGCAGCGTAAGATCGGCAAGAAAGTCTTTGAAAGATAATGCATTGGGGGAAACTGGGGGTGACCCCACCAGCCGCATCCCGGCACACGAATCCACCGCTGTGGCTGCTCCCTTCCGGGCCTGACCAGATTCACGGTTTATCGTTGCGGGAGGACCAGCAGGGCCACCACAACACGGCTTAGAAAAAGCCTCATCCAGAGTTGGACAACTCAAGATAGGCGCGCAGTATACCAACATGATCTTGATTATCAAGGAGTTTCTGATGAGCAGATCACGAAATAATTTACTGCGCCTATCTGGGCATTATTCTAAGCTGTCGGCCTCAGTCTTCCTCGTCATACCCCTTCAGCAATTGACGTACATAAAGCCAAAGGACACCGGCAATCAGTGGTACGGAAAAGCTCAGCCCCATCAACACATCGTTACGTAAGCTGTCTCCGGGTACCGTATTGCGGACGGTTCGTTCGATCAGGTCAAAGGCGTAATAAGTCACAACGATGATCGTGAAGCTCTCCAGTTTCGCCTGCAGGCGCAGCTGGCGACGGGCACGACCGTTCAGCGCTTCGAGCAGATCACGGTTCTGTTTTTCAATAGACAGATCTACCTGTGAACGGATCAGCTCACTCACCCGGGCGATACGTTTCGACAGATGTTCGATACGCTTTCCAGCCGCCTGACAGGTGCGACGCGCAGGCTCCAGACGTCGTTCCATAAACTGGGTGATGGTCTGCAGGCCTTCAATACGTTCCTGACGTAACTCGTTTAATCGGGTATCCAGCAACGCAAAGTAGGCATCACTGGCGGAAAACCGGTTGGCGGTATCCGCGGACAACTCCTCCACCCGAGCCGCCAAGGTCATCAGCTCCTGCAACACTTCCGACGGCTGTTCCTGATGATCGCCAGTCATACGGTGGGTAATATCAGACAGCTGCTTATCCAGATCGGTGATCAACGGCATCGCTCGCTGGGCAACCGGCAATGCCAACAGGGCCATGTGGCGGTAGGTCTCAATCTCACAGATTCGTTGCAACAATCGCCCGGCCTGGAACGGTTGCAACGCACGGTCTTCAACCAAGACACGAACAAGCCCGCTCTCTTCCCTGACAGCAAAATCAGTCCAGAGTGTGGCACCACCACTCATTACATCCGAGGCAGCCAGTTGGCGATCACCAAACTGTTCGGCCGCAAAGTCCCGTTTGCCAAAATACTTACGGCACCAGGCCAGCGGATCGTCCCGTCGGCGGCGGAACAGAATCTCGGCCCCCACCAGCATTTCACCAGGCAGCAAATCACCCGAGATCAACGGCAACCAGCGTTCGGCCAATACGTCTTCTGTTTCTGCACCAAAGTGGTACAACGTCAGGCTATAAAACTCATTGTGTCGTTCAAACCTCAGCCCCATCTCGTCGGAGCTGATAAAAAAGAAACCGGAATCAGATGTTCTCGCATCAATACCCAGTCGGGCGGCCATATCCAGTGCAGAATCTACGGCCTTTCCCATCTGATCAGCAGGCAACATTATCGCCAGATGCACCATATAGAGCGGCGCCTGGACCTTCTGAAACGGTCGGGCGTGAACTTCGTTGGTAATCCGCTCATACAACGTGTGGGTCTGCATCATCACTTAAGGTACTTATCCTCCTCTATTTGACAGATCATGCGTTTTAAGTGATCCATCCTAAAATTCTGTCTTTATTCATTACCAATAGTATTTTCTGAAGCATTAACCGTGCCCAGGCTATCCAAAGTCCCCACTTGAAATAACCGGGCCATCACCGGACAATACAACGGATAACATATTAAGGATTACCCGATCTCTATGCGCAAGTTCGAAGACTCTATTCCCCTGCAACTGCTCAAGGCCCGTGAAGCAACCATGAGTTTTTTCCGCCCTATCCTGCAGGAGATCTCCCTGACCGAACAGCAATGGCGCGTAATCCGTGCACTCAACGAATACACCGAGCTGGAATCCAAGCAGCTGGCAGAGCGCTGCTGCATCCTCAGCCCAAGCCTGACCGGTATCATCAACCGCCTGGAGCAACAGGGTCTGATCCAACGTCGCAAATCACCGGAAGACCAGCGCCGAGTGTTGCTGAGTCTGACCGATGAAGCCAAGCAGATGTTTGACGAGGTCAGCCCCCGCCTGGAAGCCCGTTACAAAGCAATGGCAGAACAGATCTCCGAGGAAAAACTTGAGCAGCTGAACGAGTTGCTGAGTGAGCTGTGTAAGCTCAAACCGTAACCCCCCCCCCTTTCAATCCCTTCCTGCCAAGTCATCCCTTTGATGTCGGGTCGGCATTGCCCGACATCAAGCATCCCGGCCCATATTCCTTCATATTTTCAACACCACGCTGAAATCCTATCGGCACCTAGTCCCTTAGACTAAAGGCTAAAAGTTACGAAATCAGCAACACAGAGTTAGCTTTCGACCCCTTGACATTAGATAACATCTTAATTAATTTATTTAACATATTAATTATATTATATCCCACCGGCATCGGATTCAGGCAGAGAAACGTGGACTGAGCCATCATAGATGATGTGGGACAGAAACCTGATGAGGGAAAAGAGAGATGGGCGAAATCGTATTGGCAGCAAAAATTACCCACGTACCAACGATGATTCTGTCGGAGTCTGCAGAGGACGCGCCACTGCGCGGTTGCCGTAAGCAGGCGATCGACGGCCTGATGGAGATCGGTCGTCGCGGCCGTGAGGCGGGCGCAGACACCGTTGTGGTTCTGGATACACACTGGCTGGTCAATGCCGGCTACCACATCAACGCCAATGAACATTTCAAAGGTAACTATACCAGTCACGAGTTTCCGCACTTTATTCAGAACCTGGAGTACGACTTCCCGGGTAACCCAGCTCTGGGTGATGCCATCGCCGAGAAAGCCACCGAGAAAGAGGTGTTCACCCTCTCCCATCAGGTTGAAAGCCTCGATCTGGAGTACGGCACCGTTGTACCAATGCGCTTTATTATGCGTGAAGCGCCGGATCTGAAAGTGGTCTCTGTTGCGGGTTGGTGCACCGTGCACAGCCTGGAATCCTCCCGCAAACTGGGTGAAGCGATCATGGAAGCGATCAAAGAGAGCGACAGCAAAGTGATGCTGCTGGCCTCCGGCTCCCTCTCCCACAAGATTTGGGCCAACGACGACTACGCCGCCAACAACGGCACCTTCACCATCTCCAGTGAGTTCAACCGCCAGATGGATCTGCGTGTCCTGGAGCTATGGGAGAAAGGCGAGATCGCCACCTTCCTGAAGATGCTGCCTGAATACGCTCAGTACTGCTCCGGCGAAGGCGGCATGCACGATACCGCCATGCTGTTTGGTGCCCTCGGCTGGGATAAGTATGACGGTAAAGGTGAACTGATCGGCGAATACTTCCCAAGCTCCGGCACCGGCCAGGCCAACGTGGTCTTCTCTCTGTAAGAGAACAGTTTGAGTTCAAAAGGCGACCCGGGGGCTTTGGCCCCCTTTTTTATCCGGGCAAGAGATGCACATGCAGGTACCGGACTGAACAGAATTTAGCGGAGATCAGCGATGCTTAACGCAACTTACCCCTACTATATCGCCAACAAACCTGAAGCGCCCAATCAGGACCTGGCGGTCTATGACAAATACAGTGGCGACGTCGCCACCCGTGTCGCCATGGCCGATACCGCGGCGATTGATCGTGCGATCGCGGCAGCGGATGCGGCGGCCGAACCGATGCGTAAACTGCCTGCACACAAACGTCAGGCGATCCTGAATCACTGTGTGAAACGCTTTGAAGAGCGCTTTGAAGAGCTGGCCGAAGCGCTCTGTATCGAAGCGGGCAAACCGATCAAGGATGCACGCGGTGAAGTCACCCGCCTGATCGATACCTTCCGCATTGCCGCAGAAGAAGCGGTACGCATCAACGGTGAAGTGATCCCGATGGATATCACCGCTCGTGCTGAAGGTTACACCGGTATGTGGAAACGGGTGCCGATCGGTCCGTGCTCCTTTATCTCGCCATTCAACTTCCCGCTGAACCTGGCTGCGCACAAAGTAGCGCCGGCGATTGCGGCAGGCTGCCCGTTTATCCTGAAGCCAGCAAGCCTGACACCCATCGGAGCACTGATTATCGGTGAGGTGCTGGCGGAAACCGACCTGCCGGACGGTGCGTTCTCCGTCCTACCATGTCACCGCGACGGTGCCGACCTGTTCACCACCGACGAGCGCCTGAAACTGCTCAGCTTTACCGGCTCACCGGAGGTAGGTTGGAACCTGAAAGCCAAGGCGGGTAAGAAACCGGTTGTGCTGGAACTGGGCGGCAACGCGGCCTGTATCGTTGACGAAGATACTGATCTGGATGATGCGACAGCTCGCATCGTATTTGGCGCGTATTACCAATCCGGCCAGAGCTGTATCAGCGTGCAGCGTATCATGGTGCACGACAGTCTCTACGACGTAATGCGCGACAAACTAACTGAGGCGGTCAAAGCCCTGCCAATGGGTGATCCAAAGGATGAAAACACCTTTATCGGCCCGATGATCTCCGAAAAAGAAGCCACGCGTCTGCACAACTGGGTAGTAAACGCGGTAGACAACGGCGCCACCCTTCTCTGCGGTGGCGAGCGCGACGGTGCGATGCTGCAGGCAACTCTGCTGGAAAACGTGGCGACCGACCTGGACATAAACACCCAGGAAGCTTTTGGCCCGGTAGCCATCCTCTCCCGCTTTTCCGATTTTGATGATGCACTGAAAGAGGTGAACAACTCTGACTTTGGCCTGCAGGCCGGTATCTTCACCCGCGATATCTACAAAGCGCAGAAGGCCTGGGATGAACTGGAGGTCGGTGGTGTGGTGATCGGTGACGTACCTTCCTGGCGTGTGGATCACATGCCATACGGCGGTGTTAAGGACAGCGGTCTGGGCCGTGAAGGTATTCGCTATGCGATTGAAGATATGACCGAGATCCGTCTGATGGTCATTCGCGATCCATCCTGATCAGTTAAAGCCTGGGACTGCGATCGAACCGGTTGCAGTCCCGTTATGCATTTGAGTTTTAACCACTCCCCCGCCTGACGCACCAAACGTCCTTGCTTATAAAACCGACAAACATGTTTAAAAAACATACAGAAAGCCATTGAAATTTGCCTTTCCGCAGCAAGAAGCACCAAAAACGCCCACCAGCTCTTGTTTTAATTAGCAAAAGATATAATGATGCTGAACGACGGTTATTTATATTTTTACGCCCAAATCACTCTACTTTACGGTAGTTATAAGCCCGAACAGATCTAAAACCCAAAGTAATTAAGACCTGTTAACTAGCACCGGGCTTGTTTAAATTCACATACAGAAAAGTCAGATTTCGCAACGGACTGCTACCTCACTTTTCTAAGAAATACCCAATACCGTCAGGCAACTTAAATAATAAAAAATGCCAAAGGTGAGCAGTTGCAGTATCAAAAGGCACCGATCAGTTCGGTAGTTATGGCTGGCGCTTTGCTGGCTATTTCCCACCCGGTAGTAGCAGCGCCTGATAGCGACGACTTTTCCACGATGTCGCTCAAAGAGCTGGTTGCAATGGATGTATTTAAATCAGCGTCCTTAGTCCCTACGCAAACCAGTAAAGCTCCGGGCACTCTATACACGTTCAGTCGAAAAGACTTTAAACGTTTTGGCGTACGTCGCCTGGAAGACCTGATGGCTTTTGTGCCAGGCCTGCAGCTCAACCAGTACCGTAAGCGTCACCGCTCTGTCTGGTCCCGGGGTCTCCTGGATCGTTACAACGACAAGATGGTGCTGATGGTCGATGGCGTGCGTATGCAGCACCTCTATTACGGCCACTTCTCACTGGGCGACAATCTGCCCCTGGAATATATCGAGAAGGTTGAGGTGATTCTTGGACCAGCCTCAAGTCTTTATGGCGCCAACGCCTTTGGTGGCATTATCTCCATCACTACACGTGACTTTGCCGAGCAGGCCAACTGGGAAACCACGCTGGAAGCAGGCGACAACAACCGCGGCAAAGGCACCCTGTTTTACAACTCACCCACCTTCCAGGCATTTGGCAGTTATATTGATCAGGATGCACCGTTTCGCAAAGAGCGTAAAAGCTTTATCGGTGGCGATGTACTGCAACCGCTGGACGAGGATTACACCAACCTTCAGCTCAAGGCGATGCCGATAGAGGGCCTGACCCTGGCGCTGGGTTACAACAGCAACGAAACACCGTTTCTGTTTATTCCCCCGACCCAGGATGCATTTGTACAGGAACGTAACCTGACATTATCCGCCTCATACAACCACGGCTCGCTGGATACAGGACGTCTGGAAAGCACGCTGTACTACCGGGATGATAAAGCCCGCGAATACGAGGTTGAGCAGAATACCCGCACATTGGGGTATCAGGAGTACCAGAACGCCACCATGGCGGGCGCTTCGGTGACCGGGCTTAAACGTTGGCAGGATCATGTATTCGCAGCCGGTGTGAGCTGGCAGCATGAAAAGGCCGAGCGTACCGATTTCGAGCGTTTCTTCCACTTCCGCGACGGTTTCCTCAGCCCCACGGTCAAGGGTAACCTGTTAAACGACCCGGGTATCACAAACAACAACTATGCAGTGTTTGTGCAGGATGTATGGGAGATCAATCCCGATCTGAACCTGACCCTGGGTGGACGGTACGACTACTTTGACCAGTTCGACGGTTACTTCAACTACCGTGCTGCCCTGGTCCATACCCCTGACGCACACCAAACCTGGAAAGCACAATACGGCACCGCGATCCGCACACCCACCTTCCGTGAATATCTGAAAGTCCTGGAAGGCACTACATTCCAGCCACCCGAGGTTGACGCGGAGGAGATCCACCTGCTGGAACTGGGTTATCTCTACCAGTGGGATGAAGCCAACCTCAGTTTCACCCTGTTCCGCAGTCATCTGCACGACTTTATTCACGAAGTGCCTACACCGGACGATGCTGACGAATACTTCGCCAACAGCGACGATACCTACAAAATACGTGGCGCAGATGCCCTGTTTAACGCTCGCCCTACCGATGATCTAAACCTACGCCTCGGTCTGGCGTACCTGCAGTCAGATACGGCAGACGGTGAGCTGCCTTATCTCGCGTCCTGGAGCGGCAGCCTGAAACTGGATTACAACTACCGCCCGGATCATACCGTCGGCTTCTCCGTCGTCTATAACGATGCGAGGCCCGACAGCAACAGCTTTGATGAAGACAAAGCCAAAACCTTTTTTATCGCCAACCTGTTTGGTTTTGGCCAGATAACACCCGAGATCAGTTATTACTTCGGCATCGACAACCTGTTTGATGAAAAGGTCTTTGATCCGGCCGCGGACTTCGGCTCCCAATTCAACAACGAGCGAAGCGAGCGGGAGATCTGGCTGCGCCTGAAGTGGGAAAGCAACGTTTTATGAAGCTGACCTTATCTCAGGAAGGCGGCGTTAAGGGACCAAACACACGCATCAATCGCAGCATTTTGCTCGCGGTGATTGCCGTGTTGCTGTTCGCGGTACAGCCAGACACAAGCCATGCGGCATCCAATGGTCACAAGCGAAACCTGATCAAAACTGCATTCGTATTTAATATCGCCAAATTTGTGACCTGGCCCGATGAGGTTTACATAACAAGGCCTCAAACCCTGCGCATCTGCTTCTACCGTAAGGACTTCCTGCGGCGGGCATTTAGCTCCATTGATGGCAAGCGAGTCCGGGAACGACAAGTTGAGGGCCTGACTATTGAGCACGCGAATGACACTGCGCGCTGTGATGTTGTATTGGTCGCCCAATCCCAGTTAGCGCGCTTTGAAGACGAATCAGCACAGCAGGCACAGCAGCCCGCGCTGGTGATCGCAGATCTGACCACGATGCATAACAGCCCCCGTGTGTTCCGGGGTGTAACCATGAACCTGGTGCGCCAGGGCAAATCGATCGGTTTTGAAGTCAACCTGAGCGACGTAAAACAACGTGGCTTGTCCATGAGCTCCGAGCTTTTGAAGCTGGCTCGCATTATCGACACTGAGCATTGAATAGATGAGTATCAACCGCCAATCACTGCGCAAAAAGCTGATGTTGCTACTGATGATCGTCAGTTGCTCTGTGCTGTCGTTGGTGACGCTGGGTTTTGCGATCAGCGACTGGATTAGCTCCCGTGATGACATCTATGATCGTATGCGCGCACAGGCCAGCATCATTGGTCAAAACAGTGTCGCCGCCCTGACCTTCTCTGACCCCGACGCGGCCAAACGGACCCTAAACACCCTGGAAAACACCCACGATATCGTAGGTGCCGTGCTGTTCGACAGCAATCAACATCCTTTCTCCAGCTACCAGCGTGACAATACTGAGCTACCGTTATCGCCCCCCGAGGCCTACGAGGGGTCCTTAAAAGGTACACTCTACGTCAAACTGCCAGTGCAGTTAGATGGCGAACAGATCGGCTGTATTGTACTTCTCTCGGAACTGGGCAACTGGCAGCAACAACAGCTGCACCGTATGACCATTGTGTTTGGCCTGTTCCTGTTCTCATTGCTGGTCGCCGTATTCCTATCCAACGTTGCCCAGCAGATCGTTACCCGACCTATCCTGAGTCTCGCCCGCACCGCCCGCCGTATCACCGATACCCGGGACTACGACCTGCGCGCCGCAAAGCTTTCCAATGACGAGATTGGCAGTCTGGCCGACGACTTCAACCAGATGCTGGATCAGATACAGCAAACAGAGAAGGAGTTACGTGACGCCCAGAGCCAGCTGGAAGAGAAGGTCAACGAACGTACCTCCGAGCTGCTGGAGTTGACCGAACAGCTGGAGCATCAGGCGTTCCACGATACCCTCACAGGCCTTGCCAACCGTGCCACCTTTGACACCAACCTGCAGGCCGCAATCAACTATGCCGGTCGCCGGAAGCTGAAATTGGCGGTGATGTTTCTGGATCTGGATCGCTTCAAAAGCATCAACGACACACTCGGTCACGCGGTGGGCGACAAACTGCTGGTAGAGATGGCAGATCGGCTGAGCCACTGTCTGCGCCAAAGCGATACCTTGGCACGTCTGGGTGGAGACGAATTCGCCCTGCTGCTCCCGGACAGCTCCCCCAATGCCGCGGCCGAAGTCGCCACCAAAGTGATTGAGGCCGTCAAACAACCGATCCATGTGGAAGGCTATAACCTGCAGGTAACCACCAGTATCGGTATCAGCATCTTTCCGGATAACGGCGCAGATGCCTCCAGCATTCTGAAGAATGCCGACACCGCGATGTACAGCTCGAAAGAAGCCGGTCGCAACCAGTTCAACTTCTTTAGCCCGGAGATGAACGCCAGCACCGAGCGCCGCCTGGTTCTGGAAAACAAGCTGCGCCAGGCGATCAACGATAGTCGTTTCAGCATCCACTACCAGCCTAAATGGCACGCACACAACGGTAAGATGCTGGGCGTGGAAGCTCTGGTGCGCTGGTTTGACGACGAGGAAGGCTTTATCTCGCCGGAGGAATTTATCCCGCTGGCGGAAGACTGCGGTCTGGTGAGTGCCATCGACGACTGGGTATGTAAAAACGCCTGCCAGCAGATTCAATCCCTGTTTGCACAGGGGCAACCCACCATTGGTCTATCGGTAAACCTGTCACCCACTCAGGTGATCCATAAAGATATCTATAAGCGCATCAGTACCATTCTCACCGAGACCGGTTTCCCGGGAGATCGCTTGGAACTGGAGATCACCGAAACCATGCTATCCGCTGAAGTGGAGCAACTGCATGACGATCTGGAGCTCTTGCGCCCGCTGGGCGTGGAAGTTTCCATCGACGATTTTGGTACCGGTTATTCGTCATTGAGCCGCCTGAAGAGCTTGCCGATCAATACCCTGAAGATTGACCGTTCCTTCATCAACGACATCGGTCAGGACAGCGGTGATGAGGTGATCATCCGCACCATCATCGATATGGCACACAACCTCAACCTGCGCGTGGTTGCCGAAGGGATCGAAACCGAAGAGCAACACGATTTTGTCCGCCGCCATAACTGCGACATGGTACAGGGTTACCTGTTTAGCCGTCCGGTACCTCTGGATGAGCTGGCGCAATTACTGGCCGAATCCGAGCATAATCAATCGGTGACTTCATACTAAAATCAACCGTCCCATCGACAAATAGCCAAACCGTCCTGGACCGCTACGGGTTAAAATAGCGCACCAAGAGAACCCCAACCTGCGCCAGGACGGATACCCGCAGTTGAATACAGCAAAGAGCGCCCCCGCACCTTCAGCCCTGCTTCTGGCAGGTATCGCCATGGCGAGTCCGTTGGCGCTGAACGCCTTTATTCCGGCGATGCCCGACGTGGCACAGAGTCTGGACCAACAGATCAGCACCATCCAGCTGACCTTCACCCTCTATCTGCTGACACTCGCGGTGGGGCAACTGCTGTGCGGACCACTCTCAGATTACTTTGGCCGTCGACCGGTATTACTCGCAGGACTCGGGCTACATCTGCTTGGGAGCCTGTTAGGCGCCACCGCTGACGATATCAGCCAGCTGATCAGCGGACGCGTGTTGCAGGCGTTGGGGGGCAGTGCCGGCATGGTGCTGGTGCGGACTATTTTGCTGGACCTCTATGGCCGCGAAGGTGCGGCCAACAGGATGGGGTATGTGGTGATGTCGATTGCCATCTCACAAGCGATCGCCCCGGCACTCGGCGGCTACATCAACCTCTGGTTTAGCTGGCAGAGTATTTTTTACCTATCCCTACTGATCAGCACGTTGATCTGGCTGACCACCCTGCTGCACTTGCCGGAAACCTGCGCGCAGAAAACCGAGACTTTTGGCCTGATACCCGTTCTGCGGCAATACCAACAGATCCTGCGCAGTCCGTCCTATCTGGGTTACACCCTCTCCACCACCTTTATCGCCTGTGCCTTTTACCTGTTTGTCGGCAGTATGCCCTATATCGTGGTGGACCAGATGGACGGCACCTCCGCCGATTTCGGTAACTGGTTTCTGACCGTCTCGCTGGCGTTTATGCTTGGCAGTTTCATTTCGACCCGTATCTCAGCAAGCCTCCGCATCGACAACATGGTGCGCCTGGGTAACGGCTGCTCCCTGCTGGGCGCCGCGCTACTACTGACCTTCAGCCTTCTTGATTACTGGCAATACGCCACCCTGTTTTTGCCCATGGCCCTGCTCACCTTTGGCCGTGGCATGAGCCAGCCCAACGCCCAGCTTGCGGCTATCAGCAGTTCTTCCGGTGCCGCCGGAACTGCATCCGGTCTGATGGGTTTTATCCAGCTGATTACCGGCGCAGCCGTGGCCCAGAGCATTCCTTTCCTTATCGACACAAGTGTTGTGCTGCTGATCACCTTTATCTTTATAGCCCCAGTTCTATCATGGTTATCTCACCAATTCGCAATCACCCGAACTAAATCGCCGTAGGGAAATGGCGCTTAAACCATAGCTCCAGAAACCTAAACCCTGATATGTGACTGCCTGTGCTTAAGCGATCTGATCTGTTCTTTCTGCTGTTTTCTGCTCTGTTGTTTTCGCCCCTGGTCTGGGTCGACAACCCCGCGCAGTTACTGAAAGCCGCAAATCACAGCTACCCGCTGCTGGCGAGCTTTATCAAGTTTGCGGTGCTGGCCACCTATGGCGAGCTGCTGGGGGCACGCATCGTCAGTGGCCACTACCCATTGGCTACCTTTGGCATCCTGCCAAAAGCGGTGGTCTGGGGTGTATTCGGCATCTTTATCAAACTGTGTTTTGTGATCTATGTGAACGGCGTACCGATGGCATTAAGCCTGATGGGTATGGATCAGGCCGCCACAGCCCTGCAGGGACCGGTATCGGTGCAGATGCTGATCACAGCCTTCGCCATCAGTCTGTCGATGAACCTCACCTTCGGCGTCTGGCTGATGACGGCCCACAAAGTCACCGACCTGCATATCGCTACCTATCAAGGCAAGCTGGTTGCACTGGTCCGCCCGATCCAGATTGGCCAGATCCTGACGGAGATGAACTGGCAACGCCTGTGGTCCTTTGTGTTGAAGAAAACCATTCCTCTCTTCTGGATCCCCTGCCATACCCTCACCTTTATGTTACCCAGTGAGTATCGTGTACTGTTTGCGGCATTCCTCGGCATCATTCTGGGATTGATCCTGGCGTTTGGAAGTCGCCATAAAACCCCTGAAAATAGGGCGCCAGCTGTGTAAAACACAGACACCAGCTTGTTTAAATCAAGTTTTTGATCAACTGGCGCAGGTTTGCAAAAACGAATGGTTGCCCCAGAAATAGAACGATGCTTGAATGTCCTAAACCCAGGGCATGACGAGTAACACATGGAAGACACTTCCACCGACATCCTGATGGCACGCCAGCCAATCTTCGACCGTGAATTGCGTGTTGTTGCACATGAGCTTCTCTACCGCTCATCGGGAAACCGGACATCCGCCAACGTTTTTGACGGTAACCAGGCAACCTGCGATGTCCTGATCAATCATTTCACCAGTATTTTTGATCGCGGAAACCAACGTCAGGTACCGGTATTTATCAACCTGACTGAAGACCTGTTGAGCGGAAATAGCCTGCCCGCTTTCGACAATAAACAGGTGGTACTTGAGGTACTGGAAGACGTTGCTGTCACCGACGAGGTAATCACCGCGGTTCGTCACCTGGCATCGGCCGGTTACCGTATCGCACTCGACGATTTCGAATACAGCCCCGCCCACGATCCGCTGCTGCACCTTGCACATATCGTTAAAGTGGATCTGACCATCACCCGCGGTAATGACTTGGTCACACTGGTCGAGCAGTTACAGCCATTTAACGTGGCCCTGCTGGCAGAGAAGATCGAAACCGAAGAGGAATTTCAGACCTGTGTGGCGCTGGGTTTCAAACTGTTCCAGGGTTATTTCCTCTCCCGCCCACAGGTGATTGAAGGCCGTAAGATTTCTGATAACGAATTGGTACTGATTGAGCTGCTGGCTGCGCTGGATGATCCGAACACCTCACCGCAGTATCTTGAAGGTATCATCGCAAGGGATCCACACCTGACACTGAAGTTGCTGCGCATCGTCAACTCGTCCCGTTATGCGCTGGTACAGAAGATTGAAAGCCTGGCCCAGGCGATTGTGATGATCGGCTTTGTCGAGATCAAGAAGTGGGCAACGCTGATCTCCCTGTCGAGCAACAGCAACAAGCCGTCTGAACTGACACTGCAAACCCTGACCACGGCTTACATGTGTGAAATGGTTGCGCAGCGCAGCGCTGGCGTGAATTCCAGCTCGGCATTCTTGGTGGGCATGCTATCCACCGTGCACGCGATGCTGGGTATCAGCAAAGAGGAACTGCTGGAACGACTGCCTATGAGCGACGAAATCGTTGCAGCTCTCACCGACCGTAGCGGTACCCTAGGCCATGTGTTGGTTAATGCCGAACGTTACATGGCGGCTGAATGGGACCAACTTTCGCAGGATATCGACCTCTCGCTATACCGTGAAGCCTACGAAAATGGTGCAATTCAGGCGACCGAAAGCCTGCAACAGGTATCCGGCCTCAAATAACGGCGCCATCACTCGCTTAAAGAACAAAACCCGCTATCAACGCGGGTTTTGTTTTATTACCTGACTGGTAAACCCGATCAGGAAAGTGTCACCACGCGGGCCGACAAGCCGATCAGAATGCCACCGGTAATCCGGTCGATCCAACGCGTATGTTTCTGCAGATAGGTCAGCACCTTGGAGTGGGAGAACACCAATGCCACCAGCACATACCATAGCCCATCAATGCCACCCGCCGTTGCCATCATAATCAACTGATCAGAGAGTGTCTGCCCGGCAGATACAAACTGCGAGAACAGCGCGATAAAAAACAGTGCCAGCTTCGGGTTCAGCAGAGAGATCATCAAACCGTCCACACCCGCTTTCCACCAGGATACGTGTTCGGTCTCACCCACTTTCAACACACCGTCGCCCTTCGCGGTCAATGCCTTGTAACCCAACCAAGCGAGGTAACCGGCACCACCCCAGGTGATCACCTTAAATAGTACAGGCGACTCAGCCACCAGAATCGCCAAACCCATTACTGTTAGCAATGCCCACAACGCCACACCAGCGGCGTGGAAAATCGCCGCCGCAACACCGTGCTGACGCGAGTTGGTGACGGTATGACGCAGCACCACTGCCAGGCTCGGCCCCGGTGTCATCGCACCCAAAATGCAGATTGCTACAATTGAGAGCCAGGTTGCTAAAGTCACGGCATAATCCTTTTCTTAAGATCTTCATAAATCTGTAATCCATTATGGGGATCGACTCCACACCGGGGTAATACTTTATCGTTATGACCCGAGCTGCTACGCTTGCGGCATGGAACTTTCGCAGATAAACCTTAACCTCCTGCTGTCGCTCTACCACCTGTTGCGCACCCATAGTGTGACCCAGGCGGCCGAAAGTGCGCACATCAGCCAGCCCGCCATGAGCCGTAACCTGGCACAGTTGCGTGATATTTTTGCCGATCCCCTGATGGTACGTGTCGGCAACGATATGCATCTCACGCCCCGCGGTGAAGCGGTCTGGCAGCAACTGCCACCGATGCTGAATCAGCTGGAGACACTGTTTATCCCCAACAGTTTTGAGCCGTCGGGATATCAGGGGCAGTTCAACGTGGCATCCACCGACTACGTGACCCAGGAGCTGGCGCCGGAGTTCCTGGCCGAGCTGCAAACCAATGCACCCGGCATCGGTGTCCATTTCCATCTGTGGAAACCTTCGATGATGGACAGCTTGCGTCAGGGCCGACTAGATCTGGCGTGCTGTTATCTGGATGAGGTGCCGGATGATATCTATGGTCGCCAGGTAGGATCAGACGGTTTCTGTTGCCTGATGAGTCAGGGCCACCCGCTGGCAGAGAAAGAATCCCTGTCGCTGGATGATTTTATGGCGGCTGAGCATCTGGCGGTGACCGGCGGCGGCGACAAGATCCGCGCGGTGGATAACGCCCTCTCCCGCCTGAATTTGCAGCGGGAGCTGAAAGTCACCGTACCCTTTATCAACTCCGCACTCGCCATGACGGCGCGCTCCAAGTACCTGCTCACCCTGCCGCAACATATCGCCAACGATCTGGGCAACCGGTACAACCTGCTCTACCGTTCACTGCCGTCTGAACTGGAGGTGGGGCGAAGCGCCTACTACATGATCTGGCACCACCGCATGAAGGCAGACCCCGCCCATCGCTACCTGCGCGAGACCCTGTACAGCGTGATTCGCACCGGCGCGCCCCACGTTCCCTACAACGACCAAACCGGGATTTAATTGTCCGAAATAAATCAAGGGCTTATATCAACCCAGGTCATATCAATTTTGATATAACCTCTATCCCGAATAGTCATTGGAGCTGATCACCACAGCGCCCTAAACTGCCCGCAAATCACTTGAGTTTGGACGTAGTACGATGGGCGAATGGCTGTTATTGGTGGGTATCTGTTTTGTGGGTGCGATGGTTCCGGGGGCCAATACGGCTCTGGTTCTGCGTCGTACACTGGCAGGAGACCGCAAAGGAGCCTTTATCACAGTCTCCGGCCTCTCCTTGGGTCTGGCGACTCACGTCGTCGCCTCCATGCTGGGCATTACTGCCCTGATCAGTGAAACCCCGGCGCTGTATGATGCGATCCGCTGGTTGGGCAGCGCCTATCTGGTGTACATGGGTGCCACCTACCTGCTCACCCGTGGCAGCAACAACCCGGATGAGGAAGGCAACAGCCACCTGTCCTTGAGTAATCCGTTTTTGAGCGGCCTGATGGTCAGCCTGTTGAATCCAAAGCTTCTGCTGATGTTTATAGCCCTGTTTAGCCAGATTATCGATGCCGCCCACGGCTGGCAGATGATGACCCTGTACGGCGCGACACCGTTGGTGACTGAAGCCCTGTGGCTAACCCTGATCATTGTCCTGCTGTCCCGCCCGGCGATTCAGAGCCGGATGAACAAGATTCGCAAAGGGCTGGAACGTATGATTGGTGGCGGTCTGGTTCTGCTGGGGATCAAAGTAGGTCTGGGCTAACCAGCCCTTCCGCCTCTTCACGTAATTTGGTGAGCCCGGCCTTTTGCAGTTGCCGGGTTCGCTCTACACTCACCCGCAGCTGATCCGCCACCTCCTGCAACGTATGCTCGCGACGACAGCCGATACCAAAGCGCAAGCGCAACACCAGAAACTCCTTGTCACTTAAACGTTCAGCACAGCGCTCAACCAACCTGCGCAGCTGCAGCTGGTGTGCCGATGCAGAGGCGTCTTCTCCTTTATCCGGCAGATCAAATTCCAGGTCGTCACTTTCCACATTTTGCAGCGGCTGATTGAGGGACAAACTGGACTTGGGAAACGCCCGGATACGCTCCAATGTGGCGACATCGATACCGGTTTCTTCGCTGATCCAGGCCAAACTGGCCCGTTTTCCGAAACGATTGATGTGCACCGTTTCCGCCCTGCGAATCTTCGCCAGTTTTTCCTGCAGATAGCTCGGCCGGGATATCAGATGGTATCGCTTCTGCAACGCAGTCTTGATCACGTTCTGGATGCAGAGCATGGCATAGGTCGAGAAACGGAAACCACGGTGGAAGTTGAAGCGATCCACCGCCGTAATCAATCCCACATTGCCCTCCTGAATCAGGTCATCAAAGGTGACACCCGTGTGGCGAAACTTCATCGCCACCTGATACACCAAGCGCAGATTGCGCTGCACCAGCTCATTTCGCAGATCAAAATAGCGCTGCAAGCCACGTTTCGGATACGGTGCCCGGAGGTAGACATCGGGCTTTTCAATTAAAGCCACCAACTTATGCCGCCCTACCGCCAATGCTGCAACCAGTGCCGCCAGATTCCACGCCAGGTTTTCCGCCTCAGGGGCCTCGCGCTGATTCAGATGCTCCATTACCCGCAGCGTATCGATCAGGGTCACCACCAGGTTTTCCACATATTGCGGTGGTTCGGACAGTCCCCATTTCTTCGCCGCCAGACTGTTCCGCCCCTGGTGCAAAGCCAGATACTCCTCCAGCAATACTTCAAGGCTGTTCAAGCCCCGTTCCGAATCAATCAGGTACACCAGCATCTCGGTCAGTACACGGTTGATCTTTCGACCCAAAACCCGCTCTTCCTCGGACGTCAGCAGATCGATACTGCCCAGCTGCTGGCTATAGATATCCAGTGCACCGGCTTCCTGAATACGGTGAATGGCGGGGGAGAAATGCTCTTTGAAGATTGAAAGGTCAGCGTACTTCATCGGAGAGTGCACCTTGTTGTGAAACACTCCCTTTACGCAAAGGCCGGGTGATCAGATTGGAAGCCAAACGTCTTGGACCGGCTACCAAAGAAGGCAAAAACGCCCGCGGCGTAGCGGGCGCTTGAGATAATGAGTGGTGAGCAGATCTAAACCCAGCGCTCCAAGCCCTGCAGCCAGAGCTGTGCTTCCGCTTCACGGCGCTTGCGCAGACCTTCACTGTTCGGCCATAGGCGACGCATTGCCAGCAGCTCATTGGCGACTTTGGCCAGCACCCGCTCTTTGGCGGCATGACTATCGGCACGATCAGCTTCAACCAGAAGGTCACGAATCGTCCGCATCTCAGTGCGACGCTCATCCACCTCTTTTAAGCTTGGCCCACGGTTATACACCAAGCTGACCAAGGCCGAGCGGCACAGCTCCGGTAACCGAGGCAGCGACGGATAGATCGCTTTGGTCTGGGCGTAATAGTCCGGCAGCGTGTGGGACACGAACACAGGCCAAGCCGCTGAGAATGGCACTTCGATCCCCATCTCTTTCAGCTGCTGTACACGTGCTTTGCTGCCCTTTTTGCCGATGTCTTTCGACAGTTCAGCTATCACAGATTCTGGCAGGTGCGCACCCCACAATGCCCGAAAGTTTGCTTCGCTGGCAAAGCGTAGGTCATACCCCACCCCGATGGTGATACCGCTGCGTTCACCGGGAAAGTGAGGCCAACGGGTGAACTGCTCGTAATAACTCAATCCGCCCGTCTCTTTCTGGGCGATGAAGGCAATGCCATTCGGGTGTAACAGAGGAAAAGGTTCGGGTTGTGCGTCCAGCCAGCGCCACAAAGCTTCATCAGCGGTTCCCGTTTGAGCCTGCTCGGCCAGTGATTGGGCGTATTTCACACCATGCTGACTACCACCACCAAAGATGCCGTCAGCCTCCAACATCGCCCCAACCCGGTTCAAAAGCGTCTGCAAACGCTCGACTTCATCTCCACGGTCACCTCGACTCAGTTCTGGGTAACTCATCCTGTGTACCTTCCTTTTAGATCTGTCTGGATTCGTCGCTTGTTGCTTTACGGAATTCAGCTTGCCCTGATTCCGTTCCTTTTTACTCTTTTTGTTCTTCTTGCGATCGTCACTATCTTTGCGTGCTTCCGGTTTCAGAGTTTTCGCCTTACCCTTGCTGCCTTTTTTGACCTTATCTTTTTTCCTGAGCTTTTTACCTTGCTTCAGCTCATCTAACAGCTTGTCTACAAGTCGAATCAGCTTTTTCTTCAACCCCATGATGCTGTTCAGTCCGTCTAAGTAGCGTTGTTGTAATCATCATAGTGAGTATTGCAGACAATAAAAAACCCGCCGGACCAACTCTTTACGGAATCGGCCGGGCGGGTTTTCTTCAGCGTTAATCCGGTGTTGGATTAAGCTTCGATCTCAGCGTTGTGGTAAACCTGCTGTACGTCATCACAGTCGTTCAGCATCTCCAGGAAACGCTCGAATACTGGCACGTCGTCACCGCTCAGTGGCGTGTGAGTCTGTGGGATGAAGGTGATCTCTTCAATTTCGTACTCAAGATCCGGGTACGCTTCAGCCAGTGCGGTTTTCGCTTTGAAGAACTCGGTGTGCGGCGCCAGTACAGTCAGCATACCGTCTTCGTTTTCAATATCCGCAACATCCACGTCCGCCATCATCAGCGCTTCCAACACACCCTCTTCGTCATCGCTCTTGAAGACAAAGATTGCTTGGTGGTCAAACATGTGGGACACGGAACCCGGTGTACCCATCTTCGCTTTTGCTTTGTTGAAACAGATGCGCACATCACCGATGGTACGGTTGTTGTTGTCCGTCAGACAGTCCACGATCACCATGCAACCGCCAGGACCAAAGCCTTCGTAACGTGCCGGATGGTAGTCTTCGCCGCCACCACCCTGTGCTTTTTCCAACGCACGGTCTACAACGTGACTAGGTACTTGATCTTTTTTGGCTTTCTCGATCAGACGACGCAGTGCCAGGTTGCCATCCGGATCAACGCCGCCGTTCTTAGCGCATACGTAGATCTCTTTACCGTACTTGGAGTTAACCTTTACACGGGCACCCTGGGTTTTAGCCATGCTGGCCTTGCGGACTTCAAAACTTCTTCCCATTCGGAATCACTCTTAAACCTGATGTTAAGTGGAATGCCATAGATTTTAATCGGATCAGAAAAAAATATCAGGGTTGAAAACAAATTAGATGGGGGTGATCGTGCACTTAATTGCGTTAAATGCGTCTTTCGTACAGGAATTGACCACAAAAAAGGCCGTCCTAAGGACGGCCAATAGCCAATCACACAGCGATGCGTGTATCGACAGACGATATCCGGGGGTGACAACGAAACTAAGTAACAGTCGGTGAGACCTGTCTGCATCCGACCACCACTGAGCTCCACCAGATACCAGAGCACAATCAAAGGGGGCCAATAGGTTTACTTAAACAACGGATGGATGTTGTTCTTGTTGAACTTCAATACGGAATCCAGCTCGGTCATCTCAAAGGAGATCTGGCAGTAACCACTGTCCGTGACCGGTTTCATCCAGTCACACAGAATGGCAAATACCCTCTCTGCTACCGCCTGCTTCAGCTCCATACTGCGTCCATGCCCGATCTTGAGGTTCAGATTCAGGAACGCAAACTCTTCACGCCCATCAGCCACGCGGTAGTCCTCACAACGAATCGCGCGACTACGTACACCACCCAGCGGAAATGCGCCGGTGGAGACCACGTATTCGTGCAGCTGCTTGAACAGATCCTGAAACTCCAGCTGTTCGTGCAGGTTGGACGAGTATTCAACGATAAAGTGAGGCATTACGCTTCTCCAATATCCATTAAGCCATTGTTGTCGCGCTCGGCACCCAAAGGGCATAAAAGCGCTCTGCTACAGGACGTAGGGTGCTTTAAAACGCACCTTACAGATTCAATTCCCAACGGGATTAAACACCCCACTTCGGAATATGGTGATCCCCCATGCTAATGCAGACATTCTTCAACTCGGAGAACACCTCAAAGCTGTAGGTACCCCCCTCACGGCCAGTGCCGGAGGACTTGATACCACCAAACGGCTGACGCAGGTCACGTACGTTCTGGCTGTTTACAAACAACATTCCGGCTTCGATCTGGCGGCCGATGCGGTGTACACGGCCGTTGTCAGAGGTCCACAGGTAGGACGCCAGACCGTATTCGTTATCGTTGGCCATGCGCAGTACATCGGCTTCGTCTTTGAATGGGATCAGCACAGCGACCGGACCAAAGATCTCTTCCTGCGCGATACGCATGTCGTTGGTTACGTCACGGAATACGGTTGGGCGCACGAAGTGGCCGTTCTGCAGATCCGCAGGCAGATCGGACGGCTTGTCACCACCCGCGATCATGGTTGCGCCCTCTTCTACACCCAGCTTGATGTAGCCGGTCACCTTGTCCCAGTGCGGCTTGGAGATCAGGGAACCGACTTTGGTGTCCATGTTCATCGGGTCGCCCACGGCGATCTTGTCTGCACGCGCTGCGAAATCTGCGGCGAACTTGTCGTAGATGCTTTCCTGCACAAAGATGCGGGAACCGGCGGTGCAACGCTCGCCGTTGATGGAGAAGATACCGAACAGAGCTGCATCCAGTGCACGTTCGTAGTCGCAGTCGTCGAAGATCATCACTGGCGATTTACCACCCAGCTCCATGGAGAATTTCTTAAGACCCGCGTTGGCGATAATATGTTTACCGGTTGCGGTACCGCCGGTGAAAGAGATCACACTTACGTCATCGTTGCGGATCAGGGCATCACCGGTGGTCGCTCCGTAACCGTGAACGATATTGAATACGCCTGCAGGCACGCCCGCCTCCAGAGCAAGTTTGCCGAGGAAATCGGTGGTCAGTGGAGACAACTCAGACTGCTTCATCACCGCGGTGTTACCCAGCGCCAGACACGGCGCGGTTTTCCAGGTACCGGTCATAAACGGTACGTTCCACGGAGAGATCAGCGCACACACACCCACCGGTTGGTGCAGGGTGTAGTTCAGCATCTGGTCGTCCACCGGATAGGTGTGGCCGTTCATCTGTTTTGCCATCTCGGCAAAGAAATAGAAGTTGTTGGAGGCACGTGGCACCAGTGCTTTCTGGGTCTGGTAGATCGGCAGACCGGTGTCTTTGGTTTCCAGAATAGACAGCTCTTCCACGTTCTCAGCGATCAGGTCGCCCAAACGCTCGATGATCTTGGAGCGTTTCGCCACCGGCATATTCGCCCATGCAGGGAACGCATCTTTCGCCGCGGCCACCGCCGCTGCTACCTGCTCCGGGGATGCGTGTGCCACTTCGGCCAATACTTCACCGGTTGCCGGGTTAACGGTTTCGAAGGTCTCTTTACTCTCAACCCACTGACCGTTGATGAGGTTCTTGATCATCTCAATGCTCCAAATCTCTTAGCGTTTGTTCATGTTGTAGTTGGTGGGAAGTTGGGCTTCGCTTTGCGAAGGCCAACCTACATGTATTCCGTAGGTTGGCCATTGCGAAGCAATGCCCAACACAAACATCGATGACTCACCGCCAACTAATTAATATGTTAATTAATTTAGTTATGATCTTAAGCGTTGTCAATGTCTGACGGGGGAGAAATCCACAACTTCTTAAGATATTAATAAGTTGACAAGCAAGAACGGACCGATAAACTAATTAATATATTAAATATATTCTCACCAAAGCGGCTACTATTACCGCTTCTATATAGAGGACACACCATGAGGCACAGCCGAATACTTAAAGCAGGAGTGGCCTGCGATCAGACCGAGGAACACCGCAACACTCTGATTGCCGATCAGGATACGCAGTGGCTACCTGCTACCACCGGCACTGTGCTGGGGATCGCCCTTAACCACGCCGATCTGCGTGAACAGATGGCGGAGGCATTCAACGAAAAGCCACACGTTAACCCACCAAAAACACCGGTTCTGCATATCAAAACCGACAACACTCATATCGGTAACGGTGCAGCCATCCCAGCCCCTGCCGATGGCGAAGCGATCTACGCCGGTCCCTCTCTAGGCATTGTCATCGGTCAGCAGGCAACTCGCGTATCTGCTGCCGAAGCGCTGGACTACGTTAAGGGCTACACCGTCGTGAACGAAGTGAGCTTGGCGGAAAACTCCTTCTACCGCCCGGCCGTGAAAGCCAAATGCCGCGACGGTTTCTGCCCGATCGGTCCTTGGGTGGTTGATGCTGCCGACGTAAAAGAGCCAGGAGCATTGCAGATTGCGACTTACGTGAACGGTGAGATGCAACACTGCACCACCACCGCCAAGCTGCACTACGGCATCGCCGAGATCGTTGAATATGTAAGCAGCTTCATCACTTTGCAGCCGGGTGACCTGCTGATCGCTGGTACCCCGCAGCGTACCGAAAAACTGGCGCTGAAAGCCGGTGATACCGTTGCGATTGAAATTGAACAGATTGGCCGCCTGGAAAACCCTGTTGTGGCTGAACAGGAGATTGCACAATGAAACGCGCACGTATTCTGCATAACGGCCAAGAAACCGACGTAACCGTAAACGATGACCATCAGGCGGTACTGGCTGATGGCACGGTTCTGAACGAAAGCGACGTACACTGGCTGCCACCCTGCGACGGTAAGATCTTCGTACTGGGTTTGAACTACGCTGATCACGCCTCCGAGCTGGCGTTCAGCGCCCCGGAAGAGCCACTGGTGTTCCTGAAAGGCCCAAACACCCTGATCGGTCACAACCAGAAAACCTACCGTCCCGACAATGTGGACTACATGCACTACGAAGCGGAACTGGTGGCGATCATCGGTAAAACGGCGAAGAACGTTAGTCGCGAAGACGCGATGGACTATATCGGCGGTTACACCGTAGGTAACGACTACGCGATCCGTGACTATCTGGAAAACTACTACCGCCCGAACCTGCGTGTGAAAAGCCGCGACACCTGCACCCCTGTCGGCCCGTTCATCATCGACGCCGAAGACGTGGGCGATCCGTCCAACCTGGAATTGAAGGCCTACATCAACGGTGAGCTGAAACAGCACGGCAACACCAAGGATATGATCTTCGACATTCCGTTCCTGGTGGAGTACCTGAGCGCCATCATGACCCTGCAGCCGGGTGACATGATCTTTACCGGCACGCCGGAAGGTCTGGCGGACGTAAAGCCGGGCGATGAAGTGGTGATCGAAGTGGAAAAAGTGGGTCGCCTGGCCAACACCATCATCACCGAAGATGAATACGTTGCCAGCCTGAACGCCTAAGGAGCATCTATGTTATCTCAAGAGATTATCAACGACTGCGCCAACCAGCTGAATCAAGCCGAGAAAAGCCGCGAACAGGTGCGTCAGCTTTCCCTGCAGTACCCGGAGATCACCATCGACGACGCCTACGCCATTCAGCGCAAGTGGGTGGAGATGAAGCTGGCCGAAGGCCGTTCAGTGATCGGTCACAAGATCGGTCTGACCTCCCGCGCCATGCAGCAGTCCTCCCAGATCGACGAACCGGACTACGGTACCCTGCTGAACGACATGTTGTTCCAGGACGGCGGTGATATCCCGACCGATCGCTTTATCGTGCCACGTATCGAGGTGGAGCTGGCCTTCATTCTGGCCAAGCCATTGAAAGGCCCGAATGTCACCCTCTTCGATGTGTACAACGCGACCGACTACGTGGTGCCTGCGTTGGAGTTGATCGACGCCCGCAGCCAGTCCATCGACCCGGACTCCGGCCGTCCGCGTAAGGTATTCGACACCATCTCAGACAACGCCGCTAACGCCGGTGTGATTCTGGGTGGCCGCCCGATCAAACCGGATGCGCTGGACCTGCGCTGGGTGTCTGCGATGATGTACCGCAACGGTGTCATCGAAGAAACCGGTGTTGCCGCAGGCGTGCTAAACCACCCGGCCAACGGTGTCGCCTGGCTGGCGAATAAACTGGCGCCGTACGATGTAACCCTGGAACCGGGCCAGATTATTCTGGGCGGCTCCTTTACCCGCCCAGTCGCAGCTCGCAAAGGTGATACTTTCCACGTGGACTACGGTCAACTGGGTTCCATCAGCGTCAATTTCGCATAAGAAGGCTCGAGGAGATTAAAGATGGCAGCGCCTAAGAATACCTTCAAAGAACAGATCAAAAACGGCCCCGCACAGATCGGCCTCTGGCTAGGTCTGGCGAACGCCTACACCGCCGAACTGCTGGCCGGTGCTGGATTCGACTGGCTACTGATCGATGCGGAACACGCCCCCAACGATCTGCAGACCATTCTCGGTCAGTTGCAGGCCGTGGCGCCCTACCCGGTACCACCGATTGTGCGTCCGCCCTGGCCGGACCAGGTGCGC
>NZ_CAXRBQ010000113.1:0-13889 GCF_964228735.1 Pontibacterium sp. | reverse complement strand
GTTTGAAACCCGTACCGAGTTTCAGGATCGGCATCAGCTTCAGGCCCAGGCTCATAAAGAAACCTACACCCAAAATCAGGATCAGCATCGGCCAACCCCACACAATACCGTTAATTTCACCAATTATGGAACTTAGAGCTTCCATCAGAAGGATACCTCCCCTTGTTATTTTTATAGTCGCTGGTTGTCCAGAGGGACGGACAGTAGCAAGTGGTCTTGCTTTTTGTTTCTTGCATTGGATGTTTTATTTCCAATAGGAAACAAAGTATCTCTTATTGAACTTGTTTTCAATTGGAAATTTTTATCGCTTTTTCTAGATAACGTTGATATTCCTTATCAGGTACAAACGACCCTCCAGTTAACCAGGCAACATGTACCCCATTTTTCAATGAGTTAGCGATGTTTTGGGCTTCAAGGTACTGATGGCCCGAACCTGTGTTAAGCATAGCTGGACCACAACAACTTATAGCTGCTGAAGGCTCAACTTCGACGTTTTCCAGGTTTTTTAGCGAAAAAAGGTGCCGATACAGCTCATCATCGGTGGCCGTGTAAACTCCGGACACCTGATGACGCACTGCGTCACACACCCATTGGGATGCAGTACCAACCGCCAGTCCGTCGGCATCGGTATCGATCTGCAACCCCAATTCGTAGATCGGAACAGGCTCCTGTCCCGGTTCACCTGCCATGCCCAGAAGCATGCAGGGCGCCTGTACCGGTTCGGCGAAGAAACAATGTACGTTGTCGCCAAACAGGGATTTCAGGCCAAAAGCAATACCGCCTGGAGCGCCACCGACCCCGGCTGGCAGATAGACGATCAATGGCTGTTCTGCACTGACCTCGATACCCGCAGCATCAAGCTGCTTTTTAAGGCGCAGTGCAGCGACCGCATACCCCATAAACAGACGCGGTGAATTCTCATCATCGACAAAATAGCTGTGTGGGTCAGCGTCTGATTCTGCGCGGCCTGCCGCCACAGCGGCGCCGTAGTCTGCGGTGTGTTCCACCACTTTGACGCCTCGTTTGCGCAGGCGCTCTTTCTTCCACTCCTTGGCATCGGAAGACATATGCACCACGGCGTTGAAACCCAGTGCGGCACCCATAATGCCGATGCTCAAGCCCAGGTTACCGGTACTGCCCACGGCAATGGTGTGCTGAGCAAAAACGGCCCGACTCTGATCGGAGTTAAGTTTCCTATAATCATCATCGGTGCCACTGAGCAGATTTTCCTTCAGCGCCAGCTGCTCCGCGAAGCAAAGGACTTCATGAATACCACCGCGGGCTTTGATGGAACCGGCAACCGGCAGGGCGTGATCTGCTTTCAGAAACAGGCGGCCACCGATTGGGTTGATCTCTTTGTTCAGCGTATCGGTGGGTAGCAGTGGTGATTCGATCAGGCCACCTGCCTCTTTTAATTCCGGGAACAGATCGATAAGCAGCGGCGCAAAGCGTGCCAGGCGCGCTTCCGCTTCGTAGATGCCTGCCACATCCGGTGTATCAGGTGCAGAGTTTGCGTTTTGGTATGCGGGATTAAGCCAGATTAGAGGTTGCCCGGAACTGAGTTTTTCTTGTTCTTGTTGGGTCAGATTCAGGTTGGTCATCGCTATTCCTGCCTCAATGTGTTTAGACTATTGTCTGAACAAAACTTGCCCAGAACAAACGATAGTTTCTTAAAGGCTGTTTAGTTTCACTAAACGATACATATTTCTGTAGGGTACAGATGGCAAAGCTTAACTCCCGCACACTGGCATCACTGGTCCACTTTGAGGCCTGTGGTCGCCTCCTCAGTTTTTCTGATGCAGCCAAAGAGTTGTCCCTCACTACCGGGGCTGTAAGCCAGCAGATTCGCAAGTTGGAGGATGTTCTGGGGTTTAAGCTGTTTGAACGTCAACCCCGGGGGATAGAGCTCACGGCTGAGGGGGCAGAGTTGCTGAAAGTCACCCAGAGCTCGGTGGAGGCAATTGAGACGGTTTTAGCAAAATTGCAGGGGCAGACAGGAGAGTCTGTAGTTAGACTAAAGTCGACACCGTCCTTCGTATTCAAGTGGCTGATCCCACATCTGCAGGCCTTTGATCACAGCCACCCCGAGATTCGCGTCGAGACTTTTGCCGATGCGGCGTTGCTGGATTTGACCACCGGTGACTTTGATCTGGCGATCGATTACAGCAACGGTGAGTACACCGAGTTTGAAGCCTTGTTGTTGATGGAGGAAACCCTGCAGCCGGTCACCAGCCCCACCTACATGCCGGAAGCGGATTGGTCTGATCCGGATGTCTGGAACAAGATCTCCCTGCTGCACGATTCCATGCCATGGCCGGATTCGCCACGTGATGCCGAGTGGCGATTTTGGTTGGATCAGCGCGGGCTGAATGATGTGTGCAGTGGTTCGGGACACTACTTTAACCGGGTGGATATGGCAATTGCTGCGGCCGGTGCTGGCTTGGGGGTGGCGCTGGCACGCAGTGCACTGGTGCAGGAAGAGCTGGAGACGGGACGCCTGATCGCCCCGTTTCCTGCCGTAAAGTCCTGTTGCGACTACTACCTGTTGTTGCCAAAGGGCACACCGGACGTATCCAATGCGCGGGTATTACGTGATTGGCTGCGGGCGTTGGCTCAGCGCTCGGGTACCGGCAACTCCTGAGACTCCTTCACCTCTTCCATTACGATATAACTCTTGGAGTTCTTTACCCCTGGAAGGGTCAGCAGCATATCGCCCAGCAGTTCACGGTACTGGGACATGTCGCTGATACGGGCTTTCAGCAGGTAGTCGGAATCACCGGAAACCAGGTGACATTCCTGGATATAAGGCAACTTCTTCACAGCCTGGTTAAACGCACCAAAAGCATCCGGTGATTGATACGAGAGAGAGATCTCAACAAACACCAGCATGTGGTAGTCTAGAGCTTCGGGATGGATGCGGGCGTAGTAGCCCTCAATCACACCGTCTTTCTCTAAACGTTTCACACGTTCCATACAGGGCGTAGTCGACAGACCGACCCGGTCGGAAAGTTCCGTGTACGAGATGCGGCCCTCGCGCTGCAAGATGCGCAAAATGTTGCGGTCAATACGGTCAAACTTTCTTTTTTTCAAAGGCTTACGCTTACTTTCCATAATATTTTCTGCGATTTTTATTATTCTCGTAATATCAGCTAATAATAGCACAAATACAAAGAAATATTCTGACGAACCTGGAATAGAATGGTTATATATCTCGCATTGATCAAATAATAACCAGAAGGTGAGTTTATGAAAGTTCTTGTGCTTGGCAGTGGTGTAATTGGTGTAACCAACGCTTGGTATCTGGCTAAAGAAGGTCATGAGGTAACTGTGGTAGATCGTCAGCCAGAGGCCGCGCTGGAAACTAGCTATGGCAACGCAGGAATGATCTCACCAGGTTACGCAATGCCTTGGGCGGCTCCGGGTGTACCGAAAAAAGCCGTGAAATGGATGATGCAGGACCTGGCACCGTTGGCGATCCAGCCAAAGCTGGAAGGCTCCATGTACTCCTGGATGAGCAAGATGCTGCGTAACTGCAGCGAATCTGCGTATGCTGTGAACAAAGAGCGTATGCTGCGTATTGCCGAGTACAGCCGTGACTGCTTCGTTGATATGCGTAACGAGCTGGACATCAATTACGAGCAGCGTACCCAGGGTACCCTGCAGCTGTTCCGCACCCAGAAGCAGATGGATGCTTGTGGCGCTGACGTTGCCATTCTGAAAGAGTGCAACGTACGTCACGAAGTGCTGGATGTTGCAGGTTGTGTCGATGCCGAACCTGCTTTGGCGTACAAAAAAGACAAAATCGTGGGTGGTCTGCGCCTGCCGGGCGACGAAACCGGCGATTGCTTCAAATTTACCCAGGCGCTGGCAAAAGAGTGTGAGCGACTGGGCGTTAAGTTCATCTTCAACACCAGCGTTGACGCGCTGCAGGTAGAGAAGGGCGACGTAACCGGTGTTCACACCTCCGCGGGTCTGTTGACCGCAGACAAGTACGTGGTTGCGATGGGCAGCTACAGCCCGCTGTTGCTGGCTCAGATCGGCATCAAGGTGCCGGTATACCCAGTGAAAGGTTACTCCCTGACCCTGCCGATCATCGATGAAAGCCGCGCGCCGGTTTCCACTGTGATGGATGAGACCTACAAGGTTGCTGTAACCCGCTTCGATGACCGTATCCGCGTGGGTGGTACTGCAGAGATCACCGGCTACGACCTGGGTCTGCCAGAGAAACGCCGTAAAAGCGTCGACTTCGTCGTGGATGACCTGTTCACCGGCGCAGGCGATCTGAAAAACGCCGAGTTCTGGACCGGCCTGCGTCCAATGACACCGGACAGTGTACCGGTACTGGGTGAAACCAAATACAAGAGCCTGGTCCTGAATACCGGTCACGGTACCCTGGGTTGGACCATGTCTCTGGGCAGCAGCCGATACGTTGCCGATATCATCTGCGGTCGCAAGCCGGATATCGACACTGCGGGTCTGAGCGTAGCGCGTTACCGCTAACGCTGGCTCTGCCAACCGATCATAAGCCCTTTGGACGGGTCCGCCCGTCCGTTTTTTCCGATTTACCCCTAATCATGACGTCCAATGACCTTTGAGAGGCGCTACAGGACTCAGGTTGGGACTGGGCAGGGCTCTGAATTTCAGAGTCGTTATCTGGCTAGTTCGTAACTTACCTGGACACGCCTCTGTTTTTTTTTTCGATTATGCTGTCATTATATGGTCGTTACGTGATAGAACCCGACTTATCCTGCACCGGGTTTTAGAGGCGCTTCGAATGCGGTTCGTCGGCCCTCAAGAATTCAACTATCAGTCTTTTAAGGAATAACAATGAACAAAAGCATTATCAGCACTGAAAAGGCACCTTCCGCTATCGGTACCTACTCTCAGGCAGTGAAAGCGGGTAACACCGTATACATCTCCGGCCAGATCCCTCTGGTACCAGAAACGATGGAGATGGTAACTGAGTCTTTTGAAGCTCAGGCTGAGCGTGTTTTCCAGAACCTGCAGGCAATCTCTGAAGCAGCGGGCGGTAGCCTGGCTGACGTGGTTAAAGTAACCATCCTGCTGTCTGACCTGAAATACTTCGGTATCGTCAACGAAGTAATGTCCCGTTACTTCGCAGAGCCATACCCAGCGCGTGCTGCATACGCCGTTAAGCAGCTGCCAAAAGATGCGGATATCGAAGTTGAAGCAATCATGGTAACCGCCGAATAAGATTCGGCGTTTGCAGGAAGAGACCCGCAGATCGGTTGATGTGAATGTACGGGTTTCTTTTTTTCAGCCCGACTGACCGCTACCGATCAGTCTGGCTTTGGTAGGCAATTCCTGTCAGGCCATCCCCTGGCGACCTGAATACAGGATTGTTTGCCGCAGGGTATATGTCTTTGGCTGATGTTTAAGGGATATCGGGACGCCGGTATTCTGCAGTCTGGGCATATACCCTGAACATCCACTCTTTCCCGCTATTTTACCGCTTGCGCCAGCAGCATCGCCGCCGCAGTTTTCCCCATCTCTTCCAGATCGTCCCGATTGACGTAGATGCCGTCGTTCAGCAATCGGCATAAGCCGTGCAGTGTTGCCCAGCTGGCCTGTGCGACCCGCAATGTCGGGTGCTGGTTGGTGAGTATGCCCGCGCCCTGCAGGGTTTCGATCCATTCCAACCAGTGCTGAAAGCAACGTTTTGAGATTACTTTCAGGGAATCGGTGGGCTGCCCCAGCTTCCAGATCTCCTTGCCGAACATCAGATCGTAGGTTTCCGGGTTTGCATCGGCAAAACGGATATAGCCCAGCACGTATAGTTCAAATAACAAACGTGGTTCCAGCTCCGGGTGCTGCTGCGGCAGCTCACTCACCGCCTGGATATGGTCGGCAAACCCCGCCTCCGCAATGGCGCACAACAGCTCGTTTTTATCCTTGAAGTGATGGTACGGCGCGGTGCGTGAAACGCCCACGTTATCGGCCAGTTTACGCATCGAGAGGGCGTCCACGCCGCCATCCCTGATGATCTGCGTCGCTGCCTGCAACAGGGACTGGCGCAGGTCGCCGTGGTGATAGGTTTTTTTATCCTGAGTCATGAGCGGAATCTAGCAATGCATCTTGACACCGTCAAGAATGAGTAATAACTTGACGGTGTCAAGATTGCTTGAGCGTGCTTGTCTACACTGCAAACTACGTGTGTACAGGCTGACAAACACAGGGTCACAGGAGGATCTATGAGTTACACCACGTTTGATCTGACGGTTGAGGATCATATTGCGCATCTGCAGCTGAACCGCCCCGATGCCTACAACAGCATGAACCAGGCATTCTGGAGCGAACTGCCCGCCGCGATGCGTGCCGTTGATGAGGCCGCAGAAGCGCGGGTGATTGTGATCAGCTCCAGTGGCAAGCATTTCTCTGCGGGTATGGATCTGGAGGTGTTCAGCAATCCAAATCCAACCCTGTTTCAGGGCGAGCGCGGTCGTCAAGCCGAGGGGATGCGTCGCTTGGTGATGCAGCTGCAGGCCTGCTTTAACGTGCTGGAAGAGGTGCGTATGCCGGTGCTGACCGCGATTCAGGGCGGTTGTATTGGTGGCGCAGTGGATATGGTGTGTGCGGCGGATATGCGCTACTGCACCGAAGATGCGTTTTTCCAGGTGAAAGAGACCGAGCTGGGGATGACCGCCGATCTGGGCACCCTGCAGCGCCTGCCACAGTTGATTGCGCCGGGCCTGGCGCGGGAACTGGCCTACACCGCACGTAAGATCCAGGCGGATGAGGCGGCAAGCAGTGGTTTTGTAAACCAGGTATTTGCCGACCAGGAAACCATGCTCACTGAAGTGATGGCCATTGCTAAGCAAATTGCCGAGCGCTCGCCGCTGGCGGTCACCGGTACCAAGCAGATGATCAATTATGCGAGGGACCACAGCATGGCAGACAGCCTGACCATGATGGCCACCTGGCAGGCGGGTATGTTCCAGCCAACCGATATGGTGCAAACCTTCAGCGCCAAGATGACGCAAAAAACACCGGAATATGAAGGGCTGCGGCCAATCACCGAGCCGCTGAAGTAAGAGTTTCTACATAGCACTATCGCGGATTAACAAAGAACAAAAAAGTCGAAGAATAAAAATACAGAGATCAATGAGATGAGCAACGCACACCCACTGTATCCAAACCTGTTCCAGCCGCTGGACCTGGGATTCACCACCCTGAAAAACCGTATCCTGATGGGCTCCATGCACTTGGGATTGGAAGAGCGACCAAACGGTTTTGAGCGCATGGCTGCTTTTTACGCCGAACGTGCTCGTGGTGGTGTCGCACTGATCGTGACTGGAGGCATTGCACCGAACGAAGCTGGTGTTGTACATCAGGGATCATCAATGCTGGCCAGTCAGGAGGATGTGGCAAAGCACCGTACCGTGACCAATGCAGTGCATGAAGCGGGTGGCAAGATATGTATGCAGATCCTGCACACCGGACGTTATGCCTACAGCCCGCAGCTGGTGGCGCCGTCAGCGATCAAAGCGCCGATCAACCCGTTTGCTCCCAACCCGCTGGATGAGGCGCAGATCGAAGAGCAGATGCAGGATTTTGTGCGCTGTGCCTGTCTGGCGAAAGAGTCCGGTTATGACGGTGTAGAGATCATGGGATCTGAGGGGTACCTGATCAACCAATTTATCGCCAAGCGCACCAATACCCGTGATGATGAGTGGGGGGGGGAATACCAACAGCGCATCCGTTTTGCAGTCGAAATCGTGCGCCGGGTGCGTGAAGCGGTGGGCGAGCAGTTTATTATTATCTACCGTCTGTCGATGCTGGATCTGGTTGAGGGTGGCAGCTCCTTTGATGAGATTGTGCAACTGGGTAAAGAGATCGAACAGGCCGGTGCCACTATTATCAACACCGGCATCGGCTGGCACGAAGCGCGTATCCCAACCATCGCCACCAAAGTGCCGCGTGCGGCCTTTACCTGGGTAACTGCGCGCGTTAGGGCAGAACTGAATATCCCGCTCATCACCTCCAACCGTATCAACATGCCGCAGGTTGCCGAAGATGTATTGGCACGGGGTGATGCGGACATGGTGTCAATGGCCCGTCCGTTCCTGGCCGATCCGGAGTTTGTTGCCAAGGCCGAGCAATCCCGTGCCGACGAGATCAACACCTGCATCGGTTGTAACCAGGCCTGTCTGGATCATATCTTTGTTGGCAAGCTCACCAGCTGTCTGGTGAATCCACGTGCCTGCCACGAAACCGAACTGCAGATCGAACCAACCGAAGCGCCGAAGCGTTTTGCGGTTGTAGGGGCTGGCCCGGCGGGCCTGGCGTTTGCAACAACCGCGGCGAAACGGGGTCATCAGGTCACCCTGTTTGATGGCCAGTCCGAGATCGGCGGTCAGTTTAATGTGGCGAAACGGATTCCGGGTAAAGAGGAGTTCTACGAGACGCTGCGTTACTTCGCCCGCCAGGTCGAGTTAACCGGTGTAGAACTGAAGCTGGATACCTTTGTGAGTGCAGAGGAACTGGAGCAGGGGGATTTCGACGAGATCGTGGTGGCGACCGGTATCACACCGCGTAAACCGGAACTCGAAGGCATCGACCATCCGAAAGTGCTGGGATACCTCGATGTGATGCACGGCGCCGAGGTGGGCAAGAAGGTGGCGGTGATAGGCGCGGGGGGGATCGGTTTTGATATCAGCGAGATGCTGGTACATCAGGGCGAATCAACCAGCCAGAATATCGAAGCCTTTATGCAGCAGTGGGGCATCGATATGTCCCTGCAGGCACGCGGTGGTGTGGAAGGTATCGAGCAGGACTTCGAACCGGCTGCCCGCGAAGTCTATCTGCTGCAACGCAAAGCCAGCAAAGTGGGGGCTGGCTTGGGCAAAACCACCGGCTGGATTCACCGTACGGATCTGGCCAAAAAGGGCGTGCGCATGCTGAACAAGTGTGAGTATGTGAAGATCGACGATAACGGCCTGCACCTGCAAGTTGATGGCGAACCGCAGGTGCTGGCAGTGGATAACGTGGTGGTCTGTGCGGGCCAGGAGTCCAACCGTGGTCTGGCTGACCAGATCAGCAGTAAACCGGTACACCTGATTGGCGGTGCCGACCTGGCTGCCGAGCTGGACGCTAAACGTGCGATCGATCAGGGTACGCGCCTGGCTGCCCAGCTTTAACATCATAAGCTTAAGCTTTAAGAACAGCTGTTTGGGGCATCTTCAGGGTGCCCCTTTTTATTCCTTCAAGCTCTAAAAGATCGGACGTATTGCACAAATACGTTAGTTATCACCTTGCTCGGCTAGTCGATTTTTTCCTGTTAAATCCGTGCCCTAAAGGTCTTGTAGCGATTTATGTCACTAATCCTGGGTTGAAATGTCATTGCTGAATGGCTGATCTTCTAAGAAACTGCGTAACAGTCTCGAAAGCTCTCGGGCGCAGTTTACCCAACAAATATAAGAACCGGGTCGTATATGAGAGAACGCGCAGCAACTTTTCGGGTGGTCATTTGGTCGCTCCTGTCTATTTTTTGTTTGTCATCACCGGCTGTATCAGCCGGAACTGCCGATCGTCTGGTGCGTGATACGACACCGCTTGAAGTGATCGATGTGGCGATGGCCCGCCAGCTGCTTCTGCTGGATATTACGGCTGTGGGTAACCGTCTTGTTGCCGTAGGGGAGCAGGGCGTTATTTTGATTTCCGATGATCAGGGCGAGAGCTGGCGCCAGGCCAAGGTTCCGTCCAGCGTATTGCTGACCGCCGTACAGTTTGTGGATGAGAAAGTTGGCTGGGCTGTGGGGCATGATGGCGTTGCATTGCAGACGGTTGATGGCGGCGAAAGCTGGCAGGTAAAGTTGGATGGCAACCAGATCAACCAGACCCGCATCCATGATCTGAACAGTACAATCCAACAATGGGATGAAAACCGGGGCAACGGCGATCTATCCTTGGAAGATCTGGAGTATGCGCTGGAAGATGCCCAATACGCATTGGAGGACGGCGCCAGCGTACCGCTGCTGGATCTGTGGTTTACCGATCGGAATACAGGTTACCTGGCAGGAGCTTACGGCATGTTCCTGCAAACCCGCGATGGGGGGAAAAGCTGGCAGAGTGCCGATCACCTGCTGCCTAACCCGGACCGTTTTCACTTGAATGCCATTCACGTTACCCGCAACGGTGAGCTGTATCTGGCCGGTGAAGCGGGTTCGCTATTCAAGCGCGACGGTTCTGGAAACTGGTATCAGCTGGATACCGGCTATGAAGGTTCTTTCTTTGCGCTGCAGGAAGGCAAAGATCAGCTCAATGTGATGGGACTGCGTGGTCACCTGTTCACATCTCGGGACGGTGAGCAGTGGACGCAGGAGAGATTACCAACAACCAGCAGTATCAATGCGGGTCTGAGTGATGCTCAGGGGGAGCTGATCCTGATCGGGCAGGGAGGCCTGTTGCTCCAGCAGCAGAACGGTACATTTGGGTCACTGAAGGCGCCTACGCGCACCAGTTTCTCGTCCGGTGTGCGTGTCGGGCAGCAATTGATTCTGGTGGGTGAAGCCGGTATTACCCGCGTACAACTCTCGAATAATCCACAGGGAGAACGTTCCTGATGAGTTTCTCCCGTCAATTGCTGGCACCGATAAGAGCCAGCGAGCAGTTACTGGAGCGTTTTCTGTTCTACCGTCGAGGGCTGGTGGTGGGGCTGTTCGCGTTGCTGACATTGATCTTCGTCTGGCAGGCGAGCATGATCCGCCCGGATGCCAGCTTTGTGAAGATGATTCCGTCCAGTCACCCTTATGTGAGTAACTTCCTGCAATACCGGGATGACCTGGCAGGTCTTGGCAACAGCGTGCGGATCTCCGTGGAAGCTACGGAAGGGGATATCTTCAGTGCCGAGTTTCAGGAGACCCTGCGACAGGTTACCGACGAGGTGTTCTTTATTCCCGGCGTGGATCGTTCTGCGCTGAAGTCGATCTGGACCCCCAACATCCGCTGGACCGAAGTGACCGAAGAGGGCTTCGTCGGTGGGCCGGTCATTCCGCCGACCTATGATGGATCGGCCGAAAGCCTGGAGCAGGTGCGAATCAATATCCTGCGCTCCGGTCAGGTGGGACGTCTGGTGGCGAATAACTTCAAGTCCGCCATTATCCAGGTGCCATTGTTCGACCGTCATCCCCAGACCGGTGAAAAACTGGATTACCAGAAGTTCTCCCATCAGCTGGAAGAACTGATTCGCGATAAATATGAGCGTCCAGGCATTGAGATCCACATCACCGGCTTTGCCAAGATCGTCGGTGACCTGATCGACGGCGCCGCCCAGGTGGCGGTGTTCTTTGCCATCGCCTTTGCTGTGACGCTGGTGCTGCTCTACCTCTACTCCGGCAGTGTCACGGGTACACTGATTCCGCTGACCTGTTCCGTGATTGCGGTCATCTGGCAGCTGGGCCTGCTGAATACACTCGGCTTCGGTCTTGATCCGTATTCCATGCTGGTGCCGTTTCTGGTGTTTGCGATCGCCGTCAGCCACGGTGTGCAGATCGTCAATACCACCACTCTGGAGGCTGCGCAGGGTGCGGATAAGCGCCTGGCGGCACAGCGCGCCTTCCGAGCGATTTTCATCCCCGGTCTGATCGCACTGATCTCTGATGGCATCGGTTTTGTCACCCTGCGGGTGATTGAAATCGAAGTGATCCAGGATCTGGCCGTTGCTGCATCGGTGGGGGTGGCGGTGATCATCCTTACCAACCTGCTGCTGTTGCCGGTGCTGATGTCCTATTTTGGCGTGGGTGAGAAGGCGGTGAAGCGTGCACAAAAAGCCGCCAACCGGACCCACAGCCGCTGGCAGCTGCTGACGGTGTTTAGCCGCCCCAAAGGTGCATTTACTGCTCTCGCCGTGGCGGTCTTTATGGCGGGACTGGGTTTCATCTATAGCGGTGATCTGAAGATCGGCGACCTGGATTCGGGGGCGCCCGAGCTGCGTGCTGATTCCCGCTATAACCTGGATAACGCCTTTATTACCGGGAATTACTCCACCTCCAGTGACACCTTTGTGGTGATGGTGAAAACCGGCGATGAGCAGTGCAGTAGCTACCAAACCCTGGCGTTGGTGGATCAGTTCCAGCACGGCCTGAAAAATGTACCCGGTATACAGAGCAGTATCTCGCTGGCGGATGTATCCGAGCGGGTCACTGCGGGCCTCAATGAAGGCAGCCTGAAATGGCGCTCCGTAAGCCGCAACCAGATGGTGATCAACGCCTCGCTGGCCTATGTGCCTGCGGGCCTGATGAATGCCAAGTGCTCCCTGCTGCCGGTGATTATCTTCCTGGATGATCACAAGGCGGAAACCCTGCTACGGGTGACTGCAGCGGTGGAGGCGTTTGCCGAGGAACACAACTCCGATCAGATCGAGTTCCTGATGGCGGCCGGTAATGCCGGCTTTGAAGCGGCCACCAACGAGGTGATCAGTGTGGCCCAGTACGAGATGCTGTTCTGGGTATACGGCGTGGTGAGTTTCCTCTGCCTGTTGACCTTCCGTTCCCTGAAAGTGGTGTTCTGCATTATCACACCACTGGCACTGACTTCGCTGCTTTGCCAGGCATTGATGGCGCAGTTGGGTATTGGTGTAAAGGTGGCCACATTGCCAGTGATCGCCCTAGGTGTGGGTATCGGTGTGGACTATGGCATCTATATCTATTCCAAGCTCAACACCTATCTGGTGCAGGGCCACAGCCTGTCGCAGGCGTATCTGGAAACTCTGCAGAGCACCGGTAAGTCCGTTGCCTTCACCGGCCTGACCCTGGCGATTGGTGTGGTGCTGTGGGTGTTCTCGCCGATCCGTTTCCAGGCGGACATGGGCGTATTGCTGACCTTCATGTTCATCTGGAACATGCTGGGGGCGTTGATTCTGCTACCGGCATTGGCTTGTCTGCTGCATACCGAGGAGAAGGAGCGGGTACATGTTGTTCAGTAAACGGATTTTGGTGATTCTGGATAGTGGTGAGCACAGTCCAAAAGCGTTGCACCGTGCCCACCTGATTGCCGAGCGGATGGGCTGTGAGCTGGAGCTGCTCTGGGTGGGTAAGTCGGAACCCTGGACGGGATTGGCGCTGGACCTGGCGGCACTGCAAGCCAGCGCTGTGTGCTTCACCCAGGAGGTGCTCACCAAGGATCTGATCGATTCAGTGCAGGAGCGCTGGCAACAGGATCACTTTGCATTGTTAGTGAAAGGCTGTGACCCAAGGCACAGCAACCGAAGGTTGTTGGCCCCTCGCGATTGGCAGTTATTGCGTGAAACACCTTGCCCGGTCCTGCTAGTAAAACAGGAGCTGCATTGGGCGGATGGTCGTATCCTGGCCGCAGTGAACACGACCACCGACAACCCGCAGTTGCGGGTACACAACCAGAGTATTCTGATATTGGCGGGTTTTATCGCCCACTCTCTAAACGTGCCTTTACACGCGGCGGTGGCGACACCTATGGCGATGCAGGGCGTTGAACCAGAGATGCAGTCCCAGGTACTGATAGACCAGCGTGCGCAACGTTCTGGTGAAAAAGTGCTGTCTGAGATGAACTTGCAGGTGGCTCAGCTGCATGTGGGGGAAGGGCCTCCGGAGCACTGGATCCCGCATGTCAGCAACGAGATCGACGCCTCGCTGGTGGTGATGGGGACCCTTGCCCGTAAAGGGATGTCCGCGGCCCTGCTGGGTAATACCGCCGAACGGATTCTCGACCGCTTAAATACCGATATCCTCGTCCTGCGCGCCGGGATCGACCAGCCGTTGCCGTCGTTGATGACATAATTGGCAACGGCTTCTTTCTGAAATTTCTGACTTAAATCTCTTTTCTTTTTATGTCGCCCTCGGAGCGGGCTGCTACGAAGCACCTGTAGATACCATCTCTCGATTCTGGCTACAAAC
>NZ_CAXRBQ010000112.1:0-14684 GCF_964228735.1 Pontibacterium sp. | reverse complement strand
ACCACGGAAGGCTGGCTAACCTCAACGCAGGTAGGACGCCGCAGTTACTACAGCCTGACAGATACCGGCCGGCGTCGATTCGAAAGCGCATTCCGCCGAATCTATGCTCAGCTCTATCCTGAGTGGGATGGTAAGTGGGATCTGGTAATTACCACCCAGCTGGATGTAGAACTGCGAAAAGTTGTCAAAAAAGAGATGGAGTGGCTTGGATTTGGTAACATTTCCCCAGGCGTAATGGCTCACCCAATGGCCGATATGGCCGAGGTAAACAGCACCCTGCAGGAACTGTGCGTAAACAACGAAGTGATCCATATGGAATCACAACTCATTGGCACGCAAACATCCGCACCATTAAAAGAACTGGTGCACGAATGCTGGAACCTGCAGCAACTGTCTGAAGACTACCAGACCTTCCTGGAACGCTTCCGACCAATCCTGCGTTCCCTCGAAACGGCTGAAGACCTCGACCCGGAGCAGTGCTTCCAGCTGCGTACACTGATGATTCATCACTACCGCCGTGTACTGCTGCGTGATCCACAGCTACCCGAGAAACTGTTGCCGGCCGAGTGGGCAGGCACATCCGCACGCATTCTGGCACGCAATATCTACCGGATGGTGCAGGCCAAGGCAGAAGAGTACCTGTCTGCCACCCAGGAAACAGCCGATGGCCCGTTGCCAGAACCAGCGCCACGTTTCTATAAACGATTTGGAGGCCTCTAAACAGATGCCTCTCTGCGGGTATAGCGCCGCTAATCCGCACAAAACCCATACCAACCATACCGACCTGCCCCGCTACCTGGTGAATGAACCGGATACCAAGGGATCGCGTACGGTACGGATATACCGGACACACCACCCGGTTCAGATTTCCCCGGAGAGAGAATAATGACCAACATCGCTATCATCGGTAGCGGCCCATCCGGCTGCTATATCGCTGACATGCTGGCCAAGAAGCTGAAAGACGCACAAGTTGATGTTTTTGACCGCCTGCCAACCCCTTTCGGGCTGGTTCGTGCCGGTGTCGCACCTGACCACCAGGGCACCAAGAATATAGTACGTCAGCTAGAACGCACCTTTGCCCGGGAAAATGTGCGTTTTGTGGGTAACGTACATATTGGTACTGACATCACCTACCAGGAACTTAAGGACAACTACGATGTGGTTGCGGTAACCATTGGCGCCGTGAAGGACCGTGTGCTGGGTATTCCCGGCGATCAACTGGAAGGGATTTACGGATCCGGCGAGTTTGTGGCTTGGTACAACGGCCATCCGGATAAAGCGGACCTTCAGCCAAAGCTCGACGGCTCCGGCATCGCAATTATTGGTAACGGCAACGTGGCACTTGATATCGCCCGCGTGATTGCCAAGACACCGTCTGAACTCTCCAGCTCCGATATCACCGCCAACGCAGCTGCAGCGATCAACAAAGCACCTGTTCAGGACATCTATCTGATCGGCCGCCGTGGACCACTGGAAGCCAGCTTCACCAACATGGAACTGAGTGAGTTTGCCGAACTGGAAAGCTGCGTCACGCTGGTAGATCCAGATCAGATCCCTGCCGCCCTGCCGGATGACTTTGATCCACGCAGTGCCAACACAGTTAATCAGAACCTGGAAACCCTGCGCGCGTATAGCGCAAACAGTGCGGACAGCAAACCAATTCGCCTGCATATCATGTTCTGCGCTTCTCCGGTCGAGATCAGTGAGACGGACGGACATGTTTCGGGTCTGAAACTCGAGAAGAACCGCATGGTTGAGGGTCGCGCTGAAAGCACCGGTGAATATTTCGAGCTGGACGTGCAAACCGTCATTTCCGCCATCGGTTACCAGAGTGAGCCGATCGAAGGCATGCCGTTTGACCACAGCCGCAGTATCGTCAGTAACGAAGATGGCCGCGTAGAGCAGAACGTTTACACCTCCGGTTGGTGCAAGCGAGGCCCGCAGGGTGTTATTCCTGCCAACCGTGCTGAAGCCATGACCGTCGCCAAACAGATTATTTCTGATCTGGACGCAAATTCCGAAGCCAGTACCAAGCCTGGTTTTGATCAAATTGCCGCCCTGCTGGATAAGCGCCACGTGCGTTCCGTATCCTACGCAGATTGGCAAATCATCAACAACGCAGAGATCGAGCGCGCCGAAGGCGACAAACCACGCGAGAAATTCACCCGCGTTGACGAGATGCTCGCACTGCTCGATTAAACCACAACGTCATTCCGGCTAAACAAAGCCGCCACATAATAGTGTGCGGCTTACTTTCATTCCGTACAGAGATTAAGAACCATGCCACTGCCAAGCCCTGCCAACCGTGTCCAGCAACACACCCGTCGTGTCGTTTGTGAAGGCTACAAACGGGAGGACGGACTTTGGGATATCGAAGGCCACCTGCTTGATACCAAAAACATGCCGATTGAACTGAAAGACCGGGATGACGGTATTCTGCCTGCAGGCGAACCGGTGCATAGCATGGCGATACGCCTCACCATCGACCTGGATCTGAATATCCTGGATGTCGCCGCCAGTATGGATGCCACACCGTTCAAGGGCTGCCCAAGCATTGCGGACAGCTATAAGCGCCTTATTGGAGTTCAGATCAAGCCGGGCTTTACCAAGCTGACCCGTGAGATGTTCGGTGGCGTAAACGGCTGCACACACCTGCTCGAACTATTGGGTCCGGTTGCCACCACGGCTTACCAGGCCACCCACCACGAACGTGAAGTTCAGGAAGGCTGGACCGACGGCGATCAAAAACCACCGATGCTGGATATGTGTCACACCATGGATTCAAAAGGTGGGGTGGTGCAGCAATACTGGCCACACTTTTATCAGAATGACGAAAGCGGCTCACCACTTCAGGTCATTGCGTCCTCCACGACAAATGAGAGCACGCAGAAAGAAGCTGTTTCAGAGCACTAAGAGAAAAGAAGTCATTCAAGAGAAGACAGCCCTGCAGCGACAGGGCTGTTATAACGGTTAGTCGATCGCGCGAACCTTCAGGGTCATCCCTTCACTGGCCCATACCTCAACCGAGGTCCCCGCGGACAGCTCCTCATCCGCTTCCGCTTTCCACAACGTATCACCAATGCGTACTCTGCCCTGACCGCCCACCAGCGTATCGTCCAACACCAGACGCCGTCCGACGAGCTGTGCGGCACGATCGTTAAGTAGCGGCTCAGCAGAGCGATCGTTAAAACGACGAAATACCTTCCAGTAGAGCAGCGTAAAAATCACCGCTAGCAGAGAAAACAGCAACAGTTGATGCTGCCAGGCCGGAGTGAGATCCAGCGCAACCACGCCCGCCATCGCCAATGCGGCAACAGCAATCCCCAGCAGGAACCCACTGGTGCCAAGCACTTCAAGAATCAACAGCACAACCGCCAGCGTCAGCCAGTGCCACAAGGTAATCGCATCAAACAACTGGATTCTCCATCATTCCCATCGGTTCCCGTTACTTCTTCACAGAGTTCAGCATTTCGCTGATACCTGCAACAGAGCCGATCACATTACCCGCCTCCAGCGGCATTAACACCACCTTTTCGTTTTCGGCAGACGCGATCTGCCCCAATGCTTCCACATATTTCTGTGCCACGAAGTAGTTCAGAGCCTGCGGGTTACCCTGAGAGATTGCATCAGATACGACCTGTGTAGCTTTGGCTTCCGCTTCGGCCGCTCGCTCGCGCGCCTCTGCTTCACGGAAAGCAGCTTCTTTTTCACCTTCGGCAATCAGGATCTGTGCCTGCCGTTGACCTTCTGCCACTTTGATCGCTGCCTCACGCTCGCCTTCTGCCTGCAATACCGCAGCACGCTTCTCACGTTCGGCTTTCATCTGGTTTGCCATCGCATCTACCAGATCCTGCGGCGGTGAAATATCACGGATCTCTACACGCGTCACTTTCACTCCCCATGGATCGGTCGCTTCATCCACTTTTGTCAGCAACTGGCTGTTGATCGCATCACGGTTGGAGAGCATTGCATCCAGCTCCATCGAACCCAGCACGGCACGGATATTGGTCATCACCAGATTCTGCATCGCACGATAGAGATCGTTTACCTCATAGGAGGCTTTTGCTGCGTCCAAAATCTGAAAGAAACAGACCGCATCGGTGGTGACCTGCGCGTTATCGGAACTGATCACTTCCTGTGGCGGCACATCGAGAACCTGCTCCATCATGTTCTCTTTACTGCCGATCTTGTCAATGACGGGAATAATGAGGTGTAGTCCGGGAGTGATTGTACGGGTGTAACGCCCGAAACGCTCGACCGTCCAGTTGTACCCTTGCGGTACCATCTTCACACCGGAAAAGATCAACGCGAGGGCGAAGATCAAAATGACGCCCACTGTTATTTCAAAGCCAAACATCACAAAATCCTTATGTAGCGTTTTGAAAAGTTTTGGGAGCCACCGGAATGGCGCTCCCTAGCTTTGTATAGCAGTGTTTTGAGGCATTTGCATTGCAGGTGGGCGCGTTACTCCCCTTTGTTCGCTTGCTGTTCTTTCAGTTTGTACAACGGAATAACTTCCTCGACATCGATACTCAAACGCTTACGGTCCGGTTCGACTTCAGTCAGCGCATCAACTTCTTCCATGGTATTCAGGCTGCGTACGGCCAGGTCCTGATACTGGCGTGTACCCGCACTCTTCCAAGAGATTTCACCCTCGGACAGTTCACGAATCACCTTAGCCGGGGACCCTGCCACCAGCGTACGGTCCGGCACCTCAAACTTGGCTTTAACAAATCCCATTGCTGCCACAATGGAGGATTCACCTACCACAGCACCATCCATAATGACTGCGTTCATACCCACCAAGGCATTTTTCTTGATGGTACACCCGTGCAGTACCGCGCCGTGCCCGATGTGACCGTCCTCTTCCACTACGGTATCGCTGTTGGGAAAGCCGTGCATGACACAGGTATCCTGAATATTTGCCCCCTCTTTCAGAATCAGACGACCGAAGTCACCACGCAGACAGGCCGCAGGCCCCACATAACAGCGTGGACCAACAATCACATCACCAATCAACACTGCGGTAGGATGCACATATGCAGTTGGATCAACAACCGGTGTAATTCCGTCGATGGCGTAAACTTTCATTCCATATTTCTCCAGGCTCAAGAGGGACTACCGTCTTATACCACAGCCACACATAAGTACATACCCTTACTCTCTCAGCTATTGGTGGCACACAACTCTTTCACCAACCAACACCAGAGAGCCAAGGAGTGCAGCATCCGGCATAAATTTTTGGATCTGAATACACAACCTTTCAATAATGACACATTATTTTTATTTTTGTATATTTTTACGTATCACATAAGATCAACACACAGAATCTGATACTTATCACACGCCAGTCGCCGGGCTTAATAAAGCGATTTAGAAGAACTGAAACAGCTACTCTCACCGGCCCACGCAGCATTGCGACGCACTGTTCCAAAATCAGAACAGCGCATGACTGCCTCAGTATCCGGGAGCTTGCAGCGATTCTGATACAAAAAATTTACTTTGCCCTTTGGTAGCAGGCCATATGAGCCTGCTTTTTTTTTGAAAACAGTGGTATAACCTGTCGCCTGCATCTGTCTGCTGTATGACTTCGGAGCTTTAATGTTTTCACCCCACTCCCTCGCCACGATCCTCACCCTTGCTGCATCTGTTGCACTAGGCCCGCTATCAACAGATATGTACCTCCCTGCTCTGCCACGCATGACCGACGATTTGGATACCAGTGTCGACCAGATGCAGCTCACCCTGTCGGTGTTTTTTGCAGGCTTTGCCCTGGCACAGTTGGTGTACGGCCCTCTTGCGGATCGATATGGCCGCAAGCCTATTATGATGGCGGGATTGGCTATTTTCTCTCTGGCTTCCATTGGGTGTGCAATGGCAACCACCGTCGAACAACTGATGGCGTTCCGCTTTGTACAGGCACTGGGAGCCTGTGGCGGACCGGTACTCGGCCGTACTATGGTGCGTGATATTCACGGACCCGAGAAAGCGGCCCCGGTCCTTGCTTTAATCGGTACCATTATGGCCTTGGCCCCTGCTGTAGCACCGATACTCGGCGGCGGTCTGATAATCTGGTTTGATTGGCAGGCAATTTTCCTATTCTTGGCATTTTTCGGCTTTGTCCTGATGGCGATCTACGGAATGAAAGTTCAGGAAAGCCTGAAAGAGGAGTACAAGAAGCCCTTTAACTTGAGCAGCGTCTTAAACTCCTACTCACGACTGCTAAGTCACCGGGAGTATGTAGGTTTCACCCTGACGTGCAGCTTTGTGTATTCCGGCCTGTTCTGCTTCCTCTCGGCTTCATCCTTTGTACTGATCAACTTCTTCGGCGTGGCAGAAGAGCATTTCGGTTTTTACTTCACCATGGTGGTGTGCGGATATGTGATCGGTACCCAATTGGTGCAACGCTTCAGCGTGTATGTGGGTCAACGCAAGATGCTGCTGCAAGGTGCGATCATCGCTACCATCGCAGGTATTGCAATGGCCGTGCCGTCACTGCTGCAGAAAGACACACTTGGCTGGCTGATCGCAACTCAGGTGCTGTTCATGGTGGGGGTAGGCATGGTAATGCCACTGTCCATGGGCGGCGCACTGGCACCGTTTTCCGATATCGCGGGTACCGCATCTTCGCTGCTTGGATTCCTGCAGGCTGTTTTTGCTGCAACCGTCGGGATTATCGTCGGTCACATGTATAGCGATACACCTCTTGTAATGACCGTTGCCATCGCCATTATGGGCACACTCACACTGGTAAGTTATCTATTGTTCCTCAGGCAAAAAGATCAATCACAGGCATAGCCAGCGCGGTTGCCTGAGGTTATCCTGAGCGGCAATCAGAGGGAGAAAGATAATGCTGATTCAACCAAACAAATCCTGCCTGCTGGTGATCGACCTGCAGGAAAAATTGCTGCCAGCGATCCACGAAGGCGAAGCAGTTGTAGAAAACACCCGCTGGTTGGCCGAGATCGCCAACCATCTGGAGATCCCGGTGCTGACATCAGAGCAGTACCCTCAAGGTCTGGGTGGTACCGCAGAAGCACTGCTGGATGTACTGCCAAAAGATGGCTTTATGGAGAAAATGAGCTTCTCCTGCATGTCCGATCCGACCTGTAACGAGAAGATCAATGCAATTCGTCCGGGCCAGGTAATCGTTGCCGGCACCGAATCACACGTATGTGTATTGCAGACCTGTCTGCAGCTGAAACAGCAGGCACGCGAAGTGTACGTGGTTGAGGATTGCGTCTCTTCCCGCAACCCGAAAGATAAAGAGCTGGCACTGCAACGCATGCGCCAGGCGGGCATCTACATCGTGAGCCGCGAGATGGTTGCATTTGAATGGCTGCAAACCGCAAACAACGAGAAGTTCCGCTACATCAGCAAGAACTATCTGCGGTAAGAGCCATTCATTGTTGGGCTTCGCTTCGCGAAGGCCAACCTACAGGTTAGAGATATGTAGGTTGGCCAATCCGCGAATCGGTATTGCCCAACACAATACTCCTTGGCTCAATCCAGCCTGAACCCAACCTTCATCACCACCTGGTAATGGCCCACCTTGCCATCTTCCACATGACCACGAATTTCCTGCACTTCAAACCATTCAACGTGGTTCACGGTTTTTGAAGTCCGTTCAATCCCCTGTGCAATCGCATCATCAATACTGACCGTGGAAGATCCTACCACTTCGACTTTTTTGTAAACGTGATCACCCATTACCGCCGCTCCTCTTTGGCTTTGATTGTTCTAATCAACATAGCCGACGAAGCAGAAAGCCGCCAAAAGGCGAAAAATGGGAAAAGAGAGACCAGAAACAAAACAGCCGCCCGGTGGGCGGCTGTTTGCAGAGAGAACGTTTAGTCGTTTTCGCTGTTGGAGAGGAAGAACCAGGTATCCAGTACGGAATCCGGGTTGAGGGATACAGAGCTGATCCCTTTTTCCATCAGCCAGTGTGCCAGATCCGGATGATCGGACGGTCCCTGACCACAGATACCGATGTATTTACCCTGCGCACGGCAGGCATCGATCGCCATCTCCAGCAGTTGCTTAACGGCGTCATCTCGCTCATCGAACAGGTGCGCAATTACACCGGAGTCACGGTCCAGACCCAGAGTCAGCTGAGTCAGGTCGTTGGAACCGATGGAGAAACCATCGAAGTACTCCAGGAACTGGTCAGCCAGCAGTGCGTTGGATGGGATCTCACACATCATGATGACACGCAGACCGTTCTCACCACGCTTCAGGCCATTCTCTGCCAGCAGATCTACAACCTGACGGGCTTCACCCACGGTGCGAACGAACGGCACCATGATCTCAACGTTGGTGAAACGCATCTCATCGCGTACTTTCTTCAGTGCACGGCATTCCAGCTCGAAGCAGTCACGAAAATCTTCGGAGATGTAACGAGTCGCACCGCGGAAGCCCAGCATCGGGGTCTCTTCGCTCGGCTCGTAGTGTTCACCACCGATCAGGTGACCATATTCGTTGGACTTGAAGTCCGACATACGTACGATCACTTTCTTCGGATAGAACGCAGCGGCCAGGGTGGAGATACCTTCCACCAGACGTTCAACGTAGAACTCAACCGGATCACCGTAACCGGCGATACGACGTTCGATGGTCTGACGCAGATCGCGGGACTGCTCGTCAAAGTTCAGCAGCGCTTTCGGGTGCACACCGATCATACGGTTGATGATGAATTCCAGACGCGCCAGGCCGACACCGGAGTTTGGCAGTGACTGGAAATCGAAAGCACGATCCGGATTACCCACGTTCATCATGATGTCGAACGGCAGGTTCGGCATAGATTCAACGTTGTTGGTCTGGTGTTCGAAGTCCAGCTGACCTTCGTACGCACGGCCGGTATCACCTTCCGCACAGGAAACGGTGACAACCTGCTCATCTTTCAGTACTTCAGTCGCGTCGCCACAACCTACGATCGCCGGAATACCCAGCTCACGCGCGATGATAGCGGCGTGACAGGTACGGCCACCACGGTTTGTAACAATCGCTGCTGCCTTCTTCATCACCGGCTCCCAATCAGGATCGGTCATGTCGGTTACCAGCACTTCACCGGGCTGTACCAGGTGCATTTCAGAGATGTCGTGAACGATGCGAACCGGACCGGAACCGATACGATGGCCGATAGAACGACCTTCTACCAAGCACTTGCCGGTTTCTTTCAGCAGGTAACGCTCAATCACAGTGCTCTTGTCACGGCTCTTAACAGTCTCAGGACGTGCCTGAACGATGTACAGACCACCATCATCACCGTCCTTCGCCCATTCGATATCCATCGGACGGCCGTAGTGTTTTTCGATAATCACAGCCAGACGCGCCAGTTCCTGCACATCTTCATCGTTGATGGAGAACTGGTTACGCTGCTCAACCGGTACGCTCACGGTCTCAACCGCGTTACCCGCACTGGCGTCATTGGTGTACACCATCTTGATCGCTTTCGCACCCAGGTTGCGGCGCAGGATCGCTGGTGCCCCCATCTGCAACGTTGGCTTGTAAACGTAGAATTCATCCGGGTTCACTGCACCCTGTACCACGGTTTCACCCAAACCGTAGGCCGAAGTAATGAAGGCTACGTGTGGGAAACCGGATTCGGTGTCGATGGTGAACATAACGCCGGACGCTGCAGTTTCACTGCGCACCATGCGCTGGATACCTGCAGACAGAGCCACTTCGCTGTGCTCGAAGCCCTGGTGTACACGGTAGGAGATCGCGCGGTCGTTGTAGAGGGATGCAAATACCTCTTTGATCGCGTGTTTTACGTTGTCCAGGCCACGGATATTCAGGAAGGTTTCCTGCTGACCTGCGAAGGAGGCATCTGGCAGGTCTTCTGCGGTCGCGGACGAGCGCACAGCTACTGACAGATTAGGGTTATCACCGCACATTTCGGTAAATGCGGTTTCGATCGCCTGATCCAGCGCTGGCTGGAAAGGCGCATCCATAATCCAGCCGCGAATCATTTTGCCGGTATCAGCCAGCTCAATGACGTTGTCCGCGTCCAGAGATTTCAGAGTTTGATTGATTTTCTCTTCCAGCCCACCGTGCTTCAGGAAGTCACGGAAAGCCTCGGCTGTAGTCGCAAATCCATTTGGTACCTTAACGCCCGCGCTACTCAGCTGGCTGATCATCTCACCCAGTGACGCGTTCTTACCACCGACCGTTTCGACATCATTCATGCCCACCTGGTCAAGGCGCAGTACGTAATCCTGCACTCTGATTTTCTCCCACTCGCTCGTGCTTAAATCATGTTCCGATTATCGTTATGAGGGCCAAATAATACTTCAGTTTAAGAAAAAAGATGAGAACAATTTACAACTGGGTTGGTACAGATCAATCAAACCCATCTCAAACTAAACGTCTGTTTGGCTACTATCCATTCTACTGAATTGATTCAACGGGACAAATCCGTTGGTTTTTCGATCTCATAGATCGCATCATCAATCTGATCTAACCGGCTCTGCACCACAGTCCGGGCATCTGCCAACCCACGGTTGTAGTAATACGCACCCAACTCCCTGGAGATAAAATCCAACAGAAACTCTGCATCGAATTGCCCCAGCTCCTGATCCAATTCGTCATCGAAGTAACGCTTTAACTTAGAAACCAGCAGCGATTTCTCTTCCTGTGAGAACTTAATCTCCGACATATCCATTTCCTCTGTTAGTTAGCGGCTGCGGCTTCCCGGCGCAGTGCCAATGGGCTTTCACCAAACTGACGACGGAATGCGCGACTCAAGGCTTCACCGGAGCCATAACCGTAGCGACGCGCCACCGTCTGAATGCGTTCACCCCGTTCCACATCCTGACGCGCCAGCACCATGCGCCAGCGACGCAGATAGGCCATCGGTGTCTCACCCACCACCTGTACAAACAGTTCGGCAAAGCGACTGAGTGATAAGCCGGCAACCTGGGCCAGCTCTTCATTGCGCCAGGATTTGTCAGGTCGTTCATGGATTGCAACGATCGCACGACTGATGCGCGGATCAGCCAACCCGCTCAGCACACCCGGCTCGGTTGCGCCCAGTTGGATCTGCGCGCGCAGTAAGCGCACCATCAACACTTCACCCAGGCGATTGAGTACAGAACCATAACCACATCGCTGTGCTTCGCTCTCCGCTTTCAAAAGGCGCACCAGCATCACGGTTTCCGCGTTGCTGGATATATCCAGCTCCATCAAGTCCGGTAACGCCGACAACAACGGATTGGCGTGCCCTCCCCAATCAGTGCACGCCCTAAACATTACATGGGCTTCGTTCAGCTCATCAGGCAGCTCGATCACTTGCAGGGGTGACAACAACACCCGTGTAGGCAGGTCTGCATCACCATCACATAACACCAGCAGGTTTGCTGCCCCTCCCTGCTCTGGAATCACCGAGAGAGAAAAACGGGAAATCAATGCGGATAATCGGTCAAATCGGCTCATTTCGATGCTTGGATCATATATTTGAGATTTTTATAACAGTACGCCCTGCTAGGCTTTAAAACAACCATAGGTACCGTATTTATTTTGAGGATCAGCCACATGCTTACTCCACGCCAGAAAACCCCCGACCTGAGCGTCGACACCCTGGACCAGGCCCGCTTTGAGCTCGCCAGCGAAAACTCCGAGCGCGGCACCGTAATCTGCTTCTACCGCGGACTGCACTGCCCTATCTGTGCCACCTACCTGAAAGAGTTCGAGAAACTGGCAGAAGAGTTCGCCAAACGTGGTGTCAGCACCATCGCGATCAGCTCCGATACGGAAGAGCGCGCACGCGCGATGCAGGAGAAAATCGGCGCTGAAAACCTGCGCATCGGCTACGGCCTGGACCTGAACAAAGCCAAAGAGTGGGGGTTGTTTATCTCCACCTCCCGCGGCAAAACTTCTATTGGCATTGAAGAGCCGGCACTGTTCTCGGAGCCTGGCCTGTTTTTGGTGACCCCTGAGCAGACCCTTTACTACGGTTCCGTTCAGACCATGCCGTTTGTGCGTCCACATTTCTCAGAACTAATCGGCGCGCTCGACTTTGCCATCGCCAACAACTACCCGGCACGTGGCGAATACACCGGCGACGTCTAACACGCCCGATTGAGGCCCATGCTCTCCACGGCATGGGTCAATTCGGTTCGAATGGCAAATCTGCTATAGTGCCGTCCACTAAGGATTGAGACGTACGGCACACACTTATGAATAAACGCACTGCATTCTTTATCTCTGACGGTACCGGTATCACCGCCGAAGCACTGGGCAACAGCCTGTTGGCACAGTTTGAAGAGATAACCTTCGAAAAAGTCACGCTGCCTTACATCGACAATGTGCCCAAGGCAGAAGCAGCCATTAAGCAGATCAACGATGCCTGTACGGCAGACGGTGCCCGTCCTATCATCTTCGATACCATCGTCAATGAAGAGATTCGTCGCATTCTGAGCCAGAGTGATGGCTTTAAGATCGATGTGTTCTCCACCTTCCTTAATCCGCTGGAAAACGAACTGCAAACCCGTTCCTCGTACTCCGTTGGTGGCTCTCATGCGATCGGTGAAGTGAACAAATACAAGGATCGTATCGACTCGGTAAACTACGCGCTGGACAACGACGACGGCGGCCGTATTCAGCAATATGACCGTGCCGATATCATTTTGCTGGGTGTTTCCCGCAGCGGTAAAACGCCAACCTGCCTCTACATGGCAATGCAGTACGGTATCCGCGCGGCCAACTACCCACTGACTGAAGATGACATTCATCACGAAAAGCTGCCGGAGTTTCTCGAGGTACACCGCGACAAGTTGTATGGTCTCACGATCGAACCCTTCCAGCTGTCTGCAATCCGTCAGGAGCGTCGCCCAAACAGCCGCTACGCATCTCTGGATCAGTGTGACACCGAAGTACGCGTGGTTGAGCGAATCTTCCGTGAGGAAGGTATTCGCAGCATCAACACCACCACCTTCTCCATTGAAGAGATCGCCACACGCATCATGGCGGACGCGGGCCTGAAGCGTAAAGGGATCTGAGTCCAACACGCCTATCAGCCATATATAGTCAGGCACAAAAAAGCCCGGAGTTCTTCCGGGCTACGCGCCAAGCAATCGCAAAGGGCAAATCAGTTTGCCTGCATGGCAACCGGGTTCCCCTGTCGATCAAAAATCACATAACGGGACAGATCAGCTCCCATCATCAGGTCATTGGCCATCTTGTTCAGATGCGGCTCGGCATCATCGGTCGATGGCGGCAGCCCATTCTTACCCGGCAAACCGGCCGCAAGCATAAAATCCCAATCCGCTGATACCTGGTCGGCTTCCGCTGCCAGCGCGGCAAAGTCTGTCAGATCGGCAGGCAGCTTATCTACACACATCAAAGGTACAACAGAGCCATGCTGACGCTGCTTATGCTTTTTACTGTCCAGCTTCTCAATCTGGGCAAAAAGGAACAGTAAACGCTGTGGCTCGTCCTGTTTGCGCGCAGCGTCCAACAACTCCTTAAATTGATTACTCATAGGGACCTCCAAATTCGATACCCCCACTTTAGAGCGTTAGCGCCTGCGCTTCTTGATCAATATCAACAGAACGCCTTCCGGAAAAATCCGCCTTAAAAACGCTAAAGCCAAGCCAGCCGGGGGCAGCAGCCCCATATCTACCTCGTTCGAGGTACCCCATCAAACTCCGCTGATTATCACCTTCACACGGCCATCGCCCAGCTTTTTTGCGCTGCAAAGTCGGTAAACTGCTTTACCCCGAGCGGATCACTGTGCGCGCGCCATAAACAACCCACGGTACGCAGCAGCCCGAAATCCACGATCGGGATCTTTACCACATCCGGCGCATCGATGGTTTCCCCCATAATCGCAGCTGCAAGATTGTTCTGCACCATCGACAACGCCCAGCCATCCTCCTCAGTACGGCAGGTTAGATGCGGCTGCGCTTGCTCGGACAGGAAGACCCGCTTGCCTTCATTTAGCACCTCACAGTTTTTACGCAGAACAAACGGCAGCTCGTGCAGATCCGCCAGATGCACACTGGCACGGGTCGCCAGGGGGTGCTGGCGGTGCACAAAGAGTACAAAGCGCTCCTGATACAACGGCAGCGTGGTGTGCGATTCCTCCTCACCGGACAGCGAGGTGATCAACAGGTCCACCTTATCCTGGCCAAGTTTTTGCGCCAGATCGCCCTTGCTGCCACTGTGCAGATGAAGCAGCACATCCGGATAGGTCATCCGAAAATCATGCAGCAATGCATTTACCGGCGGTGTATTCAGGGTATCCAGCACGCCAAGCCGAAGCTGGCGCTGGTCCCGTACATCCATCAAATCCCGCTTTGCCGCATTACATTCAGCCAGGATTGCAAACGCCCGGTCGCGAAAGCGTAGTCCCGCCGGTGTCAGACTGATCCGCTTTGGCTTGCGCACCAGCAGCTCAGCCCCCAGCTCCTCCTCCAGCGCTTTGATCGCCGTGGAGAGCGCCGGCTGGGTCACAAACATTTTTTCTGCTGCCTTGGTAAAGCTGCCGGTTTCCTGTACCGCCAGGAAATACCTGATCTGCCGAATCTCCATATCGCCCTCTTCACTAATTACCGATACACCCACTTCGAATAAATCATATTTATAGAAAAGATAATAATTAAAAATTTAAATTATCCGAAAGAGTCAGGCTTAATAGATCCGGTAAGACAGGAGATGGAGAACAACGTGAATACAGAGCTTCT
>NZ_CAXRBQ010000111.1:0-62459 GCF_964228735.1 Pontibacterium sp. | reverse complement strand
TAAGCCTACCGCCAGCGTTCAATCTGAGCCATGATCAAACTCTTCAGTTTAAATCATATTGAATATCCGAAGATATTCGGCTCCAGTTAAAACAACTTTGTAAAAATGAATTCACTTGGTTGCTTATCTGGATAAAGTTTTTTGTGCTTTATCCTGACAAGCGCCCACACGAATTATCTGATCAATTTGTTAAAGAGCGGCTTGCGACGCTGCGTTAGCGTTGTCTCAAGCGAGGCGCATATTTTACTGCGCACCGTGTCGTTGTCAACCGTTTATTTACAAGTTTTTCAAAAGTTTTTGAAGCTTGCTGGTGATCACGACGACTTAAAAATTCACTAACTAAATCAGTGAGTTATTTAAGCCTCTCTGCCTGAGTCACTGTGCCGTTGAAGGCTGTTCTCTCAAGCGAGGAGGCGCATTCTACAGACCTCAGATTGAGCGTCAACAGCCTTTTGAAAAAAACTTCAAAAAAGTGAAAAAACACCTATTTCTGATTAAAAAACACCCAGAACCGATCATTAATTAGACAACTCCAAATAAGCAGGCATAAAAAAGGCGCCTGACGGCGCCTTAATATCCTGTATTTATAATCTGGATGCTGTGATCAACGCATAACAAATACGGAACAATCGGCCTGCTCAACAACTTTGGCGGTCACCGATCCCAACAAAACCTTTTCTACCAAACCATGATTCCGACTTGGGATCGCAATCAAGTCACAATTGAGTTTGTGGGCTTTCTTGACGATCTCTTTATGCGGCACACCTTCTGCTACATGGATAAACCAGTTCAGGTTACTGCTCAGGTTCTGCTCAGCCAGCTCCTTCAGTTGGTGTTCCATGGCATTTATCGCATGCTCCACTGTGCCTTCGGGAAAATAGGACGCCACCAACGGCATGTTAAAGCCGGGCAACACACCCAAGATGTGCAGTTCCTGACCGTTGGACAGCATACCGTTCAGATATCGTAATGCGTGCTCTGCGGTCACAACATCTTCAAGGTCGACGGGAAACAGAACCTTGCTAAACATGATCTTCACCTATCGTTTGTTCACGCCATATGTTTACGACGGCGCAGTTGCAATGCGGCCATACCCGCCAGCAACAGGATGACCGGGATGTACACCAGCTGCTTAGGCGGACGGTCGGTTTCTGTTTCAACCGCCAGGATCTCCCAGCCAAAATCGATCCCCACTTTCTGGGCCGGGCTGTCAAAACCCACCATATCGACCATCACCTTATCGTCGCTGAAAGAGAGCATCAGTCCCAAGTCCTGTAACCTTTGTGCGCCACCCTCAGCTTCGCCCACCTGAAGTTCAACGATCTTCTTCACATAATCGCCATCGATGGTTTCGCCAGCAACAGCCAGACGTAAACTGTCGTTTGCCGACAGACTACCCGCGATCTGTTCTAGCTCTGTGGCGGGTTTACGCTCGATTGGCGGGTATACCTCATCCCACCAGAAACCCGGCCGGAACAGTGAAAACGCCACCAGCAGTAACAATACCGTTTCGTACCAACGGTTTTTGACCAGCCAGTAGCCCTGCGTTGCAGCAGCAAAGATCAGCATCGCGCCAGTCGCCGAGACAATTGTCATCAGCAGATGGAAAGGCCCTTCCACACCGATCAACAACAGCTCGGTGTTAAAGATAAACATGAACGGCAGTACCGCCGTACGGATATCGTAGGTAAACCCCTGGATACCGGTTTTGATCGGATCGGAACGAGCAATTGCCGCTGCAGCATACGCGGCCAAACCCACCGGCGGCGTATCATCCGCCAGGATGCCGAAATAGAACACAAACAGGTGCACAGCGATCAGTGGTACCAACAAGCCATGTTCCGCCCCCAAAGTGACGATTACCGGCGCCATCAGAGTAGACACCACGATGTAGTTGGCGGTGGTTGGCAGCCCCATACCCAGCACCAGACTGATAATGGCAGTAAAGATCAGCATCAGCATCACATTGCCGCCGGAGATAAACTCGACGAACTCGGTCATCACCAAACCAATTCCGGTTAGGGTGACCGTTCCCACCACAATACCCGCCGCTGCGGTCGCCACACCGATGCCGATCATATTGCGCGCACCACTGACCAAACCATCCAGCAGGTCATGGATACCGACATTGCTGCTTTCCTTCCAATGGTGATCACCCCGGAACATCGACTTCAACGGTTTGTGGGTCAAAACCACCAGCGTCATAAACACCGTAGCCCAGAATGCGGACAATCCCGGCGAGAGACGTTCAACGGTCAGGCACCACACCAGCACCACCACCGGCAACAGGAAGTAGAGACCGGATTTCACCGTGGGTCCTACCTCCGGTAGTGTCACAATCGCCGCATTCGGATCGTCCATATGCAGTTCGGGATACTGGGCGGCAAAGCGGATCAAGGCCAGATAAACCACCAGCATCAGCCCACCAATCAACAGGTAGGTGCCATTACCCAACACCTCTTTTGACCAGCCCATGCCGTAATACAATGCCAGCGACAGGATGCAGATACCTGAGATGATCATGCTCCAGGTCATCAACGCCTGGGCCAGAGTGGGTTTATAGCGGCGTTCCAATCCACGCATCCCGGCTTTTAGTGCTTCCAGATGCACGATGTAGATCAGCGCCACGTAGGAGATCAGCGCCGGTAGAATGGCATGCTTAATCACCTCGATGTAGGACACCCCAACGTATTCCACCATCAGAAAGGCGGCAGCCCCCATGATCGGCGGCGTGAGCTGGCCGTTGGTTGACGCGGCAACCTCTACTGCCCCGGCTTTCTGACCGGGAAAACCCACCCGTTTCATCAATGGAATGGTGAAAGTACCGGTAGTTACCACATTGGCAATGGAGGAGCCGGAGACCAGACCGCTCAGACCCGATGACACCACGGCCGCTTTTGCCGGTCCGCCCTTCATATGCCCCAACAATGAGAAGGCAACCTGCGTGAAATAGTTACCAGCCCCGGCTTTATCCAACAGAGAACCAAACAACACAAAGAGGAAAACAAAACTGGTGGACACCCCCAGTGCCACACCAAATACACCTTCACTGCTCAGCCACTGGTGTGACATGGTCTTATTGAGGCTTGCGCCCTTGTGCGCGATCACATCCGGCATATGCGGACCGCCGAAGGTGTAGATCAGAAAGACTAGAGCAACCACCATCAACGGTGGACCCAAGGCACGGCGTGTCGCTTCCAGCAGGATCACCATACCGGCGACAGCGACCACCAGATCTAAAGTCGTTGGGTCACCGGCACGATTGGCCAGTTCCGCATGGAAGATCACCAGATATGCGGCACAGAATGATCCGACCAGCCCCATAATCCAATCCTGCAGCGGGATATAAAACCGGGGAGAACGTTTCAGTGCCGGAAAGGCGGTATATGCGAGGAAGATGGCGAACGCCAGATGAATCGAACGGGCCTGGGTGTCGTTAAACACCCCGAAATTCAGGGTAAAAGGCAGGGGCGATGCATACCAAAGCTGAAACAGAGACCAGGCCAGTGCCACCAGCCAGAGCAACTTGCCGGGCATTCCCTTTGGAGCGCGAGCACCGCTGTCGGCCTGCGCAACCATCTCCTGTACGTCAGGATCGACCTGAGGGGTTGGCTTATCTGTCACGGGACCTCCTTAACAGAGGAACAACGGGGGCACATACCCCCGTGTTTCTGATTTCAGATCACATCAGACCAGCTTCTTTGTAGTACTTGGCTGCACCCGGGTGCAGAGGTGCGGACAGGCCACTTTTGACCATGTCCTCTTTCTTCAAGTGACGGAAGGCAGGATGCAGGTTGCGGAAGGTATCGAAGTTTTCAAATACCGCTTTCACCACCTGATACACCACCTCTTCAGGCACGGAAGTGGAGGTTACAAACGTGGCACCTACACCAAAGGTTTCCACATCATCCCCGTTACCACGGTACATGCCACCCGGGATAGTCGCGGAGCGATAATAGGGATGCTGTTTGATCAGGCCGCTGATCACATCTCCGGTTACAGTCACCAGTTTACTATCACAGGAGGTGGTCGCTTCTTTGATCGCACCACTTGGATGGCCAACGGTATAGACCATGGCATCAATCTTGTTATCACACAGCGCGCTCGCCTGCTCCGACGCTTTCAGTTCGGACGCCAACGCAAAGTCATCCATGGTCCAGCCTTTGGCTTCCATCACCACTTCCAGCGTACCACGCTGACCGGAGCCCGGATTCCCGATATTCACGCGTTTTCCCTTCAGGTCATCAAATGACTTGATATCCGCGTCGGCACGCGCCACGACGGTGAACGGCTCAGCATGCACAGAGAACACGGCACGCAGATCCTTGTTGGCACCTTTGTCCTCAAATTGGGAGGTACCGTTGTAGGCGTGATACTGCCAGTCAGACTGCGCGACCCCCATATCCAGCTCGCCGGAACGGATGGTATTCAGGTTGTAGATCGAACCACCGGTCGATTCCACCGAACAACGGATACCATGATCTTTACGTCCCTTGTTCACCAGACGGCAGATCGCACCACCGGTGGGATAGTAGACCCCGGTGACACCGCCGGTACCGATGGTAATAAATTGCTCTGCGGAAGCGGTGGTTGACACCCCCATGGCTGCAACGCCCACCCCCATTGCCAGTAGAGCTGAGGTAACAGTCTTTTTGATCGTCATAGCAGTCTCCCTGTTCTTGTTCTGAGCTTACGTTCTTTAAAACGCTCAATGGTTAAATAGTAGACAGTTCAAGCGACTGTTCAAGAATCCCGTACATTTCAATCTGCCTAGCATTCTGTCGAACCACTGAGCCTCTGATCTACATACTATCTGTTCTGGAGTCGAAAAATCACCAATACACTTTAAAAGCAATCAGTTACGCAGAAAACGTTTCACTTTTCGGTACGGGAATACATCCATCACATCTCCCGCCTGCACCTGCGCCTGCATCTCACGCCAGAACGCAACATCGAGCAGATCCTGATGCAGTTCGTTAAAGATCCGGCGCACCGTCCGGTCACAGCGGGTCAACATGCGCAACTCTTCCGGGAACACATCGCAGGGCCCCACCGAATACCAGGGTTCGTCCATCATCTCCTGTTCGGGATAGATTGCTTCGGGAATCTCGCGGAAATTGCACTCGGTGAGGTACATGATCTCGTCGTAGTCATAGAACACCACACGGCCATGGCGGGTGATGCCGAAGTTCTTGAACAACATATCCCCGGCGAAAATATTGGCGGCAGCCAGCTGCTTGATGCATTTGCCAAACTCGTTGATCGCGTGGAACACGGCGTATTCATCCTTCTTCGCCAGCGCTTCGTTGATATGGATATTCAATGGGGTCATGCGACGTTCGGTCCAGAGGTGACGGATCAGCACCACATCATCACGCACCTCCACACTGGAGGCAGCCACCCGCTGCAGTTCATCAATCAATTCGTCGGAAAAGCGATCACGGGGAAAACTGAAGTTGGTGAACTCCATGGTATCGGCCATCCGCCCCACGCGGTCGTGCCGTTTTACCAGCTGGTACTTCTCAATCACGGTGCTGCGGGAAATGTATTTGGAGGAGGAGAAGCTGTCCTTGATGATCTTGAACACCAGGGGATAGCTGGGCTGGGTAAACACCGTCATCACCATTCCCTTGATGCCGGGGGCGATCACAAAACTATCGTCCGAGTTCTTCAGGTGCTCGACAAAGTTGCGGTAGAACTCCGCCTTGCCCTGCTTGTAAAAACCCACCGAACTGTAAATCTCAGCCACGGACTTCATCGGCAGGATCGACTGCATGAATCGCACAAACTCGGAGGGCACGTTCACATCCGCCATAAAGTAGGCGCGGGTAAAACTGAAAATCACCGAAACATCGTTCTCCTCGGTAATCAATGTATCCACATACACGCCACCCGCCTCGTTATTGAGCACCGGCAGGACAAAAGGCAGCTGTTTATGATCGGTGCACACACGGCCAACGATATAGGCGCCTTTATTGCGGTAAAACACACTTTTGACCACTTCGATGCGGGTGTCCGCGGGGTTCTCAAACTGTTCCGTCAGGTTGTTGCGCACGTAGCGCAGGATATTGCGGATATCCCGGCGTTTGTTCTCCCAGGGGATAGCAAAAGCTACATCATCCAGTATTCGGGAAAGCATGTTCTGTACACCGTTACTCAGGTCGTAGGTACGGTAGATCTGTTCCCCTGACTGCACGATGCGTCCTGCCATAGAACTGTGGATAAACATATGCAGGTCATCCAGCTGCCTGCGGGCGTACACCCGACAGTAGATGGAGTTGTAGTAGGTTTCTGCCAGCTCAAAGTCGTCACGCTGGGTGATCAGCTGGATATAGGCAAGTTTGGCGTGACGCCAGAGTTCTGAATCGTGCAGGTCCTTTTTGATCTTACGTTGCAGCGTTTCGGCCGCATCCTGACACATGCTCTCGTACAGGTTGATCCGCTCCGCCGCCGCTCGCTGCACCGCTTGCCAATCGGCCATCTCAAAGCGCGTGCGGGCACCCTCGGTTATGCGCTGAAAATGCGCCCGATAGTTGGAAAAACTGCGCAGAATATCCTGAGCGATCTGTTCCGCTAGCGTCATCTTGCGACTCTCCCGTTGCAGCCTAACCTCCGCATAACCCTATAATGAGGGGTATGGATGACAGACCTCAGTCCCTTTCCGAGCACTCATCCACTGCCATATAAGCGTCAAAAAACGGCAGTAGGCTTGAGCGAAAGGTGAACTGTCTGTGGATTACACGATAGGAGAGAATTGATGTATAAGCTACCTGCGCTGGACGCAGTCAAAGAGCTGAAAGCGATCGCCGTACTGACCAGCGGTGGCGATGCTCCAGGCATGAACCCGGCGATTCGAGGCGTGGTCCGTGCAGCCCTCAGTCACGGCATTCGGGTATATGGCGTCAATCGTGGTTACAGCGGCCTGATCATTGGTGATATCTGGGAGATGAACTCCCGCTCCGTATCCAACATCGTACAGCGTGGCGGCACAATGCTGAAAAGTGACCGTTGCGAAGCGTTCAAAGACCCGGCGGTGCGCAAGCAGGCCGCGGAAATTCTGCGCGAACGCGATATCGAAGGTCTGGTGGTAATCGGTGGCGACGGTTCCCTGACCGGTGCGGCCCTGCTTGCCGAAGAGAGTGGTATTCCTGTAGTCGGCCTGCCAGGTACCATTGATAACGATATCCACGGCACCGAAGACACCATCGGGTTTGATACCGCCATCAATACCGCGCTGGATGCAATCGACAAAATCCGTGACACCGCCCTCTCCCACGAACGCCTGTTCCTGGTGGAGGTAATGGGCCGAGATTCCGGCTTTATCGCCACCCAGGTGGGGATCGCCTGCGGTGCCGAGATGGTAGTGATTCCGGAAGTGGAGTTTAAGATCGAATCCCTCTGTTTCCAGCTGGCCAACAACCGCGTAAAAGGCAAAGGTTCCAGCGGCATCATCGTGGTAGCGGAAGGCCCACGCTCCGGTTTGACCTACCGGATTGCCCAGCAACTGGAGGAACACGATCAGGCGCCAAGAGTATGTATTCTGGGCCACATCCAGCGCGGTGGCAGCCCTACCGGACACGACCGTGTACTGGCCTCCTGTATGGGAGCAATGGCGGTGGATTACCTGCGTGCGGGTTACTCCAGCATCATGGTGGGCGTACAGAAAGGAGAGATCCTGGATGTGCCACTGCGGGAAGTACTGGAACGCAACAAGAGCCTGGATCGCGAATGGATCGAGATGACCCGCCTGCTGCACAAGTAGCATCCTACCCCTGGGGGCGTTAAGATGCGTCCCCATGATCCCGAACAATCCCTCCCAAGAACAGCCGCTGCTGCAGCGTTATCAAGCGCTTCTGGCCAACGGTTATGACGACGACCCGGTGCAACGTCAGGCCCTGACCTACCTGGCCGAACTGCAGCCACAGCTGGCCGAGCAACATCATACGCCACCTAGAGGCCTCTATCTGTGGGGACAGGTGGGTCGCGGCAAGACCTTCCTAATGGATCTGTTCTGCGACTCCCTGCGAGAAGATTTCGGCAACGACTGCACCCTGCGCCTGCATTTCCACCGTTTTATGGCGCTGATCCACCAGCAACTGCAGGAGAATTCGGGCCAGGAAGACCCGCTGCTGTTCGTCGCTCAGGGACTTGCCCAACGTTACCGGGTACTCTGCTTTGACGAATTTCTGGTGGCCGAGATTGGCGATGCCATGCTGCTGGGCCGCCTGACCCGCCATCTGTTCAGCCTTGGTGTTACGCTGGTGTGCACCTCCAACCGCCCACCGGAAGAGCTGTACCGTGGCGATATCCACAAGGATCGCTTTGAGCCTACAGTCCAGTTACTGCGCCAGCACCTGAACGTGGTGGCGATGGCGGGCGAGAAGGATCACCGTTTACGCAGCCTGACTCACAGTACCGCGTACTTCGTCGGCGACCACACACCATTGCATGAGCTGTTCGCGCCACACAGTGATGCGCAGCTCAATGGCGACGCAGAGATCCTGGTCTGCAATCGGCCGATCCCCTGTATCGCGGCCACGGAAGAAGTTGCCTGGTTTAATTTCCAGGCCCTGTGTGAAGGCCCACGTAGCCACCTCGACTACATCGATCTTGCCCAGCGCTTCCACACCCTGTTTCTCAGCAATGTGCCGCTGCTGGGTGGTAAGCAGTTTGAACGGATAAAGGCGCGGGGGACGGAAGACGGCGCAGTGGGTTCGCAATCAACAGGCGAACGCCAGGTGATGGTTGGCCGCTCGGACGATCCGGCACGGCGCTTTATCGCCCTGGTGGACGAGCTGTACGACCGTCGCGTTAACCTGTTCCTCAACGCCGCGACCACACTGGACGTGCTGTACCAGGGTGACCTGTTGGCCTTTGAATTCCAGCGCACCATCAGCCGTCTGACCGAAATGGCATCGCTGGAGTATCAACAGACACCACATCAGCCATAAGCGAGCAACAAGCCCGAGGCTTAATAGCTGCGACCCATGGAGCTTTTCCCGGTGCCGGTACAAAACGGGTCAGAAAAAACAAACCTGTTAAGCTTTCACTCAGTCATCAACATTTAATCTCGGGCCAGTCACAAGGAGCCTATGATGATACGAAGCCTGATGCGATTTTTCTTCCAGGGACTGCTGATCCTGCTACCGGTGGTACTCACCATCTACCTGGTGTACCTGATTTTCACCGCACTCAACGAAACCGTCTTTTCGGCAATCGGTAGCCTGCTGGCCCACTACTCTCCGGCGCTGGAACCGGGCCTTACCGCAACTCTACTCGGCACAGCGGTCACCCTGATTGTGATCACCGCTACCGGTGTCGCGGGTTCGCTCTATCTGGGGCGCTACATGATGGGTTATGTGGACCGTTTCCTGGAGCGCATCCCACTGGTCAAGCTGCTTTACAACGCGCTGAAGGACCTGTTCCATGCGTTTCTGGGGGATACCAAAAGCTTCGATAAACCGGTACTGGTATACCTCACCGAGGACAAGCGGATCAAAGCGATGGGCTTTATGACCCGGGAGAGTATGGAGAGCTTTGGTTTGCAGGATCAGGTCGCGGTGTATCTGCCGCAGTCGTACAACTTCGCCGGCAACCTGATCATCGTGCCCAAATCGCAGGTGGAATCACTGGATGTGGCCGCCAGTCAGGTGACGGCCTTTGTGGTCAGCGGCGGCGTCTCCACCGAGCGTAACAACGGCAACTGATCAACCGCGGTGATCGGATACAAAGGGGTTGCTGGTGCGCTCGCGGCCAAAGGTGGACATCGGTCCGTGTCCCGGAATGAAGTCCACATCGTCGCCCAGCGGGAACAGCTTTTCACGGATGGAGGCGATCAGGGTTGGATGGTCACCTTTCGGAAAGTCGGTACGGCCGATTGAACCCTGGAACAACACATCACCCACCATTGCCAGCAGGTCCCCCGGATGGAAAAACACCACATGGCCCGGGGTATGCCCCGGCGTGTGCAACACGCTCAGGTGTTGGTTGCCCACTTCGATGTCGTTACCTTCATCCAGCCAGCGATCCGGCTCGAACCCCTCCACCGGTGGAAATCCGAACATAGTGCACTGCTGGTCCAGGCCATCGATCCAGAATTTGTCGTCGATGTGCGGGCCTTCCACCGGCACACCCGTGCGCTTGGCCAGTTCAGCCGTACCACCAACATGGTCAAGGTGCGCGTGGGTAAGCAGGATCTTCTCCAACTCGACGCCCTCTTCCTCAACCGCCGCCAGGATGCGGTCCACGTCACCGCCCGGATCAACCACCGCGGCTTTGTTGGTTTCTTCACACCAGATCAGGGTGCAGTTCTGCTGAAACGGGGTCACAGGGATAATTCGGAATTTCATAGAAATACGATGCCTCACTGAAAGATAGCCCGAGTATATCAGAGGCAATTTGACTGGGGCATAACCGCAGAACGCTTCCTGTCAGTGCTTTTTCTGACTCAGATCACGCCAGCGTTTGATCAGTTTGCGGCTGTAGCTTGGTGCGGGTTCGCCATAGGCTTTAGGTGCCAGTCGCCAGATCAGATCCATCAGGATCTGCTCTCGATGCTGGGCGGCTCTCCATAGATGTGAAAGGTCGTCGGTCCAGTAAAGTGGACGGTGGTTGGCGATGTACTCCAGCAGGATGTGCAGATCATGCAACTGCCCCAGATATTCCCCCAGATCCTTCAAACGCGCCCGCTGCATTTTATTCCCGTGGGGAAACAACAGCGAAACCTGGTAATAGAACCGCTTCACCTCCTTGCGCCACTCATGCAGCTCTTCCGCCTCCGGATATTGCTGAATCTGCAACCAGTGCGCCCGGCCCTGGCCGTATTCCGTTTCAACCGCCTGCATCAGAGCTTGGTAATCGTACCCTTTCAAACGCCAGCGACAGGCCTTGTGTTGCAACTTGTGCAACCGTTTCCGCGCATACTTGAGAGGTCGTGTACCACCGGCAACCTCACAGGCCCGAGCGTAATGTTGCAAGAAGGGTTCACGTAGCCGGGCCCGACACTCCCGGTCCTCAAGCTCCAGCAATAGCATATCCACAGTATCCAGCAGCACACGGGCATCACGGCTACCGGACAGGGCGCCAGCGAGGGCTTTGCTTTGCGCATTGGCTTGTCGGTAAGCGGGTTTACCGATGGAGGCACGAATCAGGCGCAGAAAGGCACGCATCCTTTTCATCCCGGTGCGGGTATCGTGAATCACCTCATCCACATCGGCTTCGGTCACCCCGGACAGCATTTTATCCAGGCTATTCAGGTGTTTATCCACCGCTTTATGGGCTGCACTGCCCAACCGGGACGATGCCCGCAGTGCAATCGCCATGGTCCGCCTCACTCTCTGTTTACATCTCTTTCAAGAATAGACCACCAGATGAGCTACACTGAGAGGTGCAGGAGCCCTAACTGGCAGGAGCCTCAAACAGAGGTGAACCTCATGTCCCTTGCGCCAACCATTCAGCGCTTCCTGGATAGTCAACACATCGCGTACAAACGCGTCTTTCACCCTTACGCCGAAACCGCTATGGGCTGTGCACTGGCAGCCAAAGTTCCCCCTAAACGGGTTGCAAAAGGTGTAGTGCTGAGAGATGACGAAGGCTTTGTGATGGCCGTTGTACCCGCCGACCGCCAGGTCGACCTACGCGCTGTTAATCACTTTACCAATCGCCTGTTGACCACGGCCCGTCAGAACGATGTAAAAATCCTGTTCCGGGACTGTGCACAGGGTGCAGTTCCCAGCTTGGGTCAGACCTACAATCTGCCTGTAATCTGGGATGACCACCTCGGTGAAGAGCCTGAATGCTATCTTGAAGCTGGCGACCACCGTGAACTGGTCCGTATGAGCCGGGACAGCTTCCTGGACTCCATGAAAAATCAGCCCCACGGCAGAATCAGCTACTGACACTCTGCCCCTACTTAGGCCTCTTGTAAGCGGCGACACTCCGGTCGTCGCTTACTTTAATCCCTCTTATCACTTTACAGCGCCAGCAGATTTCCGCATAAATGGAGGAACTCCCCAGCCAAGCGGAAGGATGTGGCAACATGAAAAAACTCAAACACGAAGCGGACCTGGTGCGACAGGCCCTGGTGGTCGGAGCGGTTTACTTTGAAAAACGCGGTGCGGGTAAGTTTGAGCCCACTGACAGTGCCAGCAACAAGATCACAGCCCTTTACCGTCTGCTGGTCAATGACGGTCTGATCCACCCCCTGGCGAAAGACCAGGAGAATGAACCCAACATGAAGCACAAACTGGCGATCTGGATGGAGAAACAGCTGCCCGACGGGCATGCACTCAAAGGCTGAATAACGCCGGGCCGAAGAGAACAGGTACTTTTATGCTCTTCGGTCTTTTGCCTTTAAGGTGAGTTTTTGAACGAAATCCTGCATCTGATCATAAAACTCGCAACTTCCCACCTACAGCGCTACAAAAACCACGCAACACCCACTACATTTATTGAACAAACTATCCGATAACACTTCGACTGCCCGGCACGGCGGTTGGCAGTAAGCGCTTGGTTGATAGCCCATTTATTTACTTAAATTCGGCTGACTCAGGACTCGACAATGACGTCCCCCAAAAGGATTTTGCTGCTTCTGGTGTTATTCGCAGGGCTTGGCCTTGGCTTTTACATTCAACAGGGCCTGGAAAGTCGCAGCCCCACCCTGTCCATTCGCATCGCGGTCTCCCAAACACCACTCTCCACACCCTTTTATGTGGCGCAGGCGCAGGGCTATTTTGCCGATCATGGTATTGAGGTCGAGCTGCTGCCCTATGTTGGCGGACACCGCTGTTTTAACGCGCTGATTCAGGGCGAAGCGGACCTGGCCACCACCTCCGATTCGGTCATCATGTTCAACAGTTTTGGTGACAAGCAATTTTCCATCCTGGCGAGTTTTGTGGAATCTGATAACGACATCAAGATCGTCTCGGCCCCAGATCAGCACCTTCGCGACGCCAGAGAGTTACGCGGCAAGCGGATCGGCATTATCCACAACTCATCCAGCGAGTTTTTCCTACACACCCTGCTGCTGATCCACGGTGTTCCTGCCGAAACCATCACACTGGTGTCGTTACGCCCCGATCAGATGGTCGCGGCCCTGGATGCAGGTGAGATCGATGCCGCTGCCCTGTGGGAACCCTTTGCCCAGGAAGCCGCACAGCTTTCCAGCCACGGGCAACCGATCCTGAACAGCCGGGGGATCTACACCCTGTCGTTTAACCTGATTACCATGCAGGATCAGGCCACCGCTCAATTGGAAGCACACCGCCGGGTGATCGCCGCGCTCAATGATGCCACGCGATTTATCGCCGTGAATCCGGCGCGCTCACAACGGATCATTGCGACTCAACTGCAGCGTGATCCACACAAGATCGGCCATGGCTGGGATGACTACCTGTTTAAGCTGTCGCTCAGCAACTCCCTGATCACCACCCTGGAGCATGAAGCACGCTGGGCACTGAATAACAAACGGGTCGCACAGCAGTCGATGCCCAACTACCGGGCGCTGTTCGATGAACGCGCTCTGATCGCCACCGATGCAACGGCATCCCAGATACAATGAAGATCTCACTGCGCCTTGTCCTGATGGCCACAATAGCCGTCACCCTGTCGGTCATCCTGACCGCCAATATGTTCTGGCAGGATTACCAGCAGAACCGTTACTTTGAACGCCTGGAAGCGTCCACCAAGGTACAAACCAGCATCGAAGCGATGCGTGTGCAGTTGCGCCAATACGCCCGTAATCCGAACGTGGAACCGTTGCGTCATAACCGGAAACTGTATGAAAAACTGGACCAGATGTTTGCCAACGCCACCAGGGCGTCGGACCAGCAACTGATCTACCTGCACAGTCTGCAAAAGCGCAACAACAGCGTATGTAAACTGCTGGACCAGATGATCGCCATCCACGATGCCGGCAACAGCACCACTCAAAGCGCAGCACTTTTTCATCTATCCAATCTATTGGACTCCGTGATTCAGACTATGCAGGAAGACAGCGTGCGGTTGGAGCAACTGGCGATCAACAGCTCTCGCGAGCTGCAAACACAGAGTTACCTGCTCAGTGGCGGCCTGATTCTGACTCTGGCCTTCCTGCTTTCGGGTCTGAGTCTGCATACGGCGCGGATGTTTAATGCCCGGGTGGAGATGCTGGACCAGGGTATCCATCGCCTCAGCGAGGGGGACCTGTACAGCCATATCAGCCTGAATGAAAAGGATGAACTCAGTAGCGTCGCCCAGCACTTTAACGCAATGACCGACCGCCTGCGGGAAACATCGATCTCCCGTGACGAGCTGCAAACCGAAGTGGACAAACGCACCCAGGAGCTGGAGCAACAACAGCAGATCCTGCGCCAGCTGGCAGACCACGATGAACTGACGCGTCTGCCCAACCGCAGCTACTTCCGCGACACACTGCGCAGCACGCTCCAGAAAAACCAACGCTCCGGCCAAAACGCCGCATTGCTGTTTCTGGATCTGGATAAGTTCAAGCAGGTCAACGATACCCTTGGCCACAACGTGGGTGACGAGGTATTGCAGGAAGCAGCCCGCCGTTTTCGCAACAGTCTGCGCAGCAGCGACTTTCTCGCACGCCTGGGGGGCGACGAATTTACCATCATCATCGATCCACTGGACTCCGTCCAGGCGGCCGCCACCGTTGCGTGCCACCTGATTGAGGCGATGCAGGCACCGATGCAGATCGAACACCATGAACTTCACCTGGGCACCAGCATTGGCATCAGCCTGTTCCCCCAGGATGGCCACGACGTATCGGCCCTGATGCGCAACGCCGACCTGGCGATGTATCAATCCAAGGAGCAAGGCGGCAATCGCTTCAGCTTCTACAGCGAAAAAATGACACTGGAAGCGCGGCGTAAGCTGATCTTGGAAGAGGAGTTGCGCACGGCACTGCAGCAACAGCAGCTCACCGTGTATTACCAACCCCAGTACGATCTGCACAGCAAAAAACTGGTGGGTGTGGAAGCACTGGTACGCTGGAACCACCCGGTGCAGGGAGTGATCCCGCCGATGGAGTTTATTCCGCTGGCTGAGGAACGCGCCCTGATCCACGAACTGGGCCTGCAGGTGCTCACCCAGGCCTGCAGTCAGTGCGCACAGTGGCTGCATGACCACTTTGATCCGGGCGTGCTGGCAGTAAACATCTCCGCGCGACAGCTCAGCCAGCAGGATATGCCTGAGCAGATCCAAAAAATTCTGCAAACGACCGGCTGGCCAGCTCACAAACTGGAACTGGAAGTCACCGAAAGTTTCTTTATCAACGACACCAAGAACTCGCTGGGCGTGCTCAATCAGCTGCGCGAAATGGGCATCAAACTGGCGATCGACGATTTTGGCACCGGTTACTCTTCACTGTCTTATCTGAAGCAGTTACCCATCTCCAAGCTTAAAATCGACCGCTCCTTCACCCAGGACCTGATTGAGGATGCCGAGGACCGGGCGATCAGCGAGGCGATTATCGCCCTCGGCAAAACCCTGGGCTTGCAGGTCATTGCCGAGGGCGTGGAGCTGGAGGGTCAGGCCGAAATACTGATCAGTGAAGGCTGCGACCAGGCCCAGGGCTTCCTGTACGGACGCCCGATGCCCGCCGAAGCCTTTGGCCAGCAGGTACTGGCCGCCGGGCAGGTCGAGTCCCTCTGTTAGACCTTTAGAGGCAACCCAGGCTATAGGTTTTCTGGCAGCTCCAGATGGGCGATCACCGATTCCACCAGCGCGTTGATCAGCGCGTCATCCGCTTCCGGCGCCAAGGCCGCTTTTGTCGCCAGCTGTCCGGTTGGTGTGATGGCCAGTTTACCTGCTTGCTCAACCACACTGACCTCGGCGCCACAGCTGCGGCAACAACTCAGATCACCGGCCTGCTGATCACGCCGCACAACGATGGTCGGGCCACAGGCAGGACAGTCCTGCAACGGAATCCCGTCATCGGTATGTCCCAGAATCGGGTCCAGTTCACCGCTACCTGCCAGTTCCAACAACGCAGTGGCCGCTGCCCGATCAAACTGACGTCCCATATTCTCTTCGATAATATTCAGCGCTTTTTCCACCGGCATACCCGCGCGGTAGGGACGATGACTGGTCATCGCATCAAATGCATCACAGACCCCAACGATACGGGCATCGTCCGGAATCTCCGCATCCGACAGTCCCTGTGGATAACCCCGTCCATCCGGCGTTTCATGGTGGGCCAATACTGCTGCTTCCACCAGGCCGCTGAGCGGGTGACCCGCCAGCACACGCATCCCTACCTCGGGGTGTGCTTTGATCACATCGTACTCTTCATCGGTAAGACGACCCGGTTTACGCAGAATCTCATCCGGTACGCCCACTTTACCCAGATCGTGCAGGAAGGCGCCAAGGCCGATGCGGGCAATATCGGCAGCCGGTAATCCGAGTTTTTCCGCCACCAGACGGCTGTACTGGCTCACACGCCACAGATGACCGCCGGTGTAGGGATCACGTGCCTCCACCATCGCCGCCATCACATACAGTGTTGTCAGCAGTCCCTGTGCATGTTGATGCTGCTCAACCGGTGCAGGTTTTCTTCGCCAAAACATCACTACTCCTGATTCTTTTATTGGCCGCCCTGCCGGGCTGCCGAAAAAGTTTAATATCGCACTGCTTTAAATCTCGGCTTGGTTATCAAGCGCTTTAGTGTATCGGCTTAATTCAACTCAATAATAGGCACCTTAAACGATTAAACGTTCACTCATGTGCTTGATGGTTTATTGAATGATCGACAGTTTCCACGTGCTAAATACGGAAACTCACTCGCCATCCAGCTTCTCCCAATGGCAGTAAAAGCCTGCAATCTGCGGCATTTAATTCGATACTTCTGCGAAGTTGCCAAAAATTTTCAGTGACTCCGATTTTGAACGTTATTTCTACTACTAATTTCTGAAAAGCTTACTTTTCAAACAGCCGTTTACCGAAATCTGTTGTAAAGCCAAATTCACTGAAACATAATCGCCCCGTCGCTCAGCTGTAATATTGCGATAACGAATTCTCCCCGTACGGACATGATGGGAGATCCACACACAAAAAAGCCGCCCATTCGGGCGGCTTTTTTGCTTTTAGTGCGATAGAACGATTTACACTTTGTGGTAAATCTCAGCGCCGGTTTCCTTGAACTCAGCCGACTTGGCCTGCATCCCTTCTTCCGCCTGCGCATTGATCGCAGCAACCTGCTCGTCGTCCAGCTCACGCACCTCCTGAGAGATCTTCATGGAGCAGAACTTCGGTCCACACATGGAGCAGAAGTGCGCCACTTTTGCAGACTCTTTTGGCAGGGTCTCGTCGTGGTAGGCACGGGCAGTGTCCGGATCCAGACCGATGTTGAACTGGTCTTCCCAACGGAACTCGAAACGTGCCTTGGACATCGCGTTATCACGGATCTGTGCACCCGGGTGACCTTTTGCCAGGTCAGCCGCGTGGGCAGCGATCTTGTAGGTGATGATACCGGTCTTCACGTCGTCTTTGTTCGGCAGACCCAGGTGCTCTTTTGGTGTTACGTAGCAGAGCATGGCACAGCCGTACCAACCGATCATCGCCGCACCGATACCGGAGGTGATGTGGTCGTAACCCGGTGCAATATCGGTGGTCAGTGGGCCAAGCGTGTAGAACGGAGCTTCGTGACACTCCTTCAGCTGCTTGTCCATGTTCTCTTTGATCATGTGCATCGGCACGTGACCCGGACCTTCGATCATAACCTGTACGTCGTGCTTCCAGGCGATCTTGGTCAGCTCACCCAGGGTTTCCAGCTCGGCAAACTGTGCTTCGTCGTTGGCATCGTACACGGAACCCGGACGCAGGCCATCACCCAGGGAGAACGCCACGTCGTAGTCTTTACATATCTGACAGATCTCTTCGAAGTGGGTGTAGAGGAAGTTCTCTTTGTGGTGCGCCAGGCACCATTTCGCCATGATGGAACCACCACGGGATACGATACCGGTCATACGCTTAGCGGTCAGCGGCACGTAACGCAGCAGTACACCGGCGTGGATGGTGAAGTAGTCCACACCCTGCTCAGCCTGTTCGATCAGGGTGTCACGGAATACTTCCCAGTTCAGGTCTTCTGCAACACCTTTCACTTTCTCCAGCGCCTGGTAGATCGGTACGGTACCGATTGGCACTGGGGAGTTACGCAGGATCCACTCACGGGTCTCGTGGATGTTGTCACCGGTGGACAGGTCCATGATGGTGTCCGCACCCCAACGGGTACCCCAGGTCATCTTCTCCACTTCCTCTTCGATGGAGGAAGTTACTGCGGAGTTACCGATGTTACCGTTGATCTTCACCAGGAAGTTACGACCGATGATCATCGGCTCCAGTTCCGGGTGGTTGATGTTACAAGGGATGATCGCGCGACCTTCCGCCACTTCTTTACGTACGAATTCCGGCGTGATCTCTTCCGGCAGGTACGCACCGAAGTTGTGGCCCGGGTGCTGCTGGGCAACCACGTTGCCTTCCGCTTTGGCTTTCGCCAGCTTCATGTTTTCGCGGATTGCGATGTATTCCATCTCAGGGGTGATGATGCCCTGACGTGCATAGTGCAGCTGGGTTACGTTCTTACCCGGTGCAGCACGGCGTGGTTTACGCTGCAGGTCGAAACGCAGATGATCCAGGCGCAGGTCCGCTTCACGCGCACGGCCGTACTCGGAGGTCATACCGTCCAGTTGTTCGGTGTCTTCACGCTCCAGAATCCACTTCTCACGCAGCGGTGCCAGACCCTTACGGATGTCGATGGACGCTTCCGGATCGGTGTACGGACCAGAGGTGTCGTAAACATACAGCGGATCGTTCTGCTCGCCACCGAAACCGGTAGGTGTGTCATCCAGGGTAATCTCACGCATCGGTACACGGATGTCCGGACGGCTGCCCTCAACATAAACCTTGCGGGATTTTGGAAACGGCTGAACGGAGTTGCCGTCCACCTGTGCACTTTCACTGAGATGTTTCATATTATCTGCCATAAGTCGCCTGCTTGCTTTTCGTTATTGCACCCTGTCTGCCAATCAATGCTGCCAAAACGCATGGAAGTGATGCACCGGTCCATGACCACTGCCCACCTCAAGCGTATCGGCTACCGCGATTGCATCGGAAATATACTGCTTGGCCTGCTCTACTGCCGCTAACGGCAGCTCACCCTTCGCCAGCAGTGCGGCGATCGCAGACGCTAATGTACATCCCGTACCATGGGTATTTTTTGTGTTGATTCGTTTGGTGTTCAGCGTGATGCACTGCTCACCGTCAAAGAAGATATCCGGGCTCTGCTCGCTGTTATTGAGGTGCCCACCTTTCAGCAGCACCGCGTCAGGCCCCAGCGCTTTCAGATCCCGCGCCATCTGTTCCATACCCGCCAGATCTTCCGGTTCATTACAGTCCAGAATCGCAGCCGCTTCCGGTAGGTTCGGTGTAATCAGGGTCGCCAGTGGGATCAGTTCTGATACTAGTGCGGATACCGCATCGGCCCGCAGCAGCGCATCACCACCTTTGGAGAGCATGACTGGATCAACCACCAGTTTGACCTGAGGTTGGCCACGTAGGAATTCGGCCACCGCCGAAACAATACTGGCATCACCCAGCATGCCGGTTTTCACCGCGTTAACGTTAAGGTCGTCAAAAACGGTCTCCAGCTGCTGCAGGATAAACGGCACCGGAACCGGATGAATCGCACGTACTTCACGGGTATTTTGCGCGGTCAGCGCTGTAATGACCGACGCGCCATAAGCGCCCAGCGCCGAAAACGCTTTAAGATCGGCCTGAATACCCGCGCCACCACCAGAGTCGGAACCCGCGATGGTCAGGGCGATAGGGGTATGGGAAGAGTGGGACATCAACGCACCTCCTGATCAGTTCGGAAGGCTACGCAGCTGCCTGAAAAATGGTTTGCCAAATACATTATCAATCTCGATTTCCTACGCCGGCGTTAACCGGATCAGGTTCAGCGGGTTTACTCTCAGCCCTTGCAACTGCAGGGGCACCCCGACCAAGACATTAAGCACTAAGTGTATGTGTCACCCACCAGGCTTGTCCACTCTGCCAGCATATTTCAATGCAAACAGCTGCGTATAGGTCCAGATTCCGGGAATGACTCTGTACCAAACACACTGGTGTAACGCTCTATGAATACAGCTCCGAAGCGATAGATGTGAATTTCTGCTCTGCAGCCTCCAGCAGGGCTCGCCTTATCGCACTGCACTAAGAAAAATGACGGATATGAAATAATTCAATACAAATACCTGTTTAAATAACCTAGAGGCATTAGAACCACAATTCCTTATGCCTTATTGATCAAAACACAGGAAAAATTAAGAATTTTTCCTATATCAACCTAGGTACCTCCGAGCCATAATAAGTCTCGTGGATCTCCTGTTCATGGAACGAATACATCGGATGGCATAGGAAAGCAGGACGGACTGGCAGGATGCCGCTGGCTGGACGCTCAAGGATTTACTGCACGGATTAGGATTGCCAATGAAGGGCGCTTCGACGGATCGAGGCGCCCTTTTTCGTTTCTGGCCTTGCCCCTTTTACACGACCTCTCCAGCCGCCTTCTAAGACTTAAGTCTAATCACCTGAAAATTAGGAATTTTTCCTATATATCCCAGCCTGTCGTATCAGCATAATGCGTCTTGTGGATCTCCTGTTCATGGAATGAATAACAAGGAAGGCCTAGACAAGCGAAAGGGAAGGCATGATGCCGCGGCTGGAAGCCAGGTGGTTGAAATCCCCTAACCGGATTTGAACAACCGATCGCATGGAAAATGGAAGCCAATGAGGGGGTGTCTCAAGGGAACTGAGCGCCCCCTTAACTTTTTCTGCCGTTCGGCAATTGATTACCCCTCTGCCCCCAGCGAAAACATCGCGATCGCAACCAACATCAGGGTCGACGCGGCAAAACGCTGCATAAAGACCGAACGCGCGGGCATCTTCTCCGCATATTTGAAACCCACCCAGGTCAAAAAGGCACCCAGGAAGATCGAGATCAGCCCCCGACTGGACTGCACGATGCTACCAAACACCACACCAATCTCTGCAAAGCAGGCAAACAGGAATACCATTGCCAACAGCCAGGTCAACGCCGACGGCGCGCTTTGAGCCAGCAGCTGCTTGTCCTTCAATCCGGGATAGAACAACAGGCTGAGCACACCACAGATCATGTAACAGAGGCACACGCCCACGGCGGCGGCATGGATCAGCGAAAGCGGTTCCAGACTGCGCATGGTATAGAGGATCGAAAGGTCCGACAGCGCATAACCAACACAGGCTAGCACCACCCACCCCAGGGCCGAAAGGCTGATACGGCCACCACTGGCACTCAGCCAGACCGCTCCCAACGCACACAAACCGATCGCCAGCCATTGCACCAACTGATAGCTGTCGCCAAACCAGAGCAGCCCCATCGCCGCCAGGACCAGCACCTTAAGCCCCAACAACGGGCTGACCCGCGACGCTTCCGAGGCACGGATCGCCTTAAACAGGGAGATCTGCCCCACACAATAGAAAAGCGTAGTGCAGAGCAACGGCCCAATATAGTCACCTACACTCAACAGTTTGGGGTGCCAGAGAAACGGCAGGATCACCAGACACACGCCCCCCAGCACCAGATGCATCAGGATCAGCAGGGTCAGCGGGGTTGCCCTGTGCTGCAGGATAAACTGTGCAGAAAAGACGTAGGAGATCGACTGCATCAGGGCAGCAGCAAAGCCGTAGAGTACACCGGATAACATAGGCGGTAGATTTGGAGGCCCGGAAAGAAAAGAAGCCGGCATTGTGCCAGCTCTCTATCGCTTGGGGCAAATGCACCGTTTCACACGCCGACCTCGACGTCCGCCTCATTCTTCCACAAGCGCTTCGCCAGCACATCGGCACTTTCGCCACAGCCACAGGCAATCCACTGTGCCAGCTGACCAGCCACATCCGGGTTCAGGCGTGGCTCGGGCTGCGGCAGTTCCAGCCAGTCAAAGAGCAGTTCCTTGTCAAAATCCTTGGCGATGGTTGCCAACCCCAGCTCATCCAGTACATGGGCGTTGGACTGCTGCTCTACCTGTCCCTTAACCGGCATGGAGAAGATCTTTTTACCCAACTGCAGTGCTTCGCTGATCAGGCCAAAACCGCAGTTGGTCACCACGCCGTTGCAGCTGGAGAGATCCCGCTGGAAACCTTCACGGGAGAACGGCATGAAGTAGAGGTTGTCGCGCTGATACGGCTCGTCGATGGCGCAGTAGATATAGAAACGGTAATCGGAGATCCCGGCAAAACGGGCTTCCAGCTCCTCAATCGGATTCACCGGCAGGTAGACCAGCACTTTGTCCTGCTCTAGCGATGGCTCAAACAGCGGTGGCTGGATCAGCGGCGGCAGGACCGGGTAGTCATAGTGGTGCCAGTGCACACCGATGGCGGTCTTGGCCGGCGCAAACAGCTGGATCAGGCGGGAAAGCACATGGTGGTTATGACCCGGGATCGGGTAACAAAGTGCATACTGGTGCGCGATCCCCACGGACCGCACACCTTTGCGTTTAGCCGCCCAGGCAGTGACCGGCTCAAAATCGGTGATCACCAGGTCGTAACCGCTCAGGTCTAAAGCCTTGGCATCGCGCCAGCAGCGCAGAACATTGTTCTTACGCAGGGTATCCCAGACCTTTACCTGACCGTCGCGCTGGACGAAGGTGAGTCCCTCACGCGTCTGGTAATCGCCAAATGGCTCCATGTTGAACAGCTGATCCGCCGGGCGGCCGCTGAACAGGTAGTCCACGTCCACACCGGCCGCTTTCAGCGCCGGCGCCATCACGCGCGCACGGGTAATATGCCCATTACCTGTCGCCTGTACCCCGTAGAGAACTCGCATGCGATCAGATTCCGTAAAGGCTCAGTGCCACTACCGCACTGCTTACACCCAGCACGGCACCGGCAGCGATATCGGTTGGGTAGTGCACCCCCAACATCACGCGGGACAGGCCGATCAGCACGGCGATGCTATAGCTCAGTTCCAGCATGGATGGGTAGAAGTGGCTGAAGACAGTCGCAAACACAAAAGCGGCAGCAGCGTGGCCGGACGGGAAGCTGAACTTGTCAGACGGTACAATGAACGCGTCGAAGTTATCGAAACGGTGACAAGGACGGTCCCGTTTGATGGTGTTCTTAAGAATCAGATAAAGCGGCAGCTCGATTGCGAAAGCCAGCAGGCCTGCCATCAGGAACGTTTCTCCGTCCTGCACTTCCAGCAGCGCCAGAGAGAGACCAAGCGCCAGATACAGACCACCATCACCCAGACGGGAGATCAGGCGACTGATGGTTGCCAGGCGTGGCAACTGGGTGAAGCCGTGACACCAGTAGAAAGCAACGGCGTCGTAGCTGGTAATTTTACGCAGGGTATTCATGGCTGCCACCAAATATAACCTTGGATATTTGGTGAGCAGTGTGGTCCACGCAGGTGACAGTCCGGTGAAACCCTTTTTACGCTTTGATTACAGGTTTTCCAACAACCAGTTAGCGGCGACATCGACCAGTTTGTCGGTACGCAGCCAGGGCACCATGTGGCCGCATCGTTCCATTTCCAGCAGTTCAAACGGGTGTTTACACTGCTCCACCACCCGTTTTGAGTACATCAGCGGCAACACTTCATCACGGTCGCCATGGATGATTGCACTCTTAAACGGATACGCCTGTTTCAGCACGCCGCAGGTCTGGGAAAAGACACTGGAGAGGGTGCGCAGCGGGTAGTCGAACACCACCAGCGGGTCGTTGTTGATCTCCTCCCCGGCCGGATGACTGGCCAGCAGCAGTTCAAAGTCGACAAACATCCGCAGTGGCACTTTCATGTATGGGAAGAACATGGCGCTGGCGTGGGTCCACTGCCAGCCCATCTGATGCACAAAATCCGGGGCGATATCCGGCAGCAGAAGTGTACCGCACAGGACCGCTTCCAGACGCTCATCCTGCTCCGCAGCCGCCACCCCCAGCAATGCGCCGATGGAGTAACCAAACACCGCAAACGGGCCATCAAAACGCTGCTGCAGATGATCGATCAACTGGGAAACGTAGTCACATACCTGAGGCACGGTGTACAGGCCGCGTGGCCCACCGGAATAACCGTGCCCCGGCAGATCGATACCCACCACGTTGAAACCACGCGCGCTAAGCTTACCCAGCATCTCGGCGTACAGCTCACAGTAGGTTCCGATGCCCGGCAGGAAAATGACCGTTGGCGCTGCTACGTCATATTCATACAACTCACAGTGCACACCGTCGCTGCCCAGCCGAAAGGCCTGACGTTTCTCCAGCCATGGCTGCAACTGCAGTTTTTCCCGCAGACGTTCCCGGTCCTTGCTGCCTTCCTGCGTCAGCGCCGCGTGGCGTACACGTACGTTCATAGTTTCACTTCCTAGCGCTGACAGTGGCTACAGTAGACCGTAGACCGCTGCCCCAGACGAATCTCTTTTAAGGGTTTCTTACAGCTCACGCAGGGCTCCCCTGCCCGGCCATAGACGTTCAGTTGTTGCTTGAAGTACCCCGGCTTACCATCGCCACCGACAAAATCCTTCAAGGTTGTGCCGCCCTGTTCGATTGCAGCTGCCAGCACGCGTTTGACCTCGTACACCAGACGGTTCATACGTGTCGCCGAGATCTGACCGGCAGCACGCTTGGGATGGATACCGGCGGCGAACAGGGCTTCGTTGGCGTAGATGTTCCCCACACCCACTACCACCTTGCTGTCCATCAGGAAGGTTTTGATCGCTGTCTTGCGTCCTTTGGCTTTGGCCAGCAGGTACTGATCATCGAAGTCATCGCTGAGCGGTTCCGGACCCAGGTGAGCAAGCAGCTCGTGCACCTCGCCCGCATCCTGCCACAGTACTGCGCCAAAGCGACGCGGATCGGTCAGGCGTAGGGCCTTGCCGTCACTCAGGCAGAGATCCACATGGTCGTGTTTACCGGGCTCTTTGCTGCGCTCCACCACGCGCAAGCTGCCGGACATGCCAAGATGTACCAGCAGGTAACCACAATCAAATTGCAGGAGCAGGTATTTACCACGGCGCTTCACTGCTTCTACGGTTTTGCCGGGTAACAGAGCACTGAGTTCAGCGGGAACGGGCCAGCGCAAACGGGGCTGGCGTACATCAAGAGTGGAAACTTTTCGCCCCACCACATGGGGTTCGATGCCCCGCCGGGTGGTTTCTACTTCAGGTAACTCGGGCATGATGGATCATGAAATGAACAATGGCAGGCCATCATACCCGATCTATATGACAACGTCAGGCGCGGCGCAGCACCAGGTAGATCCCCAGTACGGTGATGCCGATGGCCAGCATCCCCATCAGGTTCAGGGTCTCGTCAAACAACAACCAGGCCTCAATCGCCGTCAGCGGTGGTACCAGATAGAAGTAACTGGCCACCTTGGCTGATTCCCCCTCACGGATCATTAGCATCAACAGCAGGATGGCGCTGACCGACAAACCAAACACCATCCATAGCAACGCCGCGATCAGTTCAGGCTGCCAGTCGATATGACCGGTTTCAAAACTGAATGCCAGCACTGCCATGGCGATTGCGGTCATCAGGTACTGGTAGAATGCCCCGGTAATCAGGTCGGTACCGCCACCAAAGCGCTTCTGGTAAAGCGTACCCACGGAGATAGCCACCAGCGCGGCAATGGCGGCACTCATGGTGGACCACTCCACCTCAAACTGACCGCCTTGTTCACCGGAGGCCAGCACCAGCGCTACACCGATAAAACCAATCACCAGACCCAACCACTGCTTGGCGCGCAGGCTTTCGCCCATCAACTGCCAGCTCATCAACGCCGTCAGCAGGGGCTGCAAGCCCATGATCAGCGAGGTCACCCCCGCCGGCATGCCCCACTCAATGGCAGCAAAGACACCACCCAGATAGGTTGCGTGGACCAGAAAGCCGGTCACCATCTGGTGCATCGCCTGAACCGGCGAGGGCCAGCGTGATTTCAAGACCAGCGCCAGGGCACCAAAGGCCACCAGCGTGAGCAGCATTCGGATCAGCAGGACATGGAACGGCTCGATATAGGGACCGGCGTACTTGGCACCGATAAAACCGGTACTCCAGAGCACGACAAACACAAAGGGCACCGCCTGTACCCAACGTTTCTGTAAATCACCCATAACCCAATCCACTGCGAATCTGTTGATTTGAGCCGACAATGTACGGGCTGCGCGTGATGCTTTAAAGGCACAGCACCGATCTAAAAACATGGGTACAGACACTAATTAATTGCCATTTATATACATTAATGACTTACTGTACCCATGAAACGTTATGAACAGGTCACCCACCATCTGCGAGAGCAGATCGAAAGCAGCCAACTGCGTCCGGGCGAACCCCTGCCCTCCCTGCGCAGCCTGAGCGAGCGCCTGGCAGTGAGCAAAAACACCGTGATCCATGCCTACCAACAGCTGGAAGCGGAGGGCCTGATCGAGCCACGCTCTCGCCAGGGGTTCTTTGTCAGCCACAACCAGCCGCAGCCGGAGTTGTCGGCAACCCCCCGCCCGGTCACATTGGGGGCATTGGCGCTGAACGTAATCCGTGCGGCCTCCCAGTCCGACCTGCAACCATTGGGCAGTGCCGACCCGGACACCCGTTTTCCGGCGCGTACCCAGCTGTACAAAACCGTGGCGCGCAACGCCCGGGCCCGCGCCCATTTCCAGCCTGCAATCAGCCATTACCAGCCGCCACCTGGCAGCGACCTGCTGCGTACCCGGTTGGCGCACCATATTAGCGAGACCGCCTTCAGCTGCCAGCCGCAGGAGATCATCATCTGCAACGGCACTCAGGAGGGGATCAGCCTGAGTCTGCGCGCAGTTGCCCAGCCCGGCGACATCATCGCCGTGGAATCACCCAGCTTTTACGGCACCTTGCAGTGTATTGAAGCGTTGGGACTCAAAGTGTTGGAAGTGCCCACGATTCCCGGCGAGGGGATCAATCTCTCTTTGCTGGAAAAACTGCTGAAGGCATGGCCGGTCAAGGCCCTGTTGCTCAACCCCAATATCAATAATCCGCTGGGCTTTCAGGTACAGCGCAGCCATCAGGAAAAGTTGATGGCACTCACCGCCCCGTATCAGCTGCCAATCATCGAGGATGACGTGTTTGGCGAACTCAACTACCAGAGCCACCGCGCACCGCCCCTCAAGGCACTGGACCGCGATGGTCGCGTGATTCTGTGCAGCTCCTTCTCCAAGACACTGGATACCGATATCCGCTTGGGTTGGGTGATTCCCGGCAAGTTCTACGAGGAGGTGAACTACTTCAAGTACGTCACCACGCTGGCTTCCTCCGGTCTGATCCAGGAGGCCTGTGCGGAGTTTATGGCCGAACGTCGTTTTGCCCGTCACCTGCGCCGGGTGAAGCGAACCTATAAGCAACGCTGGGAACTGTTTGCTGAAGATATGAACCGCCACATGCCCGGCGAGGTGATCTATTCCCATCCGGAAGGCGGCTATCTGTGTTGGCTGGAACTGCCCAAAGGCTGTGACGGCGACCGCATCTACCAACAAGCGTTGGCAGAGCAGATCGCCATCACACCGGGTAGCCTGTTTTCAACCGAGGGGATCTACCGCCACTGCATCCGCCTTAACTTCTCGGTCTACGATGGCAGTAGCGAGATCCGTAATGCCCTGGTCCGGGTAAGTGAACTGGTCCGTGCGGAGATACAGCGCGCAGGCTGACGGCATCTTTAGCGGGATGCCGCCCATTGCCAGCGGTCGTCCTCACTCAGGTAACTCCACGCCAGGATACGGCTGACCTTGTTGCCCTGCCCCATTGGAATCACCTCAACAGAGACTGCGCCTACCTGTTTGAGTGCCTTTTTCAGGGGGGACAGGTTGTCGCTGCTAGCGATCAGGCTGGTAAACCAGCACACCTGGTCGGCAAAAGCCTGGCTTTCCTCCACCATGCTACGCACAAAGGCCAACTCGCCCCCCGGACACCACAGTTCGTTGTTCTGACCGCCAAAGTTCAGCGTGGGTTTGCCCTTCGTGTTCTTTTCCAGCCCCAGGTTTTTCAGCTTACGGCGGGTTCCGGCGGCCGCGATCTCTGCGGAGGCATGGAACGGTGGATTACAGAGGCTGAAGTCAAACAGCTCGTCCCGCTTAATCACACCGTTGAAAATCTGCTGCGGTTGCTTCTGCTGACGCAGACGAATAGCACCTTTCAATACCGGGTTCGCCTCGCTGATCAGCTTCGCAGAAGCCAACGCAACCGGGTCGATCTCCGCCCCCACAAAACCCCAGCCGTAGCTGCGATGACCCACAATCGGGTAAATCAGGTTGGCACCGGTACCAATATCCAGTCCCCGGATGCCACGTCCCGTTGGAACCTCGCCACCGTTGTCACGGGCCAGCAAATCTGCCAGGTGGTGGATATAGTCGGCGCGCCCCGCACCGGCGGGCACAGATAACCGGGCGGAATATCCCAATGCAGCAAACCGTAGTGATGGATCAACAGCGCTTTATTCAGAGTTTTCACCGCCGCAGGATCAGCAAAATCAACCGACAGGTCACCAAACCGGTTTTCGGCCACAAACGGTTCCAGCTCGGGACAGGCCTCAATCAATATTGGCAGGTCGTAACGCCCCGAGTGTGGATTGCGCGGATGCAAACCCGGCTTGCCGGACTGGGCTTTAGATGGCTTTGTTTGTGGCTGTGTCCGGGCCTTTATTCGGGAATGGGACTGAGCCTTGGAGGATCGGGAGGTCATACGGCTACCGTTGCGAAAGGTGAACGGGCATTGTACCAGCCAGGGCTTTGTATTGGATGAGAGAAAGCGGAATCCCCCAGACCAGCAGAACGCCAGCCTGGGTAAACGGATCAAAGACTGGCGTATACGATGCCGATCCAGACCCGGGTCGAGAGGAAACCATCAGCCCACGCATCCCAGCGATCGCTCAATCCTTTCAGCTGGATCTGCCCCAGGTTCATACCCTGGTCCTTCATCGCTTTCACTTCCGCAGCGGTCCCCACCAGCATCTCATGGAACGCTTGCAGGTCAGCTTTATTCGCCAATGGACCGTGCCCTGGAATGATCCTGGTGTCGTCGTTAATCCGGTCCAGGATCGCCTTCACGTTGTCGGCCATCTGCAGCACGTTGCCACCGCTGTCCACATCCACAAAGGGGAAGAAACCGTTAAAGAAGTGATCGCCCGTATGAACCACGTTGGCTTCGTCAAAGAACACCACGGTATCACCGTCGGTATGCCCACCCGGATAGTGCACCAGTTTGACCGTTTCACCGTTCATATGCAGTGTCAGGGTACTGTCGTAGGTAAGGGATGGAACGGCCGACTCCGGGTAGGGCTCTGACACCATATTAAACAGCTTGATCTCCTGCCGCGTCAGCAGTCGGGTACGCACATTGTCATGGGCGACGATCCGGGCGTGCTCACCCAACGCCAGGTTGCCCTGGGTATGGTCACCATGCCAATGGGTGTTGATCACGTAGGTCAGAGCATCCAGGCCACCCTGCCGGTTCAGCTCCTCTTTCAGTGCGGGCGACAGGTGGCGGTAGTCATCATCCACCAGCAACATCCCCTGATCACCTTTCAACAGCGCGATGTTGCCGCCTTTCCCCTGCAGTAACAGCACCTGCTCGCTTACAGGTGTAGTGCGAAAAGCGGGTGCATCCGCCTTATGCCCATGATTTTCGGCCTGCACCCAAAATGCCTGGCCACTTATCAGCGCTGCAGCCAACGCTATACCTACTTTCTTAAATACCATCGAAACTCCCTCCCCGTTGTTTTAAGTTTTCTGGCCCTACATGTACCAGTGGCCGATCCACCCTGGTACCTATTTCAGATCCTTGATCACCATCTTGATCTCGGCCCGCACCGCGTCGATTTCACCCACGACTGCGTTAGCGGCATCATCGTCACGGCCCAGCGCATTCCAGCTTCCGCCCCAGGTTTTACGTAACTGCTCCGCTTTGTTACCCACTTCGGGACTGATCAGGCTGCTCAGGTCCTGTATCAGGCCCACTTTGACCCAGCCTTTGCGCGGATTACCTGCAACCTGGTCCTGATCGTAGTGTGCGGCAAAGACCAGTTGCTCAAGCTCCGACAGGTTGTTCAGCACCTCGAACGCCGCCATACGGATATTGCTGTTGTCTTCCGTCACCTCCAGTCGCCAGGCGTTGTAACTGAACCCGACCAACGAGAAGGCCACACTGAACACCGCCGTGAAATAGTAGACTTTTAACTTACGTCCCAGCTCCATTTTTAACGCCCCGTCTTAACCCCTGATTCCCGGTGCCAAATAGCATCAATATAGGCCAAAACCCGAATTGCGAGAATGTTGGGAAAGCACCCAGGTTGAATATCAATCAACCTTTACTACAGTTTTATGAAACTTGCCTGAAAGGTTTGAAATATCAAAAACCTATTGCTATAAAACTGTATATACATTCGATGTACAAACGATATGCATTGGGTATCAGCACGATTTGCTTTATTCTTTAGCCACTGCAAGGACACCGGCCTGAGGTCAGAATTAGATGACTGGAACAAAAAAGAAGAAAGCGAAGAAGAATAGCCAACTGGTCATTCGCATAAATGATCAGGAACGAGACAACTTTGTTTCGTTGTGTGAAGAGCTGGATACCAGTGCTGCCCGTGAGATACGTCGTTTCATTCGCGCCTTTGTCGCAGAGAATGGTACCGATTCCGGCAGTTGAAGCGTCGTTTCAGCTGCCTTTTGTCAATGTATGACACAACTCACGCTAGGAGCTCTAAATCATGGCTAAGATTAAAGTCAAAGCAGTCAAGAAAGACATCAAAGCACGCCAGGCTAAAATCGCTAAGCATGAAGGCAAACTGAAAAAACTGAAAAAACTGCTGAAAAAAGCGAAGTAAGTCGCGTCAGTAGTAATTGTAAAAAGGAGTGGCGCTGTATCCACTCCTTTTTATTTGCCGCAAGCCTCCCCTTTCACGCATCGCAAACCACCCACCGGTCTTTCATATGCCCCGTACCCCGGGCGTCGGCTCCTGTCTTGCAGGCACAAAAAAACCCGACCAAGGCCGGGTTTTTTATCAGAAGAAAAATCTTATTTGATTTTAGCTTCTTTGTAGATCACGTGTTTGCGAACAACCGGGTCGTATTTCTTGAATTCGAACTTGTCCGGAGTGTTACGCTTGTTCTTAGTAGTGGTGTAGAAGTGACCAGTGCCCGCAGAGGAAACCAGTTTGATCTTATCAACAGTACCTTTAGCCATGATCCAGCTCCTTAAACTTTGATGCCGTTGGCACGGATGTCAGCCAGAACAACATCGATACCTTTTTTATCGATGATACGCATACCTTTAGAGGATACACGCAGGCGTACGAATTTGTTTTCGCTTTCTACCCAGAAACGGTGCCAGTGCAGGTTAGGCAGGAAACGACGACGAGTCTTACGCTGAGAGTGGGAAACGTTGTTCCCGGTTACTGGACGCTTACCAGTTACCATGCATACTTTAGCCATTGCTAAAAACCCTTATATAAATGTTCGTATACTTCTCACCGGATATTTATTGAAACAGCTTTCAACACCTGCACTCTCAGGCTCACAACATGCTGTTTCTCAGGCGGAGCGTCCTATACGAAGACAGAATACCATACCGGAGTGGGGCAAGAAGGCGGCAAATTATACACGATCCCATAGCCAGCACCAGCTTTTCTGCGTATTTTGTCACCAACACATCATTGGCCGCTGGGACGCAGGCTGCCCACAGCTGATTGAGATCAGGTCTGAGGATTGCGGCTACAAATGGAACGTGCGGGGTTACCCCCATTTGATGTAGACTCGATACCAGAAATAGCGCAGATTTCACCCAATCATTTGCGCCTGATCAAGCCAGGTATTATTCACCGACAAGCAGGATGTTTCGCTGTATGCCTAGTTCAAAGTTTCTGCGCCAGTTATCCGTAGTCGCCTTGTTCCTATTGGCATCCGCTTGGGCCGCACTCATCACCTACAGCTATCAGACTAGCGACCACGAACGCGACTTCCGCTACCAGACCGAAGCGCTGGCCAGCCATATCCAGACCCAGATGCAGCGTATCTTTGTGGCGGTGAACGGTGTCGGCGGCCTCGCCTCCACACACCCGGGCCTGAGCGCACACGAATTCCATAACTACCTGTACAGCGCCGACCTGTTTAAGCAGTTTCCCACCGTTCGGGCGATCGCTTATGCTCCACGCCTGATGGCGGAAGATCTGCCCCTGCTGGAGAAACGCCTGGCGAGTGATCCGGAGCGACAGCACCTGAAATACCCCCAGTTCCAACTCCAGCCGGACGGAGATCGGGAGGAGTACTTCCCTGCTATCCTGGTCGAACCGCTGGCGGGCAACGACAAGGTGTACGGTTTTGATCTCTGGGCCCTGCCTGCCCGACGATACGCGGCCCAGCGCGCCCTTGATGGTGGCCGCCCGATCCTCTCGGCCCCGGTGGTGCTGTCACAGGATGCGGAAACCGGCATCAAGAGTGTGCTCCTGCTCAGCCCGATCTATGCGGCCGGTATGCCAACAGATACCCTGCAGGAGCGGCGTAACGCCCATATCGGTTTTATATCGGCCGGATTTACCATCCGCTATGCACTGCAGCAGATTCTCAAGGAAGAGACCCAAAACAACCTGCAGTTCAGTCTGTACGATGCAGGCAGTACGGAACTGGCTCATCCCAAGCAACTCAATGCCGCCGACCTGCTTTACAGCCCACACCAGTCTGAATCTGCGGACACCAACGCTGATCAACAGCCGCCACTGAAAGCCTCGGTCACCTTCGCCGTTGGAGGACGCCACTGGCACCTGACCGCCGAAAGGCCGCTGTTGCTCTCATGGATGGATCAGTACGCCACACCGGTTTTGATCATGCTGTTGGGCCTGGCACTTGGAATGGGTGCGGCACGCCTGCTGGAAGACCGACTGGCATCGCGGGATACACGCAAACGACTCAAGTTCGCTGAGAGCGAAGTCGATGCCTTCTTTGATATGTCCGTGGATATGTTCTGCGTGGTCGGTTTTGACGGCTACTTTAAGCAGATCAACCCGGCCTGGGTGAGCAGTCTTGGTCACGATAAAGAGTTCCTGCTGCACACCCCGCTCAAGCAACTGATTCACCCGGATGATCTGTCACGTTCCAATCAGATTATGGAAGGCCTGCGTAACGGTGAAACCATCACCGACTTCCGTAACCGCTACCGCACCCATGACGGCAATTACCGTTGGTTGAGCTGGCGCGGCACCGCAGCCCCGAACGAAAAACTGATCTTCGCCGTGGCCCGCGATGTCACCGCCAAGATGGCGATTGAAGAGAAGATGCAGCGACTGGCCTATTTCGACTCTCTGACCGCACTGGCCAACCGTTCCAACTTTATGGAGCAGCTCAACCGCGAGATCACGCTGGCTCAGCGTCAGAACAACCGCCTGGCGATCTTCTACATCGACCTGGACGGCTTCAAGGACGTAAACGATAGCATGGGCCACGATGCCGGCGACTACCTGCTACAGCATGTGGCGGGTCGCCTGCGTTCCCAGTTGCGCGGCTCCGACTTTGCCGCACGTTTGGGCGGCGACGAATTCTGCATCCTGATCAAGGACCTGTCCGGCGATTACTCGGCCCCGGCTGCCGCACAGCGTATCCTGCAGGAGATCAGCGATCCGGTTGATCTGGGCCCGCGTACGGTGATGCCACGCGCCAGTATCGGCATCGCTTACTTTCCTGAAGATGGCGAAGACTGCAACAGCCTGCTGAAAGCGGCCGACAGTGCCATGTACTCCGCCAAGTTTGCCGGCAAGCACCGCTACGCCTGTTATCAGCCCCATATGACCGAAGCGGCCATGGAGCGCCTGCAGATGGAGCAGGACCTGCGCTACGCCATCGAGCACAACGAGCTGGAGTTGCACTACCAACCTCAGATCTGCCTGCAGACCGGCATGCTGAAAGGCGTCGAAGCGCTGGTACGCTGGCGCCACCCGGAAAAAGGGTTGATCATGCCACTGCAGTTTATCGAAACCGCCGAGCGCCTGCGCATCATTGATGCATTGGGTGAGTGGGTGCTGAATACTGCCTGCACCCAGGCGATGCAGTGGTACCAGAGTGGCCGCGAGCGCTTTACCATCGCGGTGAATATCTCCCCGCTGCATTTTGAAGATCCGGAACTGCTGCCAACGGTGAAGGATGCGCTGCTGCGTTCCGGCCTGCCGCCGGAGTACCTGGAGCTGGAGATCACCGAAACCCGTATCCTGCAAACTCAGGCGGGCCAGGCCAATGCAACAGCCCTGCGCCGCATGGGTGTACATGTAGCCGTTGATGATTTTGGCACCGGCTATTCGTCACTTCAGCTGCTGCAACAGCTGGAGATCGACACCATCAAAATTGATCGATCGTTTATTGCGCCACTCGCAGAACAGCCAGAGGCTGCTATCCTTCTTGGCACGATTATCGGTGCGGCACACGCATTTGGTGCCAAGGTAATCGCAGAGGGGGTAGAAACGCTGGAGCAAGCCCGCATTCTGCATGGTGTTGGCAGTGATCTGGTGCAGGGATATTACTTCTGTCACCCGGTTCCGGCGCTGGAACTGCCGTCGGGCGATCAATCACTCTATCCGAAAGAATCCACAGCCGATTTGGCTGAATAAGGAAACTAAACTGCATGACCGACGCGCTCACCCTGCAGGGTAAAACCCTGCGTCTGCCTGTTATCTCGCCGGGGGCTGCCACACTGATGCAGCAACTGTCGGACGATACGATCCCGTTTGACCAGCTGGCAGCGGTCATCGAGCGCTTCCCCACTATCACTGCACGCCTGATCGCACTGGCCAACTCCGCCTGGGCCGGTTCCGCCCGCGAAGTCACCAACCTGCCCGATGCCTGCACCCGCCTTGGCTTCAACGTCGTGCGTAGCACCAGCATCGCGCTGATCGTGTCGGCGCCGTTTAATCCCAACCGCTGCCCGCTGTTTTCGCCGGTGCAGTACTGGCGGGATTCGATGCTGATTGCCGAGGCCGCGTTCGGACTCAGCTCCAACCAACTGCCCGAGCCCCTGTGTGACCAAACTATGCGTACCATGGGCCTGCTACATAACCTGGGATTGCTCTGGCTGGCCGACAGTATGCCGGAGGAGACCCAGGCAGCGCTGACGCTTACACTGGAGGATAGCGGCATCAGCCTCAGCGAAGCGCTGATCCGCACCTGTGGATTTGACTACGCGGTTGCGGCTGAAGCGCTGTGTACCACCTGGCAACTGCCGGATGCGATCACCCGGGTGCTGGCGCACCAGAACGATCCACACTACCGGGACGATCTGTGGCAGGGTCCGGAGCTACTGCGCCTGAGCAAAGCAATGATCAAACAGCTGGGTGAGGCCACGCCGGACAGTCTGACCCCGCTGGAAAACGACGCGCTAGGCATCAGCTTCAGCGATCTGCGCGCCGAGTACCGTCGCCTGGAAAAGCTGCACCCACGTATCAACGAGCTGGCCAGCACCCTGTTCCTGGCTTAAGCCTAATCCGAACCCTCTCTCAGCACCGGTTCTAGCCGCTGACCACCGTTTCAGGCGGTGGTCAGTCCCGGTGTATTATCCACATCCGGTTCATCCGTATCGGACTCATCGATCTCGGTAAAACCAAAGTCTTCTAGGATGGCGTAGGCCGCCGGCAATACCAGCAATAACAGCAGGGTGGAGGTGATCATGCCAAACACCACGCTGGCCACCAGCGGTACCAACACCTGCGCCTGCAAACTGGTTTCCGACAGCAGCGGCAACATGCCCGCCACGGTAGTCACCGAGGTGAGGAAGATGGCGCGGAAGCGATCACGTACCGCCTGACCGGCTGCATCATGCAGGCTCAGCCCCTCGCGGGAGCGGATCTTCACAAACTCCACCAACAGGATTGAGTCGTTCACCACCACCCCAGCCAGGGAGACAAAACCGATCATACTCGGCAGGCTCAGGTTGAGCCCCATTAGCATATGGCCCCAGATCACCCCGATCAGCGCCAGCGGAATATTCAGCAGGACAATCAGCGGTTCCTTGTAGTTACGGAACTGCAAACTGAGCAGCAAGAACACGCCGGCGATGCCCAGCACAAAACCGGTCAGCACCGAACCGCTGGTCTCCTGGTTGTTTTTCACCTCACCTTCCAGGCTGAAGGTCAGCTCCGGATAACGTTGCTGCAAGGTCGTCAGGAAGCGGTTACGGGTATCACTGATGATTTCGCTGGTATTGGCGATCTCCGAGTCCACATCACCGGAGATAGTCACCGTGCGCTGATGGTTGATGCGCTGGATACGGGAGAACTCACGCTCCTCCTGTACCGCCGCCACTGCACTCAGGGGGATATCCAGACCTGACTTGTTAAACAGCACCAGGTTTTCAAAGTCGCTCAGGGCCTGTTCTTCGCTACTGTCCAGCTTTACCGTCACTTCGTAGGCGTCACGGCCCTGATAAATATCGCTGACCTTCACGCCCTGATAGGCAGCCCGCAGCTGGTTCGCCAGATCACGTGCATCGATACCCGAATCCAGCGCACCCGGCAGCAGACGCACGTTTAACTGCGGTTTACCCGGTCGCAGGTCGTCCATGATGTTGGAGACACCGTCATAACCCTTGAGCCAGGTTTGCAACTCCCAGCTGGCACGGGACAGTTGCTGCAGATCATCGCCCTGCAGGCGGATTGAGATCGCCTGTCCGGCCGGGCCAAACTGTGGTTCCTTGAACTGGATCGATACCGCATCCGGGAATAACGGCGAGGTTTCCCGCCACAGACGCATCAGCTCCACCAGCGAGGTCTGGCGCTTCTCCGCATCAAGCAAGTCGAGGCTGATAGTGGCCAGATGGCCACCCTCTTCATTGGCATCGGCATTCTGACTGAAGGAGACCTGGACGTTTTTCACCAGCTCCCCCTGTGGTTCCGGCGGCAGCTGGGCAAGGGAATTGTCGAGGCTGGCCAGCAGTTCGCTGACCACGGTTTCGGTGCGGGCAAACGGTGTGCCCTGCGGCATCAGCACTCGCGCTTCCAGACGGTTGCCCTCGATATCCGGGAAGCCCTTAAACTTCACCACCCCGGCAGCCATCAGGCCCACCGAGAAAACAAACATCACCAGCGCCAGGCCCACCACCAGATAACGGTAGGCAATTGCCAGATCGGCAAGGCACCCGACACGCTCACGCAGGTGCTCAAAGCCGCGTTCAAATTTGTCACGCCATGCAGGCTTCTGCTCCTGGGCACGGTGCTCCAGGGAGTGTTTGAGGTGGTGCGGCAGGATCAGAAAGGCCTCCACCAGGCTGACCGTCAGCACCGCCAGCAGCACCACGGGCAGTACGCCGAGGATCTGGCCCATATCACCTTTCAGGAACAACAGGCTGCCAAACAGGATGGCAGAGGTGACAAAGGAGGAGAATACCCCACGCGCCACCTTTTTCACCCCGTCGATCGCCGCATTCAGGGCGTCTTTACCCTTGCGGAATTCGCTCTCGATACTCTCCGACAGTACAATCGCGTCATCCATCAGGATGCCAATCGCCATCAACAGCGCCACCATGGAGATCATATTGATGCTGATACCAAAGGTGCTCATCACCACCAGGCCACCGAGGAAGGAGATCGGCAGTCCCATCGCCACCCAGAAGGTGTAACGCCAGGCAAAGAACATAAACAGAGCAAAGGTCGCCAGCAGCAATCCCTGCCAGCCGTTGTTGAGCAGCAGGTTGAGTCGGTCCTTGACGATGGATGCCGCATCCTGGGTAATCACCAGGCGGGTTGTCTCCGGCAGGCGGGCGTTCTCCTGGTCCACGAAGTCTTTCACTGCGTTGAAGACGGTCAGCGTATCGTCGGTTTTATTCTTGCTCACCTGAATCAGTGCCGCCGGATGGCCGTTCAGCTCGGTGCGTTTCTCCTCGTCGGAGAAGTTATCCTCGATGCGGGCGATATCCCCCAGACGTAGCTGACCACCCTTTTCGCTGTTGAGGATGATCAACTCTTCCAACTCGCGGATGGTGCGGCGCTCGTTCTCAAAGCGGACCTGGTAGGAACCCGCGCTGGCATCCAGCACACCGGCCGGCAGATCCAGCGCCTGTGCACTGATCAGGTCGGCTACGTCCTGCACGCTGAGGTTGTACTGGCGCAACACCTCGGGTTTCAGCAGCACACTGAGTTCGTGATCAGAGAAACCACTGACGGTGACGATTGGCACTTCCGGCAAGGTCAGCAGGCGGTTACGGTAGTACTCGGCCAGCGCTTTCAGCTCGGGCTGGGTCAGGTCGGCGGTGATTGCCACGCTCAGCACCGCTTCGGTACGGCCCAGCTCTTTCACCACCGCCTTTTCCACGTTATCCGGAAACTCGGTAATGCCGTCCACGGCCGCATTGACGTCGTCCAGGAACTGCTTGATGTCGCCCTGCTCCTGCATATCCAGGGTCAGGGTACCCTGGCCATCACGGGCCTCACAGGCCTGCTCTTCCAGGAAGCTGATACCGTCGGTAGCATCCTCCAGGCGGTTGCAGATCCCCTCCTCCACTTCGGACGGGCTAGCGCCCGGGTACGGCACGGTCACCTGCACCTTGTTCTGCTTCACTTCCGGGAAGGTCTCTTTGTTCAGCGACGGCAACGCCACCGCGCCCAATAGCAGTATCACCACCATCAGGATATTGGCGGCGGTTGGGTGTGCTGCGAAATAGCGGATCATTGCGCCACCGCTCCTTCAGCCGGGGAAGCCTGCAAACGGGCCCCGGCGGCCTGCTCACGCAGATCTTGCTGTAGCTCTTCATCCACCTGTGCAGTCAGAGGCATGCCCGGAATGACCGGGATCAGGTCATTCACGATCAACTGCTCGCCACCGCTGAGGCCATGTTTGATCACCGCCAGTTCACCCTGCAGCAGCGCCACCTCAACCGGACGGATCTCCAGATTGCCTTCGGCATCTACCAGATACACGCGCCCCTGATGCAACGCTTTATACGGGATCACCAGGGCGTCACGGGGTGGGGTGTAGATCTCAACCTGGGTGAACATTCCCTTGATCAGCGGCGGGCGCACACCTGGAATCACTTTTTCGTAGGGTTTATCCACAGCCACCACAATCCCGAGGGTACGGCGCTGGGGATCGATCGATTCGGACAAACGTTGCACTTCCGCCTGCCAGCGCGCTTGTTGTGGATCCCCCACCAGCGTCACCTCGGCCTGTAACTGCATCGCCTTCAGGACGTTGGACAGGTTGGTGACATCCAGATTGACCTCCCGGGTGCCCAGCGGCGCCACCAGACCACGCATCTGACGCACCGGCACCTGGGCGTTGATTTCTACGCCATCCAGGTTGAGCGCTTCAAACAGCAGGGCTCCGGCAGTGACAAACTCGCCCTGCTCCACCGGCACATCACCGATACGGGCATCAAACGGCATGGTGATCTCGGTGCGGCCCAGTGTGGTCTGCTGGCCTTTAACCTGCTCCTCGGCACGGGTGATCTTGGCTTTTTCGGCAGCGATGCGGCTGGCGTAGGTGTTCATCTGCCCCTGCAGGTCACTCACCGACTGACGCAACTGGATCACCTTCTGTTCTTCAGCATCCAGAGTGGAGCGGGCGATCAGGCGTTTGTTCCAGATATCCTGCACACGGGCCAGCTCCTTCTCGCCCACCCGCAGATTTTCCTGTGCCAGCTTCAGCGAGCGGGCCGTGGTGCGCTGCTCCTCCTGAATCTGTTTCAGTGCCGACTCGCTGGACTGGAGATCTGCTTCACTCTGCTTGAGGGAGACCAGGAAGTCATCCGCCTCGATCCGCACCACTACGGTACCGGCCGCAATACTGCCGCCCTGCTTCAGCTCCGGGTGCAGGTAGGTGATCTTGCCATTCAACTCCGCTTTGCTCTGCAGGCTGATGGCGGGCTCCACATTACCGTAGGCACTCACGCGGGCCCGGAACGGCAGCGACTCAACCGGGATCACCTCCACCGTGCGGGGTTTCATCTGAGTGTTGTTGTGCTGCACCGGAGGTTTGTTCTTCACCATCATGACCGTGAGACCAATGCCCAGGGCCAGAACAATCAGCAGGATAATGGGTTTTTGCAGCAGTTTTTTCATCGTCGGATCCAATCACCAGCGGCCGAAAGAGATAGCAAGAAGATATAGTTCAGCATAGTTATATATCAGCGGGCGCTTAAATAACTCTGTTTTAACCAAACTTTACATCGCTAACGGAAGGTTACGTTGCACGGCATCAAGCTATCCTCAGATCAGTCCACGTTCGGCAAACGACACCACTTCGGCATCCCCCACCACCATATGATCCAGTACCCGAATGTCTACCAGCCCCAGCGCCTGCACCAACCGGTCGGTGATCTGCTTGTCGGCGCGACTGGGCTCCGCTACACCTGAGGGATGATTATGGGCCAGGATCAGTGCCGCAGCATTGTTCTCCAACGCCCGCCGCACCACCTCGCGCGGATAGACGGATGCGGCATCGATGGTGCCAAAGAACATCGGTTCAAAACGGATTACCCGGTGGCGGTTATCGAGAAAAAGACACGCAAAGACCTCACGCGCTTCGTGGCGAAGACGGGAAGAGAGATAAGCGCGCACCGCATCGGGGCTCTCCAGCGCAGAATCCCTCTCCAGGGAGGCGGCCAGATGGCGACGCCCCATCTCCAGCACCGCCTGCAGCTGCACGTATTTGGCCGGTCCCAAACCATGGGCGGCACAGAAATCATCCGCACCACTCTCCAATAGCGGACGCAGGCCACCAAAGGTGGTCAGCAGCTCCCGCGCCAGATCGACAGCACTTTTCCCGGCCACACCGGTTCGCAGAAAGATCGCCAGTAGTTCGGCATCCGACAGGGCTTGGGCGCCCAGATTGAGTAATTTTTCACGGGGCCGTTCACCTTCCGGCCAGTCACGAATTGCCATATTCACCTCCTTGTCATGGTCTTGAGGGAGACTGTGCCCAAACAGATTTGATACCGGTCATTGCGACCCGATGGACACCGCCTGCTACGTATTTATAGGCTTCCTGCCCTACGCAACCTTACGCTGAAATGGTATCTTACACGCTCTTTACAGAATTCACAGTTGATCGTGGTTGCACGGTATGCAGAGACTTACTAACCGACAGATTGTTTTAGGTATTACCGGCGGAATTGCCGCCTATAAGAGCGCTGAACTGACCCGCTTATTGAAGGGTGCCGGTGCTGATGTTCGGGTAGTGATGACCCAGGCAGCGACCGAATTTATTACCCCACTGACCCTGCAAGCGCTGTCTGGCAATCCGGTGCATCTGCACCTGCTGGATACCGAAGCGGAAGCGGGCATGGGCCACATCGAATTGGCCAAGTGGGCCGACCTGGTGTTGATTGCTCCAGCAAGTGCCGACTTTATGGCTCGTATGGCGGCCGGTCAGGGCAACGACCTGCTGACCACCCTGTGCCTGGCCACCGATGCGCCGATCTGCCTGGCACCGGCCATGAACCAGGCGATGTGGCGTGACGATACCACCCAGGCAAACGCCAAGAAGCTGGAAGCCCGTGGCGTGAAGCTGTTCGGTCCGGCGAGCGGCGAACAGGCCTGTGGCGATACCGGTCCGGGTCGCATGATGGAGCCGGTTGAACTGGCCGAGCTGGCCGCGAACCAGTTCGAGCGTGGACTGCTGACCGGTAAGACTGTATTTATCACCGCAGGCCCGACCCGCGAACCGCTGGATCCGGTGCGTTATATCTCCAACCACAGCTCCGGCAAGATGGGTTACGCCCTGGCGGAAGCCGCAATCGACGCTGGCGCCAAGGTGAAACTGATCAGTGGTCCGGTCAACCTGGCGCCCCCTGATCGTGTCGAACGGGTCTCCGTACAGTCGGCTGAAGATATGCTGGCCGCCTCCCTCAATGGTCTGGAGCAGTGCGATATCTTTATCGCCTCCGCTGCTGTGGCCGACTACCGCCCAACGGCGATCGCCGAGCACAAGATCAAGAAGGGTAACGAGGAGATCATGGAGCTGCACCTGGTGAAAAACCCGGATGTTGTAGCAACCGTAGCCTCTCAGCAAAACAAACCGTTCACCGTTGGTTTTGCGGCCGAGACCCAGGACGTGCTGACCTACGCCCGCGGCAAACTGGAGCGCAAGAACCTGGATATGATCGTGGCCAACGACGTATCCCGCAGCGATATCGGTTTCAACAGCGACGAAAACGCCGTCACCCTGGTGACCGCCGATGCCGAGCTGGAACTGCCGCAGGCCTCCAAACGCCAGCTGGCAGGCCAGCTGATCGAGCATATCGCCCAGTCTTATCACAAAGTACGCTGATTACCAGGCCATGAAGAAACTACAAGTTAAACTGCTCGATCCCCGCATCGGCACCGAGTTTCCGCTGCCGGAGTACGCCACGCCGGGTTCAGCAGGCCTCGACCTGCGCGCCTGCCTGGATGAGACCCTGACTCTGGAACCGGGTCAAACCGAGCTGATCCCAACCGGCCTCTCGATCCATATCGAAGACCCAAACCTGTGCGCAATGATCCTGCCGCGTTCCGGCCTGGGTCACAAACACGGCATCGTGCTGGGCAATCTGGTGGGCCTGATCGATTCCGACTATCAGGGACAGCTGTTTGTCTCCTGCTGGAACCGCGGTCACACCACATTTGAAGTTACGCCGGGCGAACGGATTGCCCAGCTGGTCCTGGTCCCTGTGGTCCAGGCCGAATTTGAAGTTGTAGACGAATTTACTGACAGCCACCGCGGTGAAGGCGGCTTTGGCTCCTCGGGTCGCCATTAATCATTTTTCAAAAGGACATTGCACCATGCGTTACGAACTTAAGGATCTCGATCAGACCATCTTTCGTGCCTACGACATTCGCGGCATTGTAGGCACCGCGCTGACCGACGATACCGTGTACCACCTGGGCCGAGCCTTCGCGGCCGAGGCACTGAGCCAGAGCATCAACACCGTTAACGTGGCGGCCGACGGTCGTCTGTCCAGCCCCCACCTGAAAGGCCTGCTGAGCCAGGGCCTGACTGACGGTGGTTGCAACGTGATCGACAACGGCTACGTACCAACCCCACTGCTCTACTTCGCAGCGAATCACGACGAGCAGTGCACCGGTGTAATGATCACTGGCAGTCACAACCCAAGTGACTACAACGGCTTCAAGATGATGATCAACGGCCACACCCTGTCCGGTGACGACATCCAGGAACTGAAGCGCCGCATCATCGAAAAAGATTACTCCGAAGGTGAAGGCAGCGTGCGCGAGCAGGATGTACGCCCACAGTACCTGGAGCGCGTACTGTCCGACGTGAAACTGGCACGCCCACTGAAAGTGGTTGTGGACTGCGGTAACGGCATCCCGGGCGACATCGCACCGGGCCTGATCGAGAAGCTGGGCTGCGACGTCACGCCGCTGTACTGCGACGTGGACGGTACCTTCCCGAACCACCACCCGGATCCGGGCAAGCCAAAGAACCTGGTCGATGCGATTGCCAAGGTAAAAGAGATTGGTGCCGACCTGGGTCTGGCCTTTGACGGTGACGGTGACCGTGTGGGTGTGATCACCCCACAGGGCAAGATCATCTACCCGGATCGCGTGATGATGCTGTTTGCCGAAGATATCCTGAGCCGTAACCCGGGCGCAGAGATAATCTTCGATGTGAAATGCTCCCGTCTGCTGGCCAACGTGATTCGCGACGCGGGCGGCAAGGCGACCATGTGGAAAACCGGCCACTCCCTGATCAAGGGCAAGATGAAAGAGACCGGTGCTCTGCTGGCCGGTGAAATGAGCGGCCATATCTTCTTCAAAGAGCGCTGGTTCGGTTTCGACGACGGCCTGTACAGTGCCGTGCGTCTGCTGGAGATCCTCGCCAACCGTGAAGAAGATGCCGACGCCCTGTTTGACGCCTACCCGGAAGACGTGAGTACTCCGGAGCTGAACATCGATGTCACCGACGAAGGCAAATTCAGCATCATCGAAGGGCTGCAGGCCCTGGAGTTCGAAGGTGGCAACGCCAACCGTATCGACGGTGTACGTGTGGACTACCCGGACGGCTGGGGCCTGATCCGCGCATCCAACACCACACCGGTTCTGGTGCTGCGTTTTGAAGCAGAATCAGAAACCGCCCTGGAGCGTATTCGCGACCAGTTCCAACAGCGCCTGTCACAGGTTGATGCGTCCCTGACCATCCCTCAGGAGTGAGTTTGATCCCAAGCGCCCGATACCCTGAGGTGTCGGGCGCTTCTGCGTACAGAAGGACAATAAAAAATGCCTCTTAATCGTAAAGAAGCCATGACCACCGCTGAGGTTCTCAGCGAAGCGATGCCATACATCCAGCGTTTTGTCGGTAAGACCATCGTGATCAAGTACGGCGGCAACGCCATGACCGACGAAAAACTGAAGAACAGCTTCGCCCGTGACATCGTGATGATGAAGCTAATCGGCATCAATCCGATCGTGGTTCACGGTGGTGGCCCACAGATCGGCGATCTGCTGGACAAGCTGAGTATCGAATCCCACTTCATCAACGGCATGCGGGTCACCGACTCCAAAACCATGGACGTGGTGGAGATGGTATTGGGCGGTATGGTGAACAAAGAGATCGTGGGCCTGATCAACGCCAACGGCGGCAGCGCCATCGGCCTGACCGGTAAAGACGGCCAGCTGCTGCGCGCCCGCAAGCTGAAAGTGAAGCACAAGACCCCAGAGATGGAAGCACCGGAGATCATCGATATCGGTCACGTGGGCGAAGTAGCCCAGGTGAACGTGAAGGTGCTGGATATGCTGGCCCAGTCCGACATCATCCCGGTGATTGCACCGATCGGTGTGGACGAAAACGGCGACTCCTACAACATCAATGCTGACCTGGTAGCCGGTAAGGTTGCTGAGGTGCTGCAGGCTGAAAAGCTGATCCTGCTGACCAACATCGCCGGTCTGCTGGATAAGGACGGCAACGTACTGACCGGCCTGACCACCAAGCAGGTGGACGAGCTGATCGAAGACGGCACCATCTACGGCGGCATGCTGCCGAAGATCGACTGCGCCCTGGGTGCGGTAAAATCCGGCGTAACCAGTTCTCACATCATCGACGGTCGTGTGGCACACTCCTGCCTGCTTGAGATCTTCACCGATGAAGGTGTGGGTACGCTGATTACCAACCGTTCGTAGTAAGGACCGGGAATGACCGCACAAGAGAAACAGAGAGTATCCCGTTACGAGCAGATCCTGCAGGCCCTGGCCCAGATGCTGGAAGTAAATCCGGGTGCCCGCATCACTACCGCTGCGCTGGCCAAAGAGGTTGGCGTATCGGAAGCTGCTTTGTACCGCCACTTTCCAAGCAAGGCACGCATGTTTGAAGGCCTGATCGGCTTTATCGAAGACACCGTCTTCACCCGCGTGAGCATGATTACCAAATCGGACGTCGACGGCATCCGTCAGTGTGAGCAGATCCTCACACTGCTGCTGGCTTTCGTCCAGAAGAATCCGGGCATGGCCCGCATCCTGACCGGTGACGCCCTGTCCGGCGAAACCGATCGCCTGCGCACCCGTGTTAACCAGTTCTTCGAACGGCTGGAAACCCAGATCAAGCAGGTTCTGCGCGAAGCGGAAGCCCGCGAAGGCCTGCGTACGCAGATCACCCCGGGCGCCAGCGCCAACCTACTGATGGCCGCGGCAGAAGGCCGTATCCGCCAGTTTGTGCGCAGCGAGTTCAAGCGTAGCCCTACCGAGCAGTGGGACGACCAGTGGCCACGCCTGGCCGCTGCGGTATTCCGCCCAGCAGGTTAACCACCCTGCTCGATCCAATACGGGAGGCCTCTGCCTCCCGTATCTGTATTACCACCTCCAAGACCACTCTGACGGACTGACCACGCCATGGACCTGATACTGGACCAGCTGCTGCTATTCACCCTCTCCCTCTTTGCCAACGGCCTCTCGGCGATGGCGGGTGGGGGCGCCGGGTTGCTACAACTGCCGGTACTGCTGTTTCTGGGGCTGAGTTTTCCGGTGGCGTTGGCGACCCACAAAATCGCCAGTGTCGCACTCGGTATCGGCGCGACCCTGCGTCACCTGCGCGAAGGCTCGCTGGATTACCGTTTCTGCGGGTATATCCTCGCCTGGGGCCTGCCGGGCGTTGTGCTGGGGGCCTACGTCATCCTGCAACTGCCGGAAGCCTGGACCATCCTGGCGCTGGGCATACTCACCGCAGGCCTCGGGATCTACTCGTTTAGCAAGAAACAGCTGGGTATGACGTACGAACCACGCAATCGGGAGGGCAAAGGCCTGATTATCGGTGGCGCGGTGTTGTTCCTGATCGGTTTCCTCAACGGCTCGCTGACCTCGGGTACCGGTCTGTTTGTGACCCTGTGGTTGGTGTTCTGGTTTGGTTTCGACTACAAACGTGCCGTCACCTATGTGCTGATTCTGGTGGGACTGTTCTGGAACTCATCCGGCGCGGTGACCGTGGCGCTACAGCAACCACCCCAGTGGGATTGGCTGCCGGCGTTGTTGGTGGGGGCCATCATCGGATCCTATACCGGCGCCCATCTAGCGATCAGCCGTGGCAACAAGCTGGTCAAGCGGGCCTTTGAGACCCTGACCGTAATGGTGGGGATCAAGCTAATCGGTGACGGCCTCGCCCTGCTGTTCTGAAGGCGGCTGTTTTGACGAAAGTTGCGCTGCAGCCGCCAATTCAATGCGGTTCTGGGCATAGCGGGTCAGCTGACGCTTAACGTCGGGATTCACGATGGCCGACGCCGGCACCAGGCGGATGCCTTTCTCGCCCAGGGTAGGCAAAGTCTTGGCCAGATACGCGGAGGTTTCCGGGTAGGGGTGTCCGATCACCACCACAAAACCAAATTTCTCCGCAACATCCAGCGCACGCTTGAACTGGCCATCGATAAACGTCTCATCGATCTGGTGATCCAGAAAGACGTGGCGTTTCAGGTACGGCACCTGAGCTTCCCGCGCCTTCTTCCAGCCCACGGTTTTTACCGTGGTCAGGCTGTCGATAAAGTAGAGATCCCGCGCCTTCAGAGTTTCCATTACCCAGTTCATCGGCTGCTCCATGCTGGTCAGCAGGCTGCCCATATGGTTGTTTACGCCACTGACATGCGGCGTTGCATCCAATGCCTTGTTCAGGCCCGCCTGGAGCGCTTCGCGCTGCATATCCGCCGTAAGTGCACCCGGTCCCAGCTCCTTGGCACGGGTGTTGGCCATCGGCACGTGCAGCATCACTTCACGCCCACTGTCATGGGCTGCATTGGCGAAACGCTTGGCATAGGGGGTAAACGGCAGGATTGAGTAGGTTACAGCGCCGGGCAGGGCCAGGGCGGCCTCACCTTTTCGCAGGTTGTAACCCATATCATCAATGATCAGCACCATCCGTGGTTCGAAGTCGGACTCTTCCGCCTGCAGGAGCCCGGAAAACGCTGTTATCCACAGCAAAAAGCTGAGCCGCAGGCCCAGCGTCCTTAGTGAGATCAAATTTACTTATCCTGTAACTTCACGATCGACAGTGCTTTGAGCAGGCTCAGGGCCTCAAACAGCTGGAAGTCTTCGCGCAGCAAGGCTTTATCCTGCACCCGGCTGGCAGCGGCTTCGCCCTCACTGTTCTGACCGTTTTCCAGGTGGCCACTCAGGTCCTTCTCTTTCAGGTGACCAACCCCGCTATCCAGCGGTTTCAGCTCGGCATTCGCCACTTCGATATCCGGTTCGATACCTTGTGCCTGGATGGAGCGACCGTTCGGGGTGAAGTAACGGGCGGTGGTCAGCTTGATCGCACGGTCCTTGGCCAGCGGCAGGATGGTCTGCACCGAGCCCTTACCAAAGCTGTCGGTGCCCATGATCACGGCACGTTTCTGATCCTGCAGCGCCCCGGCCACGATTTCGGAGGCGGACGCGGAACCGCCGTTGATCAACACCACCAGCGGCAGGTCCGCCGCCACGGTCTGGCCGTTGGCTTCAAACAACTGGTCAGAGTTCGGCAGACGACCTTCGGTATATACGATGGTACCTTCGGACAGGAACGCGTTACTCACGTCCACTGCGGCCTGCAGTACACCACCCGGGTTGTTACGCAGGTCCAGCACCATGCCGTTTAGCTCACCCTCTTCGCGCAGTTTCTCCAGCTGGCGGATCAGTTCCTTACCGGTATTTACCTGGAACTGGGTGATACGCAGGTAACCGTAACCCGGCTCCAATAGACGGCTTTTCACGCTGGCCACGTGGATGATGTCACGCACCACCTTGATCTGCAGGGGCGCATCACGGCCCTCACGCAGGATGGTCAGGGTGATCGGCTCGCCCGGCTCACCTCGCATCAGGTTGATCGCTTCCTCCAGCGTCATGCTGGCAACGGGTTTGTCGTCCAGCTGCGTGATCAGGTCACCCGCTTTCACCCCGGCACGTTGCGCCGGGGTATCGTCGATGGGCGTGATCACACGGATGTAGGGTTCTTCCATCCCCACTTCGATGCCCAGGCCACCGAACTCACCGCTGGTGTGTACCTGCAGGCTTTCAAACTCTTCGGCGTCCATGTAGTTGGAGTGGGGATCCAGGCCAGCGAGCATGCCACGTACGGCATCCTGCAGCAGCTTGGCATCGTCGACCGGTTCTACGTAGGCGTTTTTGATGCGGTCATATACTTCGGCAAAGAGACGCAACTCTTCCAGTGGCAGCTGCTTGGCGGGCTCCTGCGGTGCGGCCGGGGTTTCTGCGGTTGCGTTAAACGCCACACCACAGAGGGATGCCAACACCAGTGAACGCAGTGCGGTCTGCACTGCCTTGCGCAATTTCATATTCTGTTCCTTATCGTCCGGAAGCGGCTATCGTTTTGCCAGCCAGCGTTTCGGGTTGGTCGCCTTTCCTTTATATCGGATCGCAAAATAGAGCCCCGGTTCACTGCGGCCGCCGCTGGCGCCAACGGTGGCGATGGTTTCACCGGCAGAGACCCAATCCCCGACATCACGCTGTAGTGTTTCATTGTAGCCGTAAAGGGAAAGATAGTTTCCGCCGTGGTCGATAATCATCACCAGACCATGGCCACGCAGCCAGTCGGAAAACACCACACGTCCGTGGTGGGCGGCTTTGACATCCCGCCCCGCCTTGGTAGCGATCCAGACTCCATCATAACGGATATTGTCCGATACGCTACCAAAGCCGCGCCGGATCTTGCCGCTCACCGGCCATGGCAGTTTGCCTTTGAGTTCGCGGAACGCCTTGCCGTCACGATCCAGCGCGACCTTGTCGATCGCCCGCCGAACCTCTTTCAGCACTTTTTCCATGCGCTCACGGTTGGCCTTGAGACGCGCCAGACGCTGCTGATCCGATTTGATCTCACCACGAATCGCTGCCAGCGTTTTAGCGCGCTGGGCGCGGTTCTTCTCGAGGTCGTTTTTCTCCAGTTTCAGCTGACGGCGTTTCACCACCATCTTCTGCTCTGTGTCGGACAGCTCGGTTTCCGTATTGTTCAGCTGGGCAAGACGGGATTTGAAGCTTTTGATCTGACCGGCCAGCTCGCTGTTGATGACACCGAAGTAGCGCATCATGCGCGACAGCTCTTCCGGGTCTTTTTGCATCAACAGCACCTGTAACCAGGGCTGTTGCCCCAGCTTGTACTGTTCACGCAGCTGCTGACTAATCGACACCGCACGCTTGTTCAGCTCCTTGCGCAGGGCGTCACGTTTGCCCTCCAGAGACCCGGCATGGGACCCCAGGCGGGAAAGCTGCTTGTCCAGGGCACTGATCTGTTTGCTGATGCGGGAGATCGCCAACTCGCTTTTGCGTAGCTGGCTGCTGAGGCTGGAGGCCTCGCCTTCACTCTTGGAGAGTTGTTTCTGCAGACTCGCAATATCTTTCTTCAGCTTGCGAATCTGGGCTTCGGAGGCCTGACCGTCTGCGGCATGCACCACAGACGTCAGGGAAAAGAGGAGTAGCAGCGGCAGGCAGACTCTGGCGAAAACGCGCAGCACCAAGCCTGCCCCTGTTTGCCGGGTCAAGTACGGCTCCATCCTGATCCGGCCTGTCGCTTACTTGGCAACAAGCAGGGATTTGCCGGTCATCTCCGCTGGCTGCTCCAGCGCCATCAGATCCAGCAGAGTTGGCGCCAGGTCACACAGAGCACCGTCTTCCAGTTTGATCTCGTCGGCACGCGGACCGTCGTATACCAGCGCTACCGGCCAGATGGTGTGTGCGGTGTGAGGCTGACCGGATTTCGGATCCACCATCATCTCCACGTTACCGTGGTCGGCGGTGATCAGGGTTTCGCCGCCCACTTCAGCCATCGCTTCCAGTACCTGGCGGATGCTGTCGTCCACGGTTTCCACCGCTTTCACCGCGGCATCAAATACACCTGTATGACCCACCATGTCACCGTTGGCGAAGTTGCAAACGATCAGGTCGAACTTGCCACTTTTGATCGCTTCCACCAGCTTCTCGGTCACTTCCGGTGCGCTCATTTCCGGCTGCAGGTCGTAGGTTGCAACGTCTGGGCTTGGCACCAGGATACGTTCTTCACCTGGGTATACATCTTCCTGACCGCCGTTGAAGAAGAAGGTCACGTGGGCATACTTCTCGGTTTCGGCGATACGCAGTTGGGTTTTACCCATGCCAGACAGGTACTCACCCAGGTCGTTGCTGATTTTCAGCGGCGGGTATGCACACGCGGTGTCGATGTCGGCCGCGTACTCGGTCATCATCACGTATTGGCTCAGTGCCGGTTTAACCGCACGTTCGAATCCGGCGAACGCGTCACCTTCCACAAAGCTGCGGGTAATTTCGCGGGCACGGTCCGGACGGAAGTTGGCGCAGATCAGGGTGTCGCCGTCTTCCACTTTCGCCAGTGGTGCACCGGATGCATCGGTGATCACGGTTGCCTGTACGAACTCATCGTTTTCGTCACGCGCGTATGCTGCAGCCAGCGCTTCGGTACCGGACTGTGCAGTCTGCGGCGCTTTACCCTGGGTCATCGCATCAAAGGCCAGCTGGACACGGTCCCAACGGTTGTCGCGGTCCATGGCGAAGTAACGTCCCACAACGGTAGCAATCCCCCCCAGGCCCAGCTCTTCGAACTTGGCCTGCACTTTCAGCAGGGATGGCTCGGCGGAACGTGGTGGCATATCACGGCCATCCAGAATCGCATGCAGGTAGATCGCCTTGGCACCACGCTTGGCCGCCATATCGATCAGCGCCAGGATGTGCTCTTCGTGGCTGTGCACACCACCCGGTGAGAGCAGACCCAGCAGGTGAACCGCCTTACCTGCCGCAATCGCTTTATCCATTGCAGCTATCAGCACTTCGTTTTCAAAGAAGTCGCCGTCATCAATCGCTTTGGAGATACGGGTGAAGTTCTGGTACACGGTGCGGCCTGCGCCGATGTTCATGTGCCCCACTTCGGAGTTACCCATCTGCCCTTCCGGCAGACCCACCGCCATACCGGAGGTAGCAATGCGGGATACCGGCTTGGTCGCCAGCAGGTTGTCCCATACCGGAGTGTTCGCCGCTTCGATTGCGGAAGACTCGGACGATTCGATACCGAAACCATCCAGAATGATAAGTGCTTTAGGTGCGCGCGCGTTCGTCATAACGGTTCTTGTTTTATCGCCATTAAATGAGTTCAGATGGCCCGCTATTCTACGCATTTCGCCGCCTGAACGCGAACGACTCTCACCATGAAAAAGGCGTATATAAAAGAAAAGATCGGACAATTGTCGAGTTTTTGATTATGCGCCTTAACCCGCACTTTGCATGAAGGGATTGGAAGATCTGGGCATTATGGCTAAGCAGGTTGCTTTATTGGATGCTGGGCCTTGGTGGTTCCAAGGCTCAAGGCCAATGGAGCAAGATGCAACGCCAGAATGTTCAGATACCCAATCAGCAACATGAAGTTTTGTCGCGTAAGCCTCTGATATTTTGCGCGAACTTATGCCTTACCTCTCTTTAAAACATAATTACCTGCGCCTTCATGACAAATGCGGGTTATACCCGTCTTGATCGCGTTGTATACTTACCGGCTTTGATTTAACGCCAGACCCAAGCGGTCCTCCGAGTCGGAAAAAATGATGGAACAAGTGATTGAGTTTATTGGCAACCATGTCTTTCTGGTTGCAGCCTGGGTGCTGACCCTGGCCATGTTGTTGTGGAACGAAAGCCGCCGTGCAGGCAAAGCCGTGACACCGGCCATCGCCACCCAGATGATCAATAAAGAAGACGCAGTAATCCTGGATATCCGTCCAAAGAAAGAGTGGGATACTGGCCGCATTACCGGCGCACGTCACATCCCGATGGCGGAGCTGGAGCGTCGCATCGACGAACTGAACAAATACAAAGAGAAGCCGATCATTGTTGTCTGCAACTTGGGCCAGACTGCAGGTGCGGCAACCAAGAAACTGAAGGCGGCAGGTTTCACCAATGTAATGCGCCTGTCTGGTGGCATGACCGAATGGAAGGGTCAGTCACTGCCGGTGGTTAAATAAACCATGAAAGACACACTGATTTACACCACTGCGATCTGCCCATTTTGCATCCGTGCCAAAATGCTGCTGGATCACAAGGGTGTGCAATACACTGAGATCGACGTAAACCGCCAGGCTGGCGCCCGTCAGGAGATGATGGCCCGCGCCCAACGCCACACCGTACCGCAGATCTTTGTCGGCGATACCCATGTGGGCGGTTGCGACGACCTATTTGCGTTAGAGCATCAGGGTAAACTCGACGCCTTGCTCGCCGAATAACACAACTTCTATTGAAAGGATCTTACGATGTCTGAGAACGAACAGAACCAGCAGGCTGAAGCACAGGCACCGCAGTTTGCAGTACAGCGTGTATACCTGAAAGACGCGTCCCTGGAATCCCCAAATGCGCCAGAAGTGTTCACCAAGCCTTGGCAGCCAGAAGTTAACCTGGACATGAACTCCCGCACCCAGCAGCTGGGTGAAGGTGCGTACGAAGTAGTTCTGACACTGACCGTAACGGTGAAGAACGACAACGAAACTGCGTTCCTGGCGGAGATCCAGCAGGCAGGTATCTTCACTATCGCTGGCCTGGAAGAAGGCGAACTGCACCACACCCTGGGTGCGTTCTGCCCGAACATCCTGTTCCCATACGCACGTGAAGCGATCGACAACATGGCGTCCAAAGCAAGCTTCCCTCCGCTGATGCTGGCACCGGTAAACTTCGATGCCCTGTACGCTCAGCAGCTGGCACAGCAGCAGGCACAGGCAGAAGGCAACGCACACTAAGCGTCTGTTTTAACATTAAAAAAGCCGGAGCAACTGCTCCGGCTTTTTTGTATCTGCAGGATACCTGGAGGAAAAGGCTTACGGCTCCTCCCCACCCTCGGCGATCTGATTCTTAGGCTTCGCTTTGTAACGCACCCAACGCACCAGATCCACCCACATCTTACTGATATCCTGCGGTGACGGCATGATGCCTGCGTACTGCAGCTCGATGGTCAGTACCGGGATATTTTTTACATACCAGCCATAGTTACCCAGCGACCCAGGATAAGTACCCAGGTGGCGCAGGTAGAGCGGTCCCAGACGCTGTGGTGGCTGTTTGTCGCCATCAAAGTCCAGCATACCGTGTGGCGCATGTACCGACACAATAACGGTCGGACGGTATTCCTCGATCAGCTTGTGGATCATCTTACTTTCCGGTTCGCTCAGCGGTGCTTGCCCCGGATAGTAACGCTTACGCATCTTGGCCCGCTGCTGCCAATACTCCAGCGGCGTGAGCTCTGCCTCGGCCGGAATAAAGTTGCGGTTGAGGTCGATGTTGTTTGCGTTCACACGGGTCGCCGGACGACGCATCAACCCGTCCGGATTGGCCAGCGGCACAAAGTGCCAGTCGAACGATCCGCTGTGATGTTTGTTAAGGGTGTTCAGCCACTTAAAGGTCACGCTGACACTGGACAGCTCGTCACCGTGAATGCCCCCGATAAACAGAATACGCACCGGATTCTTGGTGCCGGTCTTGGCCGCATAGTGCGCTTCCAGAATCGGCAGGTTGTTGGCGGAGTAAAAACGCGGCTGGTAAAAATGAATATTGGAGCACTCTTTGTAAGAGACGCTGGCCAGACGGCCACTGATCTTCTTACACATCTGGGCCACTTCATCAGCACCGGCAGCAGGCTGCGCTGCATGCAACGATGCACTGACGAACAACATCGCGAGAAAGGAAACGATCACCCGCATTTTATTACCTGTAACTTAAATCAATCAAAGCGAATTGCGGTTTGCTTAGGCGGATTCTCCGCGTGCCATTCGCAGCAGTTTGTCCGCAGCCCCGGCCTGTAACACAGCATCAACTTCGCCCGCCGTCATCGGCAAGATACTGATCATGCTGTCTGCTGAAACCTGTTTGAAGTCGGCCAGTTGTTGCAATCCATCCACCAGCACTACACAGGGTAGTAACTGTTGCTGCAGCGCCAGAATATTCACGCGCTGGGAAACACCTGCCTGAAAGAGAATCCGTCCGCCGAGGTGATCAACTGCCGCAAGGCAGCCTGGCGACGACGCTATAGGGTCGAACTGGGTGAGGATTATAGCATCCTGCTTCATGATTTAAGGTTCATTCTATTCATGTAGAGCGGTAGTATCTCAGTGGAAGCTTCATCATGACAAGGACTCCGTGATCCCTATGCAGCCCTGGCAAACCAAATCGATTATCCAACTTTCCAACACCATTATCCGGAGTTTCCAGGCACGTTTACAGTATCCATTAGCCGGATTGTCCGAGCACGCATCTGAGCAAGAATTAGCCCAAGCGCTCTATGAAGCACCCTGCGTGGTGCTGGCCCACGACGGTGGCAGCGATCCACGCTTTACCTACGCCAACCTGACGGCGCAACAGCTATGGGAACTGGAGTGGGAGGAGTTTATCGGTATGCCCTCGCGTTACTCGGCCGAACCGGATCTGCGTGAGGTGCGCGCCGCGATGTTGGAACGGGTGCAGTGCGATGGTTATATCGATGACTACCAGGGCATCCGCATCAGCAAAACCGGCAAACGTTTTGAGCTGGGCAAAACCGTGGTGTGGAATCTGACTGATTCCCACGGCCACTACTGCGGCCAGGCCGCCACCTTCAGCGACTGGACACTTATCTAACTTTCTTTATACCCGGCGTAAGCAACTACTTACTTACCCCCTTCAAAACCGAGCTGACGCCAAGCCTCGTACACAACGATGGCACAGGCGTTGGACAGGTTAAGGCTGCGACTCTCTTCCTTCATCGGCAAACGCAACAGAGTTTCCTGCGGCAGCGCATCACGCACCTCAGGCGGTAAGCCGCGGGTCTCCGGTCCAAACAACAGCACATCACCCGGCTGGAACTGCGCATCGCAGTAGTTGCGACTGCCTTTGGTGGTCAGCGCCCAGACGTTCTTTGGCTGGATCACCGCCAGTGCCGTATCCAGATCCTTGTGCACTTTCACCGCCGCAAACTCATGGTAGTCGAGTCCCGCCCGGCGCAGCTTTTTGTCGTCAAAATCGAACCCCAGCGGCTCCACCAGATGCAGTTGAAAACCGGTATTGGCACACAGGCGGATGATGTTGCCGGTGTTGGGTGGGATTTCAGGTTCAAACAGGACGACGTGCAGCATGGCGATACCCGCGGTAATAGCAGAGAAAGAGGTGTGGCGGGAGTGTAAGGCAGGGGCTGCTGTGGTTCAACAGCCCCAGTGAGCTGAGCGGGTGCTTATTCCGGATCGGCGCTGTTGTTGCCCACATCCATATCCAGCTCTTTGATCTTACGGGTCAGGGTGTTACGGCCCCAGCCCAGCAGGTTGGCCGCATCACGCCGACGGCCCGCCGTATGTTTGAGTGCGGTTTCGATCATGATCTTCTCGAACGCGGGTACCGCTTCATCCAGCAAACCACTCTGCCCCAGTGACAGCTGCTGATCAGCCCAGTTGCGCAAAGCACCCTGCCAGTTGTTACCGGTGGTAGTTTGCGCCGCTTCCGCTTCCAGCAGTTCCGGTGGCAGGTCAGAGACCAGCACCTCACGCCCGGAGGCCATCACGGTCAGCCAGCGACAGGTGTTTTCCAGCTGACGCACGTTACCCGCCCAAGGCAGGCCACACATATAGGTTTCCGCTTCGCCGCTGAGAATCTTCGGTTCGACCCCCAGCTCTTCGGCAGAGCTGTTGAGGAAGTGGCGGGTCAGACGTGGAATGTCTTCCCGGCGCTCAGACAGCGTTGGCAGATGGATACGGATCACGTTAAGGCGGTGGAACAAGTCCTCACGGAAACGCCCTTCCTGTACCAGCTTTTCCAGGTTCTGGTGGGTTGCAGCGATAATACGTACGTCCACCTTCACCGGGGTGTGACCACCCACACGGTAGAATTCGCTGTCTGCCAACACACGCAAGAGACGGGTCTGGGCGTCAGCCGGCATATCACCGATCTCGTCCAGGAACAACGTACCGCCATCGGCCTGCTCGAAGCGGCCACGGCGTGCAGCCGCCGCACCGGTGAAGGCACCTTTCTCGTGACCAAACAGTTCCGACTCGATCAGGTCATGGGGGATCGCCGCCATGTTGAGCGGGATAAACGGCGCATCACGGCGTGGGCTGTGGGTATGCAGCGCATGGGCCACCAGCTCTTTACCGGTACCCGACTCACCGTTGATCAGCACAGTGATATTGGACTGGGACAAACGCCCGATCGCGCGGAACACCTCCTGCATTGCCGGTGCTTCACCGATGATCTCGGTTTCCGGCTCAGAGGTCTGTTCCTCGACCTGCTTCTGCTGCTCGATGGCATGCTCCAGGGCACGCTTCACCAGGGCGATCGCCTCATCCACGTCAAACGGCTTAGGCAGGTACTCAAACGCCCCGCCCTGATAGGAAGCGACAGCAGAATCCAGATCAGAGTGCGCAGTCATGATGATGATCGGGATCTGTGGATAACGCGCCTGGATATGATCCAGCAATGCGAGGCCATCGGTGCCCGGCATGCGAATATCACTGATGATGGCATCCGGCTTCTGGCGTTCCAGCGCCTGAATCAACACATCAGCACTGTCGAATACGGTGTTGTTGATACCTTCTGCGGACAGCGCTTTTTCCAGTACCCAACGAATTGAGCGGTCGTCATCAACGACCCAAACACTACCTGACAGACTCATGGTTCAGCTCCAAAGGGATAAATAGTTCAAATAGGGTTCGGCCGGGACGGGTCTCGCATTCGATCAGACCGTGATGCTGATTGATGATCGACTGGGCGATCGACAGTCCCAAACCTGAGCCATCCGCACGACCGCTGACCATCGGGTAGAAGATCTGGCTCAGCAGTTCCTCCGGAATACCCGGACCGTTGTCCTCAATGCGCACGCTGCATACCAGGCGGTGCTTCTCGGTACCCAGGGTAATCTGGCGCAAGGTGCGGGTCTGCAAACGGATGGTTGGCTGTTCGGTATTGCTGCTCTGCAGAGCCTGCATACTGTTGCGCACGATGTTCAGGATCGCCTGGATCAGCTGCTCTGCATCACCACGGAACTCTGGGATACTCGGGTCGTAATCGCGGACCAGCTCCACACTGCCGCCACTCTCGGCTGCCACCAGACTGCACACCCGCTCCAGGATGGCGTGGATATTCACATCCGCAATATCCGGCAATTTACGCGGCCCCAGCATCCGGTCGACCAGGTTGCGCAGGCGATCCGCCTCTTCGATGATTACCTGGGTATAGTCGTGCAGGGAGATATCATCCAGTTCCCGCTCCAGTAGCTGCGCGGCACCGCGCAAGCCACCCAGTGGGTTCTTGATTTCGTGTGCCAGACCACGCACCAGCATCTGCGCAGTGGCATGGCGGGTCAGCAGCTCCTCTTCACGTTCGATGCGGATCAGGCGGTCACGGGCCTCAATCTCCAGCAACAACCAGTTTTCACCGGTCATCGGCAATGGGTTAACCGTGTAGTCGACCGTAAGGATCTGCTCGGAGAGGTTACGCAGCTTAGCTTCACGGCGGGTAAACGGGTGGCCGCTCCGCAACGATTCATGTAAACCATCAATCTGCGACTGCTCGATACCAAACCAGTCACCGAGATCCCGACGACGCAGCTGACGCACGCTGGCCGCCAATAGCATCTCAGCCGCCGGGTTCATGTACTGGATATACAGCTGACCATCGAGCAGCACCACGGCTGTCCCCAGGTTCTCCAGTATCTTTTTGTACATCTCGCTAACCAGCATCGGTATTGAGCCTCTCTCACTCCGGTCCGCTGCGGCGTCCCGTTCTCTGTTATTTATGAAAATGCAAAAACCAAACCAGCTTTATGCTTTTCACGCCATATGGGCCACAAACAGGCAAACGGGGCAAAAACCGCCCAATCTGCGCACATTCCAGGCCCTTTTGGATAGCACGCTACCGCAAGCCCTTTAAACTCGCCCATATCTATTGCACCATTTTAGTGCATCAAAATAATCCTGCCCCGAAATTGCACTGCAATCACCATCAATCCTGACCTGTCACAACCACCCTCAAACTGCCCACCACACTTAGTTGGAGTCACAGATCGGGGAATTCGCTTTCTTCAGGCCAAAAAAAAGCCTCCCGAAGGAGGCTTTCTTTGCTCAGTAGCGAGACCTTATACAGAGTAGTACAGGTCGAATTCTACTGGGTGAGTAGTCATGTTCACTTTCTCAACTTCTTCACGCTTCAGCGCGATGAATGCGTCCAGCATGTCGTCAGTGAATACGCCACCTTTGGTCAGGAAGTCACGGTCTTCTTCCAGAGCGTTCAGAGCTTCTTCCAGGGAAGCCGCTACCTGTGGGATCTCTGCAGCTTCTTCAGCTGGCAGGTCGTACAGGTCTTTATCAGCAGCGTCGCCAGGGTGGATCTTGTTCTCGATACCGTCCAGACCCGCCATCATCAGTGCTGCGAAGCACAGGTATGGGTTAGCGGATGGGTCAGGGAAACGTGCTTCTACACGACGTGCTTTCGGGTTAGTCACGTATGGGATACGGATGGAAGCAGAACGGTTACGTGCAGAGTACGCCAGCATTACTGGTGCTTCGAAACCTGGTACCAGACGCTTGTAAGCGTTAGTAGAGGAGTTGGTCAGCGCGTTCAGTGCTTTAGCGTGCTTGATGATACCGCCGATGTAGTACAGAGCAGTTTCAGACATACCCGCGTAAGCGTCACCAGAGAACAGGTTCACACCGTCTTTAGACAGGGACATGTGAACGTGCATACCGGAACCGTTGTCGCCTACCAGCGGCTTAGGCATGAAGGTAGCAGTTTTGCCGTATGCGTGAGCAACGTTGTGTACGCAGTACTTCAGTACCTGTACTTCGTCTGCTTTGTTAGTCAGAGTGTTAGGACCAACACCGATCTCACACTGACCAGCAGTTGCTACTTCGTGGTGGTGTACTTCTACAGTCAGATCCATCGCTTCCATCGCGTCACACATAGCGGCACGCAGGTCGTGCAGGGAATCGATTGGTGGTACTGGGAAGTAACCGCCTTTAACACGTGGACGGTGACCGATGTTACCGCCTTCGATGTTGTGGCTAGACGCCCAAGAAGCTTCTTCAGATGCGATGGTGTAACCGCAACCGGAAATATCAGCGTGCCATTTAACTTCGTCGAATACGAAGAACTCTGGCTCTGGACCAAACATAGCGGTGTCAGCGATACCGGTAGACTTCAGGTACTCTTCCGCGCGCTTAGCAACGGAACGTGGGTCACGCTCGTAGCCCTGACCAGTCGCAGGCTCAACGATGTTACAACGTACGATAACAGTGGTTGCTTCAGAGAATGGATCCAGTACGGATGCGCTGTCTTCAGGCATCAGGATCATGTCGGAGTCGTTGATGCCTTTCCAACCGGAGATGGAAGAACCATCAAACATTTTACCTTCTTCGAAGAAGTCGTCACCCATGTCGGAAACTGGGATGGTTACGTGCTGCTCTTTACCGTGAGAATCGGTGAAACGCAGGTCAACCCACTTCGCTTCGCTTTCTTTGATCAGATTCAGAGTCTTCTCTGACATTTGGCTTTCTCCACTATTAGAATTTGCCAGACTCGCAGTATGCAGTGCTGAGCTTATGTTCGTTACTTGCCATTACACTTAGCAAGTAGCGTGCCAGCACTGAAATCGCTCGTAAGTGCTTATTTTTGGGACATTGCTAACCAGCGCTCCGCCCTTTTTTGCACCAATATAATGCAAGGACCAATCATGACGCACCAACTTGGTGCAAAACACTGGATTTGTCATACACATCCGCTTTGTAGTAGCGGAAACATCATACTCCAACCTTTTTTAAAGTGCTCTCTTTTGCAGCGTCGATATCGGGTTTTGTTTATCTGCGTCAAAAGCTGTCGCTCAGAAAGTGATCAGGAAATTATCATTCACACCACGGATATAAGGTTCTGTCATCACAATCCATGTATAATGCGCGCAAAATATACACCCGGTACTGCTTGGCAGTGCCGGGTTCGTTTTTATGACAGGCACACCTGTGTACTGATTCCACTCCATTATCCGGTTGAATAGTTAACATGTCTTCTAACATCGACAACTTGCGTAACATCGCAATCATCGCTCACGTTGACCACGGTAAAACCACCCTGGTCGATGGGCTGCTTTCTCAGTCCGGCACCCTGGGTCGCCGCGACGAGGGCACCGAGCGCATCATGGACTCCAACGACCAGGAGAAAGAGCGCGGCATCACCATTCTGGCGAAAAACACCGCCATCAAATGGAACGACTACCGCATTAACATTGTGGACACTCCTGGGCACGCGGACTTCGGTGGCGAAGTAGAGCGTGTACTGTCCATGGTTGACTGCGTCTGCCTGCTGGTTGATGCCGTAGACGGCCCAATGCCTCAGACCCGCTTCGTAACGCAGAAAGCGTTTGACCAGGGTCTGCGTCCGATCGTTGTAATCAACAAGATCGACCGTCCTGGCGCACGTCCTGACTGGGTAATGGATCAGGTATTCGACCTGTTCGACAGCCTGGGCGCTACCGACGAACAGCTGGACTTCCCGGTTGTATACGCATCCGCCCTGAACGGTATCGCCGGTAACGATCCAGAAGAGATGGCAGAAGACATGACGCCACTGTTCGAAGCGATCGTTGAGCACGTAGAAGCACCAAAAGTCGACGTAGACGGACCGCTGCAGATGCAGATCTCCGCGCTGGACTACAACAGCTACGTTGGCGTTATCGGTGTTGGCCGTGTGACCCGTGGCAGCGTAAGCACCAACACCCCGGTAAAAGTGATCGACCGCGAAGGTAAGGTCCGTTCCGGCCGCGTACTGAAGATCATGGGTTACCACGGTCTGGAGCGTGTCGAAGTCGACACCGCAACTGCGGGTGACATCATCTGTATCACCGGTATCGATGCGCTGAACATCTCCGACACCATCTGTCATCCAGACAACGTTGAAGCGCTGCCGGCTCTGAGCGTAGACGAGCCAACCGTTTCCATGACCTTCCAGGTAAACGATTCTCCGTTTGCAGGCCAGGACGGTAAGTTCATCACCAGCCGTAACATCAAAGACCGTCTGGAGCGTGAACTGATCCACAACGTGGCACTGCGCGTTGAAGATGGCGAAACCCCAGAGAAATTCAAAGTATCCGGCCGTGGTGAACTGCACCTGTCCGTACTGATCGAAACCATGCGTCGTGAAGGTTTCGAGCTGGGTGTATCCCGTCCGGAAGTAATCCAGAAAGAGATCGACGGCGAGATTCAGGAGCCGTACGAGCTGGTGATGATCGACGTGGAAGACGAGCACCAGGGTTCTGTGATCGAAGAGCTGGGTAAACGTAAGGGCGACATGACCAACATGGAAGTGGACGGTAAAGGCCGCGTACGCCTGACCTTCATGATCCCATCCCGTGGTCTGATCGGTTTCCGCTCCCTGTTCCTGACCATGACCTCCGGTACCGGCATCATGACCTCCATCTTCGACCACTACGGTCCTGTGAAGGAAGGTGACGTGGTAAGCCGTATCAACGGTGTACTGGTATCCATGGTCACCGGTAAGGCCCTGGGTTACGCCCTGTGGAACCTGCAGGACCGTGGCCGTCTGGCGATCGATCCGAACATCGAAGTGTACGAAGGCATGATCCTGGGTATTCACAGCCGTAACAACGATCTGGCCGTGAACCCAACCAAGGGTAAGCAGCTGACCAACGTTCGTGCGTCCGGCTCTGACGAGAACATCCAGTTGACACCACCGGTACGCTTCACCCTGGAGCAGGCACTGGACTTCATCGAAGACGACGAGTTGGTAGAAGTAACGCCTAACAACATCCGTCTGCGTAAGAAACTGCTGAAAGAGAACGAGCGTAAGCGCGCTAAGAAGTAAGCAGACTTCCATCATAAAAAGGCAACCAATCGGTCACTGCTGTCCCATAGTTTGGGATAAATAAGAAAGCCTGAATCCATGTGAGTAAAATGAGTGTGCGAGCAAACACTTTAATCACAAAGGATTCAGGCTTTGTCACATCATAACACCGCGTTTCATCAGTTGCTGCAGC